>CAZUFB010000011.1:0-24253 GCA_964619775.1 uncultured Coriobacteriaceae bacterium
CTCGATCATGTCGCAGCCGAAGAAGTCGTAGCACATTACCGAGCAGCCCACCGGCGCGATGCCAACCGTCGTGCCCTCGATGCCCAGCTCGTCCATGACCTCGGCCACCAGACGGTTCACGATACCGTGGGGGCAGCCGGGGCAGTACGAGAACTGCACGGGCTCGAGCGAGGAGGGGCGCGCCTTGACGACCTTCTCGCCTTCACCAAGCTCCACGTTCGAAGCGTAGTCGAGCATGCTACTCACCTGCCTTCGCGCAGTCGGTGTACGGGACGCCCAGCTCGCCGGCCATCGCCTCGAGCTTGGCGAGCACCTCGTCGGGGGTGGGGACGATGCCGCCGGTGCGCCCGCAGAACTCCACGGGCGCGCGGCCGTTCACCGCCAGGCGCACGTCGTCGACCATCTGCCCCATGTTCATCTCGACCGACAGGTAGGCCTTGGCGGTGCCGAACGTCTTGGCGAGCTCGTCCACCGGGAACGGCCACAGCGTGACGGGGCGCACGAGGCCCGCCTTGAGCCCCTTGGCGCGCGCGGCCACCACGGCGCTGTGCGAGATGCGCGCGGTGGCGCCGAACGAGACGACCACGATGTCGGCGTCGTCGGCCATGAAGCTCTTGGCCTGCTGCTCGACGGCTTTGATCTGGTCATAGCGCTTGAAGCGGGCTACGTTGAGGTCCTCGAGCTTGTTGGGTGTGAGGTAGAGCGAGTTGGCGATGTTGTGCGGGCGCCTGCCCCGGTGCCCGTCGGTGGCCCAAGGCTTCGCGGGCAGGCTTGCAGGGTCGCGCGGCTCGGGCAGCACGACGGGCTCCATCATCTGGCCGAGCATGCCGTCGGCCAGGACCATGACGGGCGTGCGGTAGCGGTCGGCCACGTCGAAGGCGTTGTACACCAGATCGGCCATCTCCTGCACCGTGCTCGGCGCGTACACCGGCATGAAGAAGTCGCCGTGGCCCAGGGCGCGCGTGGCCTGCCAGTAATCGCTCTGCGAGGGCTGGATGCCTCCCAGGCCGGGGCCTCCGCGCTGCACGTTGATAATGACCGCCGGCAGGTCGGCACCGGCGATGTAGCTCACACCCTCGCCCTTGAGCGAGACGCCCGGGCTCGAGCTCGACGTCATCGCGCGCGCTCCGGACGCTGCGGCGCCGTAGACCATGTTGATGGCCGCAATCTCGCTTTCGGCCTGCAGGTAGGTGCCGCCCATCTTGGACATGCGCTTGCTCATGTAGGCCGCGAGCTCGGTCTGCGGGGTGATGGGGTAGCCGAAGAAGAAGCGGCACCCGGCCCGGATGGCGCTTTCGGCCAGGGCCTCGTTGCCCTTCATGAGGACTTTCTGGGACGTGCTCTGCTCGTTGGCCATTTACCTCACCACCGTAATCGCGACGTCGGGGCACATGAGGTAGCACGTGCCGCACGCCGTGCACTTGAACTCGGACCCCGCGGTGATGTGCGCCGGGTGGTAGCCCTTCGCGGTGATGCGGGAAACGTCGAGCTCGATGATGCCGCGCGGGCATGTGTCGACGCAGAGGCCGCAGCCTTTGCAGTAGCGGTCGTCCACGATGATTCGTGGCATTGGCGCTCCTCCCTTTCCGTAATCGCCCTTGGTCTACTGCCAGGGCGTATTAACGTATCTTCCTACGGGTGCGCACGCCTCCGCGCCGTCTTCGCGGGAATAACAGGTTTCGACCAGGTGAGCGGGCACGCACGTGGCGACCAACGGTAGGCCGAGCTCGGCGGCGACGGTGCGTGCCCACGCCCTGCCGCGCTCCACGTCGTTGGCCGAAGTCTCGTCGCACAGGTGGGAATTGTTCACCACGCCGCAGGCCCGCAGGTGCGCGGCGGCCTCTATCTCGCGCAGCACCGCGGCGGCTTCGCCCGGCTCCTGTGTGAGGTTGCGGAAGGCGTTCACCACGTAGAGCACGCGCACCTGCGGCCCCTGGAGCGCGCGGGCGTAGCCGCCCAGGGCGTAGGCGCCCGCGTCGTCGCCCCCCACGTCGATGACGAGCCGCCGACCCGGCCCGTCCAGGGCGCGCTCGACCTCGGCGAACAGCTGGCCGCCGAGGCTGGGGGTGTCCAGCGTGGTCCCCGCGAACGTGGGGGCTGCCAGGCGCACGCCCGCGGCGGCGAGCACCTGCGGGTAGTCGCTCGAACGGAAGTAGGGGTTCACCAGGTCGAAGTCGGCCACGGCGACCTGCTCTCCTGCAGCGGCGCACGCCAGTGCCAGGTTGAGCGCGAGGTTGGTCTTGCCCACGCCGTAGTGCCCGGTGAGGACCACGACGGGCGTCTCGGCGCACACGGCCGCGACAAGGGCGGGGTTGGGGGAGGCTGGCATGGGGCGGTGCTCCTTTGGCGATGACGGTAAACAGTACAAAGAGTATAGCGAGGCGCGGTGGAGGGGGAGTGGGGCGGGTGCGCCGCGCGGCTTCATGGTTGACCTTTGGCCCGATCCGAACCCCCCTGGGAGCTTGCCGAACCTTCCGGCGGCCTTCGAGGCCGCCTTCCCCTCACCGAGGGCGTCCCGACCGCCCCGTGCGCCGAACTCATCTGCAGGGTGAGAACATTTCATGCGCGGCTTTTGAGATGTGAAGGCACCTCACCTACGCACCTGCTACGATACGTCGCATTTGATGGAAAGCCCAAAGAGAGCACGAGGTCTTTGCCCATGCGAAACATCCACCAGAGGTACATCACCGAAGAGTTCGACGACCAGGGCCGTCTGGTCAAGTTCCGCGCCCACGCGCCCGAGCACTTCAACTACGCCCACGACGTTGTCGACGACATCGGTGTGAACGACCCCGAACGCATGGCGATGATCTGGTGCAACCCCGAGGGGGAGGAGCACCACTTCCGTTTTGCGGACTTCGCCGAGCTGTCGGACAAGGCGGCGAACTTCCTTACGGCGCAGGGTGTCGGGCGCGGCGACAAGGTCATCGTCATCCTGCGGCGCCACTACTCGTTCTGGGTCACGAGCCTTGCGCTGCACAAGATCGGCGCGGTCGCGGTGCCGGCCACGTTCATGCTCAAGGAGCACGACCTCGACTACCGCATCAAGGCGTGCGGAGCCAAGGCGATCGTCGCGACTTCGGTGGGCGACATCGCCGAGGTGGTGGACCACGTGATGGCCAACGCCGACAAGCCGGGCTACGAGTACCTCGCCGGCGTGAAGCTCTTCCTGGTGAACGGCGCGCAGTTCGACATCAAGAGCTGCGCGGGCACCCAGGCCGACCCCGCCCTCACCGGCGCGGCCCTGTCGGGCCCCGAGGGGGTCTTTGCCGCCGGCTGCTCGCGCCCGGGCTGGATCGACTACAACACCGGCGTGCGCACCGCGCCGTCGAGTTGGGAGCGCCGCCCCGTCAAGGCGACCGACCCGATGCTCATGTACTTCACGAGCGGCACGAGCGGCGAGCCCAAGATGGCCCTGCACGACTACAGCTACCCGTTGGGGCACATCACGACGGCCAAGCACTGGCACGGCATCGAGGCGGACGGGGTCCACTTCACCATAGCCGACACCGGTTGGGCCAAGACCGCCTGGGGCAAGTTCTACGGCCAGTGGCTCATGGAGGGCTGCCAGCTCGTCTACGACTTCGACCGCTTCAACGCCTCGGAGATCCTGAGCCTGGTGGGCAAGTACCGAGTCACGACGTTCTGCTGCCCGCCCACGATGTACCGCATGCTGTCGCTTGAGGACGTGGACGCTTACGACCTTACCTCGGTGCGGCGCTTCACCACCGCCGGCGAGGCGCTCAACCCCGACCTGTTCGACTTCTGGAAGCTGCACACAGGCATGGAGATCTTCGAGGGCTTCGGCCAGACGGAGAGCCCCGTCATCGTGGCCAACATGGTCGGCTCCGCACCGCGTTCCGGCTCGATGGGCAAGCCGGTCCCCTTTGCCAACATCGAGATCCGGCGCGCCGACGGCGGCCGCTGCGACCCCGGCGAGGTGGGCGAGATCTGCATCGAGTGCAACCCGCGCCCCGTGGGCATCGTGTGCGAGTACTACCTGAACCCCGAAAAGACGGCAGAGGCGTTCTGCGGCGGCTGGTACCACACCGGCGACATGGCCTGGGTCGACGAGGACGGCTACTTCTGGTACGTGGGCCGCAACGACGACGTCATCAAGTCCAGCGGCTACCGCATCGGCCCCTTCGAGATCGAGAGCGTGCTGCTGCAGCACGAGGCCGTGCGCGAGTGCGCCGTCACCGGCGTGCCCGACCCGGTCAGGGGCAAGGCCGTCAAGGCCACGGTGGTGCTCGCCCCGGGCTTCCCCCCCTCGGAGACCCTCACCCGGGAGCTGCAGGCCTGGGTGAAGTCCCGGACCGCCCCCTACAAGTACCCCCGCATCGTGGAGTACGTCGACGAGCTGCCCAAGACCTTCAGCGGCAAGATCCGCCGCGTCGAGATCCGCCGGCGCGACGAGGGGAAGGCTGCGCGGTAGCCTGCCCCTCTCCGCATGCTTTCAAGGGCACCCGGCCTCGGGCGGTCCACGGAGTCGCGGCGGGTATGGGCGGGTTGCGGGTTTTCAACCGAGTCTCCGAACCTGAAAGATCTTTTCGCCCGCACTCCGCCGCGCTGCGCTAGAATAACCCGAACGGTGCGCGGCCTCGCGCCGCGCCCGCGGCGCGCCAGGCGCGTGCTGTACGGCGTGAGGACAAGAGGAGCAGCCCAATGGACCCGAACATCCAGGAAGTCACCGGTCGCATCCGCGCGCTTCGCGAGGATATGGGCATTACCATGCAGGAGATGGCCTCGGCGACCGGACGCAGCCTGGCCGAGTACGCCGCCCAGGAGTCGGGCGAGCAGGACCTCTCCTTCACCTTCCTCTACAAGTGCGCCGAGCGCATGGGCGTTGACGTCATCGAGCTGCTGACGGGTGAAAACCCCCGCCTGTCGCGCTACTCGCTGGTGCGCAGGGGCGAAGGACTCCGCATCAAGCGCCGCGCCGGGTTCGAGTACCTGCACAAGGCTCCCCATTTTAGGGGCAAGCTCGCCGAGCCGTTCGTGGTGACGGTCCCGTACGATCCCGAGCTGGTGGACAAGCCCATCCACCTTTCCTACCACGACGACCAAGAGATAGAGTTCGTCATCTCCGGCAAGATGCGCTTCGCCTATGAGGACCACGTCGAGGAGCTCGGCCCCGGCGACTTCGTGATGTTCGATGCCACGCGCGGCCACGGTATGATAGCGCTCGACGGCGAACCGCTTGTGTTCCTTGCCATTGTGATTAAGGACCCCGAGGCGACGGTAGAGTAGGCTACTGCCTCGGGGATAATAAAACGGCCTGCACCGACGGCATCCGCGCCTTGCCGCGCGGGCCGGCTTTGCCAAAGCCGGCAGACGGTGCCCCGGTCCGGGTTGCAACCTACCGATAGGAAGCCGCACTTGTGCCTGTTGGGCGCACGCCGGCTTCCTATCGCGTTTTGCCCCTCACACTGCCCGCAGACTGCCGCGACGGTCTCGACGGCCCTGGGGACCTCCCGAAGCCCGTCTCGACCAGACGCCGTGCGCCGCAGGGCATCCGGACACGAAAGGCCATCCCATGCGCAACCTGCACCAGAAATTCTGCCGCGAAACCTTCGACGCCAACGGCGTGCTCGTCAAGTTCGAGGCCGACTACCCCGACGATTTCAACTTCGGCTACGACGTGGTCGACGACATCGCGGTCAACGACCCCGACCGCCGTGCGATGGTGTGGTGCAACCCTGAGGGAGAGGAGCACGTCTTCACCTTCGCCGACATGAAGTACTGGAGCGACAAGACCGCGAACTTCCTGGCCGACTGCGGCATCGGGCGCGGCGACCGGGTTCTGGTCATCCTGCGGCGCCACTACCAGTTCTGGTTCGTGGCCACCGCGCTGCACAAGCTCGGCGCCGTCATCGTGCCGGCCACGTTCATGCTCAAGGAGCACGATCTGTCGTACCGGCTGGACGAAGCGGGCGTCAAAGCGCTCGTCGCGACGAACGTGGGCGACATTGCCGACGTGTGCGATGCCGTGGCCGACCGCTGCGCCACGCTCGAGACCAAGATCCTCGTCAACGGTGCCGGCGGCGGCCTCACCCCGCGCAACGCCGACGGGTCGTTCGCCTTCGTGCCCGGCGAGCCGTGCGGCCCCGAGCTCTCGGGTCCCGAGGGTGTGTGCGCTGCGGGCGTCGAGCGTGCGGGGTGGCTCGACTTCAACACCTGCGTGCGCTCGGCGTCGCCGGAGTTCGCCCGCCGCGAGACCGACGCGCACGAGGGCATGCTCATGTATTTCACGAGCGGCACGAACGGAAACCCCAAGATGGTCCTGCACGACGCAGGCTATGCGGTGGCACACCTCGTCACGGCCAAGCACTGGCACGACGTGCGGCCCGACGGTATCCACTTCACCATCGCCGACACCGGTTGGGGCAAGGCCGTGTGGGGCAAGTACTACGGTCAGTGGCTCATGGAGGCGTGCGTCTTCACCTACGACTTCGACCGCTTCAACGCCTCGGAGATCCTGAGCCTGGTGGGCAAGTACCGAGTCACGACGTTCTGCTGCCCGCCCACGATGTACCGCATGCTGTCGCTTGAGGACGTGGACGCTTACGACCTTACCTCGGTGCGGCGCTTCACCACCGCCGGCGAGGCGCTCAACCCCGACCTGTTCGACTTCTGGAAGCTGCACACAGGCATGGAGATCTTCGAGGGCTTCGGCCAGACGGAGAGCCCCGTCATCGTGGCCAACATGGTCGGCTCCGCACCGCGTTCCGGCTCGATGGGCAAGCCGGTCCCCTTTGCCAACATCGAGATCCGGCGCGCCGACGGCGGCCGCTGCGACCCCGGCGAGGTGGGCGAGATCTGCATCGAGTGCAACCCGCGCCCCGTGGGCATCGTGTGCGAGTACTACCTGAACCCCGAAAAGACGGCAGAGGCGTTCTGCGGCGGCTGGTACCACACCGGCGACATGGCCTGGGTCGACGAGGACGGCTACTTCTGGTACGTGGGCCGCAACGACGACGTCATCAAGTCCAGCGGCTACCGCATCGGCCCCTTCGAGATCGAGAGCGTGCTGCTGCAGCACGAGGCCGTGCGCGAGTGCGCCGTCACCGGCGTGCCCGACCCGGTCAGGGGCAAGGCCGTCAAGGCCACGGTGGTGCTCGCCCCGGGCTTCCCCCCCTCGGAGACCCTCACCCGGGAGCTGCAGGCCTGGGTGAAGTCCCGGACCGCCCCCTACAAGTACCCCCGCATCGTGGAGTACGTCGACGAGCTGCCGCGCACGGTGAACGGCAAGATCCGCCGCGTCGAGATTCGCGAGAACGACGACGCCAACGGCGTGCAGGGTACGGGCGAGTAAGTCCTGCCCGCCGGGCCGCCCGGCTTCCGCAAGCGCGCCCGGAGCGCGCGGCGCGAGAACCGGGCGGCCGTTCGGGTGGAATGGCGCGCGTGCGGCGAAGGGGAGGCGCGGCCCCTCCGCAGACGGGGAGGACGCGCGGGTGCGAGACGGTCGCTTCCGCATGCGGTGTACAAGGACCGTTCGGCACAAAGGAGGGCGCGCATGGACGGCGCGTCCGCGGTGCGCGGCATACGCATCTCTTTCTTCGACACGGTGCTCGACGTGGCGTTGGGATAGGGGGCCGCGGGTGGATTATCGGGGAGGCGCGCCGTCCGGACCTGTCGGCCTCGCCTCATGCGCTATGCTGTCCGCCGCATCCGCCCGCCCGTCACGCGAAGGACCCGTTTGCCCATGCGTTCACGCAAGCTCAAGCATCTCGAGAAGCGCTTCGACTGGTATGCCCCCGTCATCGAGGACGACCCCGCGGGCTGCCGCGGCTCGTGGGCGAGGCGCCAGCTGCCCGGGGCGCGCGAGGTGCGGCTCGACCTGGGCTGCGGCAAGGGGTCGTTCACGGCGCGCTCCGCGGCGGTCGAGCCCGACGTGCTGTTCGTGGGCATGGACTGCGAGCGCGGGTGCGTCGCCATGGCGGCCAAGCGGGCGCTCGAGGCGGGCGTGAAAAACGCGGTCTTTTTACTGGGTGACGCCTCCGACGTGAGGAGTTTTTTCGCTCCCGGCGAACTGAGCCTCGTCTACCTCAACTTCTCGACGCCGTTCACGCCGGCCAAGCAGGCCCCCAAGCGCCTGACCCACGCCGAGCGCCTCGACGCCTACCGCGACGTGCTGGCCCCCGGCGGTGCCGTGCGTTTCAAGACCGACAGCGCCCCTCTGTTCGACTTCTCGCTCACGCAGTTCGAGCTTGCCGGCTACGAGCTGGTGTGGTCCACGCGCGACCTGCACGCGGCGAACCCGGCCGAGATCCAGAGCGACTACGAGGAGTTCCTCACCGCCAAAGGAGCCGCCGTCCATGCGCTGCTCGCCACGCCTGGCCCCCGGCCCGACCGGATGGTGCAGACCGCCCCGATGGGCCTGGCGAGCTACTTGCCCGACGACCTCGACAGCCTGACGTACGTGCCCTACGGCATGGAGTCGACAGTGGAGAACCTGAGAAACCGCCGGGCGAACCTGGCGCGCAAGGCCGCCCGTGCACGGGAGGGTGCCGAAGACGGCCGACAGGTCGGCGGCGTCTAGATCAGCAAGCAGAAGTGCTGGGCGAGGCGCGCGGGAATGCCGCTGTGCGGCCGTTCGTTTGGGGCGGGTTTTGCACGCGCCCGCGCCCCGTCCGACGCCGTGGCGGCAGAAGGAACGCGGGCGCGGCTTGCACAGTCGGTCGCCGCGATACGGCTACTGCTGCCCGATGGCGAAAGAGACGGGCTTCTCCTCGGGTGCCGCCTCGGGCGCGGCGGGCCTTGCGGCGGCCTTGCGGCGGCCGCGGCGTGCCGGCGCCTTCGGTGCGGCGACCGCAGCAGGCGGGTCGGTGCTTTCGGACGAGGGCCCGGACGAGGGGTTCGGCCGGGGCGTCTCGCCACCCTGTGCCTGTTCGTGACTCTGCCCCTGTCTTTGCGCCGCGCCGGGTCGCTCTTGGGCGACGCCGATGCCGCTTTTCTGGTCGGCGGACGGTTTGGCGGCCTTCTTGGCAGCCGACCTGCTGCGTGTCGACGGGCGGGTGGGCTTAGGGGCGGGGGCGTCCACCGTTTCCGGGGAGCCTTCGGGCGTTTCATGGTCGGCCGGCGGGCCGGCGGGTTCGTCCGATGCCGCTGCGGCGGTTTTCGCATTTTTGCCGGTTGCGGCATCCGTTGCGTCCACGCCGGCAGCTGCGGGTCCTGCGGGGGCGTCTGCCGGGGTTGCGGCACCTGCGGACTCGGCAAGGGCCTGTTCGGTTGCCGCCGCCTTCTTGGAGGAGCGTCGCCGCGACCGGGTCTTAGCGGGCGTTTGCGACTGTTTGCCTGCGGCGCTGTCCCCCTCGGCCGATGTGGTCGCAGGTACGGGCACGGCTTGGTCGACTGCAGGTTCCGCGCTGTCCTGCGGGGTCGGCCGGCCGGTCCGTGAGGCGCTATGCGTTTCGGGTACGTTCGCGTTCGCCGCGGTGCCGCGACCGGTTGCAGGCGCCTGCGTCTCGGTGGGACGGTCGGCGCCGGCCGGTTTTTCCGCGGGGTCCGTTGCGTACGCCTCTGCCGGGGCCGCGACCTGCCCGGCCGGCTGCGCTTCGGGAGCGCCTGCGTCGGCGCTTGCCTGCTGCTGCCTGCGGGCGGAGAGCTTTGCGGCGCGCTTTTGGGCCGCAAGGGACTGGCGCATGCGGACCGACCGGCCGGGGCGCATGTCGCGTGCCGGGGCAAAGGGCAGGCGTACCGGCGTGGGCGCTTCGGGCTCGTCGACCGCGGTGGCGGTGCCCTGCATGGCGACGGGGGTTTCGACAGGGGAGGGGTCCTTGTCGCCTGCGCCGCCGGCTGTTTCGGCTGCCGAGGCGTCTTTGCGGGCGTAGCTCGTGTCGAAGGCCTGGTCACCGCGGGAAAGGTCGGTTGTCTGAACCCTGTCGACGCCGGCGTCCGCGTCTTCCTTGGCGGTTGCCGACCGACCTCGTCCGCGGCCCCTGCCCCCCCGGCTGCGCTTGGGCGCGGGGTCGGCGGGCGTGTCGCCGACGACTGCCTCCTGCAGGGTTGCGGGAGGCTCGGCCGCAGCAGGCTCCGTGCCCGCCGCGGCGCCTTCCGCGTCGGCGGGCATGCCGTCGTCCTGCAGGTTTTCGTGGTCTTCGTCGGCGCGTTCCCCTTCGTGTTGCTCGGCGGCTTCGTGCTCCTTGCGGGCGGCGCGCGAACGGCGCCGGCGTGCCGAGCGCGAGGTCCCGCCGCCCGTGTGCCCGGTTTTTGCTTCCTCTGCGTAGGCGGCCTCGGACGACCCTTCGGCCGCGGCGCCTGTGTCTGCAGCTGCGTCCGGGTTCGTACCGGCACTCATGCCGGACGGGTTTGCGTCGGCGGGCTCCAGGGTCGCGGCGGGAACGGGGCTGCCGCCCGGGAAGGCCGGCGCGCTTGCCGGCGCGCCCCCGGATTCCGTCGTACGTTCGAGCTCCACGCGGGCGCGCAGGTCCGCGGCGATCTGAGTCATCTGGTCGGCCAGTTCGGGCAGGCCGAAGGTGAAGCCCGTGTGTACGCGGCCGTCCGCCTCGAACTTGCGCAGGAAGTTCGTGCATGGCGAGTCGCTTTGGGTCAGCGCAGTGCGGTAGACGTTGCTGAACAAGTCGGCCGCCTGCACGCCTGCCGAGTAACGCGAGTCGAGGAACCGCACGTCCAAGCCGGTCACGAGCGGCTCGGCGCGGTGCATGAGCACGTTGCCGACGCTTTCGCCCACCATGTCTTCGTAGCTTTCGCGCAGACCGCCGCGCATGTCCATCGAGATGCGGTAGGGCACCCCGCGCCGCAGCAGGCCAAGTTCGAGATAGTGGGCAAGCGCCTGCGCCACCATCGAGTCGTAGAGGAACTCTTTGTCGAGCTTGCGTTCGCACACCATCGCGGCGAGCGGGTCGAGCCGGGCGAGGAACACCTCGATGTCGTTCTCCTCGAGCAGGGTGCGCGCGAGGGCGAGCTTCTGGGCGGTCTTCATCTGCGAGGCCTTGACCTCGGACTGGGTGACGCGGTGCTTGAGCGTGCTGGTTTCGAGCTTGGGCAGGTCGCGCACGAGCACGAGCGCCATGGTGAAAAGCTCGCCGCTGTAGCCAAGCGTGCCCGACTCGTCCAGGTACACGCGCTGTTGGGCGCTCGCCTGAAACGGAGCGTTGAAAAGAAAAACGGCCACGGGCCCTCCTTATTGAGTTGGCAAGCCGCCTTCAAACGGATGCGACGCTGCAACCGGACCGCCTTGGTGCCGGGAGCCCCGCTCGGCCGGGGCAATCGGTGCCCGGCGGCCAGCCGTGAGGCGTTCTTGTGCGCGCAAGTCTACCAAGCGGATGTGCGCAGGCCGTGAACGCGTTAGTCGGAATCCCGCGGTCGGGCGCTTTAGCCTCGGGTGCCTTCCGGGGGAGCGAGTACTTGTATCAGGGAGAGCAGCCCCTCGGGTTCGTTGTGGTGTTCCGCGGCGTGCTTCCATAGCTCACGAATGGGCCCGGGAGGTCGTGTAGCCCGCCTCGGCGAGGGCGCCGCGTCGCCCGCGTTTAAAGTGCCCGGTCGATGCGGATGTTGAGCCGGGTTGTCCCCTGTCGGGGGCTTGCGGCAGGCGGGATGCCTGGCTCCCGCGTCACGGTTTTCGCGAATTTTGGCAAAAAACGCGTTTAGTGAGGTCGAATTGCGCAGTGTTCGACCGGGGTAGTTTACAAAACCCCAGGTCGGTGTTTGCGGGAAAGGCGCTTGGCTGGTGCCGTGCGACCGCGCGGCCATTTATCGGAGTGATTTCGGGCCGCACTAAACGCGTTTTCCGCCCATTTTTTGAAAATCCGTGACACGCAGGTGACGTGCGGGTCGCAGCGCCGTCCCCGTGCAGATTGCGACGCGGTGAATCGCGGTGCGCTGTCGGCGCGTCCGAGCGGGTTGCAAAGTGGCACGGCGGTGCGGCGCGGGGATGCGGCGAAGCGCGGCCTGTGCCCAGGAACACAAACGCGCCGTCGCAGAGTCCGCGAGGGAGCGCCTGGGCGCACCCCACCGATGGCTCCGCGACGGCGCTTGTCGTCTCGCCCTGCCTGTCTATTCGCTCTCTGTAGCGGCCGCGACCGCGTCCTTGCCGAGTTGGACGCACTCCTCTTCGGCGCGCCCGTCGGGATAGTCGTAGGCGATGACGGCCCCGACCACGTTGGCGCCGTCGGCCTCGGTGCGGGCCTGCCAGGTTTCCATCCACTCGCCCTCGTTCCACTCGTACGAGCCGAACAGCCCCACGGTGCGCCCCTCGAGGTGCTTCTCGCAGTCGGCAAACATGGGTTCGAACTCGTCGGGCTCGAGCTCCTCGTCGCCCATGGCCGGGCAGCCGAAGACGACCGCGCCGAACTCGTCGAGCCGGGCGGCCGAAAACGCGTCGGCCTCGATGACCGACGGCGCGCCCCCCGCGTCGAGGACGCCCTTCTTCACGTGCTGCGCCATGGCGGCGGTGTTGCCGGTTCCGCTCCAGTAGACGATGGCGACCTTCTTCATGACCGGTTCCTTTCGTGTGCGATGGACGGTGCCCTGCCCGACGAGGGGCAGGGTTGCGTGTGAATCAAGCGATGAGCGCCTCGAAAGGCGTCCCGTTCGCGTAATTCCCGATGACTTCCCTGCGGCAGGCGGCGAGGCGGTCCCAACGCCGGCGCGCTTCGGCGACGTTGCCGTATGCCTTCCAAGGACCGACGGCGCTGGCCCCGCGGCCGCCGTTGTCGATGAACCCCCGCACATCCTCGAGGGGGTATCCCAGCAGCAGGCCCACCTCGTGCGGGAACGTGCATACGATGCAGTCGCGCTTGCAGGGTGCCCCGGCGGCGTGGCTGCGCCGGTAGGCGCGCAGGCGCTCGCGCAGCGAGGCGACCACGGCGAGGTGCCCGCCCGTGGCGTAGCCGGCGCCGGCGAGATAGGCACGCACCTCTGGGTCGCCAAGCAGGGCGTCGAGCTTGCTGGGGCGGCTTACGAACAGCAGGGACCGCCCGGCGGTGGAAAACATCACGGCGGCGTGCAGGTCGGCGTCGGCGAAGCGGGCGCTGAGATCCCAGGCCAGCTCGCGGGCGACGTCGGCAAGCGGGGGGACGGCCGGGGTCGAGGCCTGCCCGCCCGGTGCCGCGGGCGTTTTCGCGTCGCGCGGGATGAAGTTGAAGAGCGCCGCCGGTTTGACACCGCCCAGCACGCAGGCGGCGCTGCGCACGATGGAACGGTAAAACTGATCGCGCAGGTCGGCGTGCATGGGAGTCCTTTCCGCCGTGCCGGGAGGCGAAGCCGTTGCGGCATTAAGTTAGCTAAAACAAACAAGGCACAAACTACCAGCCGGGACCGAGAAGTCAAGGGGTGGCACAAAAAGTAAGCAATACCTAACAGATAGGCGGGCCAAAGGGTGTTTCGATGCGGCGGACGGCGCCGTGCGGCAAAGAAGCGATGACGCAGCGCGTGTTGCGGACGTATGGTGGTGGGCCGCAGGACCGGGACGCCAGGCGAGGACGGTTGCGCGCGGTGCGGGGGTAGACGTGCGGGGAGAGGGCCGCGCCTTCCGGTCGGCGGCCGGACGTCCGGTCTTCGTCCCGGCGACCACGCCGCCCGCCCCGCCTGCGTTTCCCGGGCGCCCGCGGGCCTTCTGGCAGACGCGCCCCTACTTCCGGGCGGCGTCCACGAGCGCCTTCAGGAGCGCCATACTCACGGGGTCGTTCTCCCACAGGAACTCGGGATGCCACTGGACGGCCAGCACGAAGCGCCTGCCCGGAAGCTCGACGCCTTCGACGGTGCCGTCGGGCGCAAGGGCGTTCACCGTCAGCCCGTGTCCTACCTGTTTTATGCTTTGATGATGCAGCGAGTTGACCGGCAGGCGGAGCGGGTCGAGGCCCGCCCGGGCCGCCGCGGGTTCCACGATGCGCGCGAGCAGGGTGCCCGGCTCGACTGCGACGGTGTGCGCGATGAGGTCGAAGGGGCGCTCGTTGCCGTGCTTGATGGGCGGCTCGACCGCGACGGGGGTGCTGGCGGGCTGCGTGGCGATGTCCTGCCACAGGGTTCCGCCCAGGGCCACGTTGAGCAGCTGGTTGCCGCGGCAGATGCCGAACAGCGGCTTGTCCGCCTCGACGATGCGCGGAACGAGGGCAAGCTCGAAATCGTCGCGCACGTACTCGGCGGGGCCGCACCGGGAAGTGCGCTCCTCGCCGTAGAAGGCCGGGTCGATGTCGCCGCCGCCGGGGACGAGGAACCCGTCGAACGCCTCCACATAGCGCGCCAAGGCTGCAGGGTCTTCGGTGGGGCAGAGCATCACGGGGATGCCGCCGGCCGCCTGCACGCCGCGGACCAGGGGCGTCTGCGCGAAGCAGGCGTGGCCGTTGTCGTTGGCGCGCTCCTCCGCGCGGGGAAGGATGCCGATGAGCGGCGCGGGTGCGCTGGCGGGTGTGGTCATGGCGGGTTCGCTTTCTGGAAGGGCGACGGGGCTGCGGGCGTTGCGGCCGCACCGGGCATGGTAGCGCACCGCGGGCCCTTCGCGTCTCCGGCGCGCGCATGTCGGCAAGACGCACACGTCGCCGGGCTTTCCGCCGCGGAGCGGAAGGGACGAAAAGGCCGTCCGGAACATGCCGTCGCCTGTGTCCCGTGCCTTCATGCGCGTCGACGGCTACCCGGCAAACTCCACCTCGACGGTGAGCTCGCCGTCCTCCAACCTGGCGCGCACGGTTGCCCCCATGCGGGTGCACAGCCGCTCGACGATGGCCAGCCCCAGGCCGCTGCCGCCGTGCGACCGCGAGGGGTCGGCCTGGTAGAACCGCTCAAACAACCGGTCGGGGTCTACCGACGCCGGGTCCTCGACGCGGTTGGACACCGCCAGGCGCCGACCCCGCTGCGTGACGCGGGGGGCCGCCGCCCCGTGGCGCAGGGAGTTGGCGAGCAGGTTGGCCACCACGCGCCGCAGGGCGTCGGGCTCGGCCTGCACGCGCGCGCCCTCGTCTTCGAAGTCCACCGACGGCTCCCACGAGCGCCCGACGAACGCGGGGTACATCTCCGCCAGGGCGCTTGCCACCAGCGGGAACAGCTCGACCTCCTCCACGGTGAGCGGACGGTCGGGGTCGGCGGCCTTGGCGTACTCGAACAGCTGGTCGGTGAGCTCGCGCATGGCCGCCAGGCGCGCCTGCGCCTCGGCGAGGCAGCGGCGCCGCTCGGCGGGGTCGTCGGCGCGGTCGTGCAGCTGCAGGTAGCCCTGGGCGCCGGCGAGCGGCGTGCGGATGTCGTGCGACAGCGCCGCGAGGTCCTGCTGGAAGGCGGCCCGGCGCGCCTCCTCGGCGACGCGTTCGTCGCGCCGGGCGTCGAGCTCGACGTTTACGGCGTACGCCACGTCGGCGATGGCGGGGGTCGTGAACTGCACCGAGGCGCGCTCGTTGCCGCCGGGGTCGCGCCGTTCCAAAAACCGGGCCAGGGCGCGAAGCTCGCGCTCGTAGCTGACGACGAGGCACAGCAGCACGCCGCAGGCAAGCAGCAAAACCCCTACCGCTATGGTGGACACGCGCATCCCCTCCGCTTGGTCGGGCGCCCGTCCCGCACGCGCCGCGTCCGGGCGGGTGCGGGACGGGTGCGTCCGGTGCGTCGCGCAAGGCGCCGAGGCGAAGGCCCGCGGCCTGCCCTCCGGCGCCTTGCGCCCATCCTACTTCAGGTCCATCCTCCGCATGACGGCCAGGCAAGGCAAACCGAACAAGGCGATTACCGCCAGTCCGGGCAGGAAGTCCGCGGCAAACGACGCCGGCACCGTGCCGGCGGATATGCGGGCGAGCTGCATGGCCAGGCAGTTGTCCATGCAGTCGCGCAGGGCGGGCACGCCGTCGAACGCGTTGGCGAGCACGAGCATGGCGCCCCCCTCGAGCAGGCCGGTGCACAGCAAGAAGATGGCGAACGTGACGAACCCCCCGCTTTTGGTGACGAGGCACAGCAGCAGCACGATGGTAAGGTAGGCCATCGTGACCACGACGACCTGCAGCAGCCACAGGCCCAGACCGGCGGCGTCGTACCCCTCGATGGAGAACCCTGCCAGACGGAAGAACACCTCGGTTGCCGCGATGCCCGCGGCGATGGCGGCGACGACGGTCGCAAGCGTCGTGCAGAGCAGCGAGGCGGCATACGACACCCGCCCTCCCTTTGCCTGCAGCACGTTCTTGACAGCTCCGGTCTTGAAGTCGTCCACCACAAACGACGCGACGATGGCGCAGGTGAACAGTACCGCGACATTGCCGACCGTCTGCCCGTAGACCTGCTGGGGCGTGGCTGTGCCGTTGAGCCAGGCCGAGTCGACGCTGTCGAGCCAGGCCGAGACGAACGCCAGCACGGCGATGCAGGCGACGTAGGCGGCGAGCATCCCCCACATCAGGCGCGGCCGGGCAAACCGGTAAAGCGTCGCGCGCACCATGTTAAGCACGGCGACCGCCTCCCTTCGCGGACGGGCCGGCCCCGATGGGCTCGTCTCCCATCAGGTCGACGAAGAACTCCTCGATGTCGCAGGAATGGGTGCGCAGCTCCGAGACCGCGATCCCGGCGCCGGCGAGCACGCGGCCCACTTCTTCGCCCGCAACGCCGCCCTCCACCCGCACGGCGTCGTCCTCCGTCACGGAGAGAAACGCCCGGGGGAGCGCGTCGGTCAGCACCGACAGCGCCAGCTGCGGCCGGTCGCAGCGCACGAGCAGGTAGTCGGCGCAGGCGCGCTCGACCTCGGCGGCGGTCATGGTGCGCACGAGGCGTCCCTTGCGGATGACGCCGTAGTCGGTGACCATGCGCTCGAGCTGGTCGATGACATGCGAGCTCACGAACACCGTGATGCCCCGCGTCTGCGCCAGGCGCACGACGAGGTTGCGCACGTCGCGCACGCCCTGCGGGTCGAGCCCGTTGAACGGCTCGTCGAGCAGGAGAAGGTCGGGCGACCCCGTCAGCGCCAGGGCGAGCCCCAGGCGCTGCTTCATGCCCAGCGAGTAGGTTTTTGCGCGCATGTTCGCCACCTCGCCGAGTCCCACCAGGTCAAGCGTCTCGATGCAGGCCTTGCGCGCCTTGGGGACGCCCAGCGCCAGCGCCCGGTACATCATGTTGTCCATGCCGCTGAGGTTGGGCAGGACGCCCGGGTTCTCGATGACCGACCCCAGGCGTCGGCTCGTGGTGCCCGGCGCCTGGCGCTCCCCGAACAGCTCGATCTCGCCGGAGGTGGGCAGCACCATGCCGCAGAGCATCTTCATGGCGGTGGACTTGCCTGCCCCGTTGCGCCCCACGAAGCCGAAGATCGACCCGCGGGGCACGGCGAGGTCGAGGTGGTCCACCACCGGCCTGCCGCCGTAGACCTTGGTGAGGCCGGCGGTCCTGACGACGTCCATGCTCGTCCCCTTTCTTGTTCGAATCCCTTGTTCCCGATGGCGCCTTCGAGCATAGGGGGCGGGTTTGCGAAAACCTCCCGGCAAGGTATAAGAAAGGGAAACAGAAGGTTTAAGAAACCTATAAGACCAGGTGCAAAGGGGTGTTACCTGCTCTATGGCGGCCTGCGGGACTGCCGGGCGCGCAAAGACGCGCGGTGCTTTTCGGGGTGCCCCGGGGCGAACGGGCGGGACGGGCAAGGGGGCTGCCGGGAGTCGGCCCGGCTACTTTGCGAGTCCGGCCAGCTTGAAGCCGATGCCCCATACGGTTTGGACGTATCCTTCGGTGCCGGTGCCCTTGAGCTTCGCACGGATGTTGGAGACGTGCGTGTTGACGGTCTTTTCCTCGACGGCAGGGGCCTCGTTCCAGGCGGCCTCGAACAGCTCCCGCTTGGTGAACACCTTGTGCGGGTGGCGCATAAGGGTGCAGACGATGGCGAACTCGATGCGCGTGAGCCGCACGGGCGTTCCACCGGCGGTGAAGGTGCGCGCCTCCTCGTCGACCTCCCAGGTTCCGTAGCGCAGGCGCGTCTCACCGCCGCCCGGCGCGGAGGTTCCCCCGTCGGCGGCCTCCCCGTCCGCGTCGGCCTCGCCGGCCGGGAAGGCGCCCTCGGGGCGCACGCGGCGCAGCAGGGCCTCGATGCGTGCGAGCAGCTCGTCGAGGTCGAACGGCTTTACAAGGTAGTCGTCGGCGCCCATCCGCAGCAGCGCGACCCTGTCGGCCACGGCCCCCTTCGCCGAGGTCACGATGACCGGCGAGCCGCGGCGGGCGCGGATGAGAGCCACGACGTCCTCTCCGGGCATGCCCGGCAGCATGAGGTCGCAGACGGCCAGGTCGAACGGCGTGCCCGTCTCGACGAGCAGCCGGGCCTCGGTGCCCGAATACGCCGGCAGCACGGCGTAGCCCTCCTGTTTGAGCAGCGAGCACACCACGTCGCTGATGGAGGCGTCGTCTTCCACCACCAGGATGCATGCCCTGGTGCCGTCGTTGCCGGGCGCGCCGGCGCCGCCGATGTCCGATAAGCTCATGCCGCCCTCCTTGCGGTGCGTGCGGGTTTGCGTGCGGGCCGCAGCCGCGACGCGGATCCGGTCCCGGCCTGCCGTGCGGAATGCGCGCCTGCAGGGCCGGTCTCCGTCGATGGGCCATCTTACCAGCGCCGCGCCTGCGCGCAAAGCCTCCCTGCACCGGCCGAACGTCCATACGGGCGGGTCTCGAGCCGTGCGTTGTCGTGGAGCCGCGGCCGCCGCAGGAGCTGATGGGGCTGTCCGGCATGAGCGACGGGATGCTCCGCCCGATGATGCCGCCCGTGGACTCGGTCAAGCGGTGGCAGGCTCCCCGACGACGGGCGTCGCGGGCGGGCAGGAGGCGCCGTGGAAATCTCCGCGCCGGCGGGCTTGCCGCCGATAGATGCCGCTGGATGTGGTATCGTACATATGTTCTAATTCAAGGACGGCGCCGGCGTCTGGTGGCGGCGGGCCATGGGCCGAAAGGAGGGGCGATGCCGGCAGGGCGGCGCACAGTCGATGCGCGCAAGGTCCTCGAGCAGGTTCTTGCCGACCCGCGGCTCGCCCGCAACGAGCACCTGGCCGGCGGCCGCTTCAGCTCGCGCGTCTACGGCGACGAGCCCATCCTCAAGACCGGCCGCCAAATGCTGGAGGAGGCCGCCCTGCCGCCCGTCTACCGGGAAGCCCGCGCACTGGCCGGAGGGGGCCTCGCGTCGCGCACGCAGCGCGACCGGCTGTTCTTTCTCCAGGGGACGGTTTTGGCCGACGCCGAGGACGACTGCCCCTACCGCGGTTCGTTCGAGCAGTACTATCCGACCTATCAGGGTATGTCCGACCGGCAGCTGCGCGGCTACGTCACCTGGCGCACGCAGGTTCGCCGCGGTTCCGTGGAGCCCGCCCCCGTCCCCTATGCGTTCGTGTACGTCTACGAGCTGCTCAACGGCATCGGCGTCGGTTCGTGCGAGGAGGGCTTCTCCGCATTGCGGGGCTTCTGGGGAGCTTGGCGCTCATTTGACGCGATGCTCGACCGCTACATGCGGCGCTGGCTGTGCGACTATGCGGTGTACCACGGCCTCGACGTCGCGCTTGTGGCCGATGACGAGCTGTTGGGGGGCGACATCGCGGCCGACCGGGCGCTACTCGTGCTGGCCGACCCCTCGGACCGCGACGAGGGGGAGCGCTTCGCCGCCCTCGCCGAGCTGGCGGGTTATCGCGTGCTCGGGTCGCGTTTCTACAAGAATCACCCCGACGACCTGATGCACGTGGCGCTTGCCGTGCTCGCCCGCCTTGAGGCGTACTACCGCAAGAATCGCAAGCACGGCTTGTACGAGACGCTTTTCGGCTGCCGGGCGACGCTGCCGTGCGAGCTGTTCGCCTCGGCGGTGTTCTATGAGCCGGTGCGCCACTCCGACGTGGTGTACGACCTGGGGCCGCTGCGCCGCTACACCTGCACGCGCGGGGTATGGACCTGCGAGCGCTGTTCGGGCGGCCGGGGTGCCGGCGCCAAGCTCGGAAACGTGGTGAAGGCGGTGGACGCCCGCATGCGCGCACGCTACGGGTTCGCCGCGCCGCTCAAGGACCCGCCGACGCCGAAGTACCTGGCGGCCATCATCGAGCGCGAGATAGACGCCTGGATTTCTTGGAAGGCGGCCCACGCCCCGCGGCGTATCGAGATCGACCGCGCCAAGCTGGGCGGCATCCGTCGCGCCGCCGCCGAGACCTGCGAAGAGCTGCTTGTGGACGAGGAGCGCGGCGAAGTGGGCGCCAGGGGCGGCGAGGGGGCGCCTGCCGCACAAGGCGCAGTGGCGGGCCTGGCGGGCGCGACGGCGTCGGAAACGCCTGCACCGGAGGCGCCCGCCGCGGCTGCGCCCGCCGCGCCGCCACCCGGTCTGGCCGCCGCGACCGCCGGCGACGCGCCCGCGTCCGGTTCGCCTGCGCCCTTCGGCCTGACGGAGCCCGAGCTGGCGCTGCTGCGCCGTCTGGTGGACGGGCTGCCCTGCGGCGACGCGCCCGCCGGGTGCGGCACGACGGTCGACATGCTGGTCGACGGCATCAACGAGAAGCTCTTCGACCTGCTGGGCGACACCGCCCTCGAGTTCTCGGGCGGCGTGCTGTCCATCGTCGACGACTACCTTGAAGACGTGAGAGGAGCCCTGCTGGCATGAGTTCGAGTGAGACCGCCGCGATGGCGCAGGCCGCGCCCGCCGCCAAAGTGCCCAAGCGCATCGCGGCCACCATCGTCAACTCGCTCAAGGGCGGCGTGGTCCCGCGCATCGGCCTGCCCTACATCACGGTGGGCCGCGAGTTCGAGATCAAGGCCCTGCTGCACGACCTCGACCTTGTTGCCGAGGGCGGCGCGTCCTTCCGGTTCCTCGTGGGGCGCTACGGCAGCGGCAAGAGCTTTTTGCTGCAGACCATCCGCAACCACGCGATGGGCAGGGGCTTCGTGGTGGCCGACGCCGACCTGTCGCCCGAGCGGCGCCTGCAGGGCACCAAGGGACAGGGGCTGGCCACCTACCGCGAGCTGATTCGCAACCTGTCCACCAAGACGCGCCCCGAGGGCGGTGCGCTCATGCTCGTCCTCGACCGCTGGATCAGCAGCGTCCAGAGCGAGACGGCCCTCGCGTCGGGGCTCGACGCGCGCGACCCTGCCTTTGCCGGGCAGGTCGAGCGGCGCATCCTCGAGGTCGTCCGGTCGCTGCAGGAGCTGGTCCACGGGTACGACTTCGCGCGGCTGCTCACGCTTTACTACCGGGCCTACCTCGACGGGGACGACGAGACCAAGGGGCGCGTCGCCAAATGGTTCCGCGGGGAGTACCGCACCAAGGCCGAGGCGCGTGCTGAGCTTGGCGTGGCCATCGTCATCACCGACGACGACTGGTACGACTACCTCAAGCTCTTCGCGGCCTTTCTCAAAGGGGCCGGCTACGAGGGCCTGATCGTGCTCGTCGACGAGCTGGTGAACCTCTACAAGATCCCGAACAGCGTGGCGCGCCAGTACAACTACGAGAAGCTGCTCGCCATGTACAACGACACCCTGCAGGGGCGTGCGAGCCACCTGGGCATCGTGATGAGCGGCACACCCCAGGCTGTCGAGGACCGCCGCCGCGGGCTTTACAGCTACGAGGCCCTCCGCTCGCGCCTCGCCCAGGGGCGCTTCGGCCGCGAGGGGCTGCGCGACCTGCTCGCCCCGGTTATCCAGCTCGAGCCGCTGACCTACGAGGAGCTGCTCGTGCTCTGCGAGAAGCTGGCCGACATCCATGCGGGGCTGTTCGCCTACAGCCGCACGCTTGCCGAAGACGACCTGGTCGAGTTCTTACAGCTCGAGTTCGGCCGCGTGGGGGCCGAAAGCCACCTCACCCCGCGCGAGGTGATTCGCGATTTCATCGAGCTGCTCGACATCGTCTATCAAAATCCCCGCGTGGGGATTGCCGAGCTGCTGCGGTCCGACGGGTTCGAGCATGCCGGGCCTCAGGCGCCCGAGGACGACCCGGTCGCCGTGCGGGTCGGCCCCGCGGACGCGCCGGCGACGCTGCGCACCCCCGCCGACCGGCCTGTCGGCGTCCGTCGGTTTGCCGAGTTCGAGCTGTAGCGGGTGCGGCGGCGATGGGCGTCTTCGACCGCTATGCCCCGTTCGTGCAGGACTTCATCTACCGGCACGAATGGGAATCGTTGCGCGCCGCGCAGGTGGCGGCGGGCGACGCCATCTTCAACACCGACGAAAACGTGCTGCTGTGCGCCTCCACGGCGTCGGGGAAGACCGAGGCGGTGTTCTTCCCCATACTCACGCTGTTTTCCGAGGACCCTCCCGCCTCGGTGGGCGCTCTCTACATCGGCCCGCTCAAGGCGCTCATCAACGACCAGTTTGCGCGCCTCAACGACCTGTGCGCCGAGGCCGGCATCCCCGTGTGGCACTGGCACGGGGATGTGGCGCAGTCGCACAAGGCGCGCCTGCTCAAGCATCCGTCGGGCATCCTGCAGATCACGCCCGAGTCGCTCGAGGCGCTGCTGCTCCACAAGCACTCCGCGATCGGCCGGCTCTTCGGCGACCTTAGGTTCGTCGTCGTCGACGAGGTGCACTCGCTGCTGAGGGGCGACCGCGGCGGGCAGACGCTGTGCCTCGTCGAGCGCCTGGGGCGGCTTGCCGGCGTCAACCCCCGGCGCGTCGGGCTTTCGGCGACCATCGGCGACCCCGAGCTCACCGGCAGGCTCCTTGCCGCCGGGTCGGGTCGGGGTACGGTGATCCCGCAGGTGCAGGACAAAGGCCAAACCTGGCGGCTCTCGATGGAGCACTTCTACGTACGCGGGCCGCAGGCAGGCGAGCGCACCTGGGAGGAGCGCCGCGACGCCGCGCGCGCCGCCGGTCGGCAGGCCGCCCAGGCGGCGCTCGACGAGGCGCGCCTGCGCCGCCAGGCCGAATGGATGGCGTCGGCGATGCGCGTCGAACGTCCCGGGCTTCCGGTCGTTCCGGGCGAGGTGGAGGCAGAGGTCGTGGGATGCGGCGTGCTCGGCGTAGACGAGCCACCCGGGACGCCTTCGACGTCCGGTGCCCTTGCCGACGTCGTCGCGCCCGACGCCCTCCCAGCCGGAGGGGCGTCGGGGCTTTCCGTCGAGCTGGCCGCCCCGCACGTGCCGCTTGCGGCTGCGAGCGACACGGCCCCCGAGGCGGCCGACCCCGGCATCGGATATATCTTTGAGCACACGCGCGACAAGAAATGCCTGGTCTTCGTCAACTCGCGGGAGGAGTGCGAAACGGTCACCACGACGTTGCGCCAGTACTGCGAAGCCGTGCACGAGCCCGACCGGTTCCTCATCCACCACGGCAACCTGTCGGCGTCGTATCGCCAGACGGCCGAGGAGGCGATGAAGGACGACGCGTGCCTCTTCACGACCGTCACCACCGCCACGCTCGAGCTCGGCATCGACATCGGGCGGCTCGAGCGTGCGTTTCAGATAGACGCCCCCTTCACGGTGTCGTCGTTTCTGCAGCGTATGGGCCGCACCGGGCGTCGCGGCCTGCCGTCCGAGATGTGGTTCGTCATGCGCGAGGACGAACCCGAAGCCCGCGCGATGCTGCCTGAGAGCGTCCCGTGGAAGCTTCTCCAGGGTATCGCCCTCGTCCAGCTTTACCTCGAGGAACGCTGGGTTGAGCCGCCGAACCCCGACCGGCTGCCCTACAGCCTGCTCTACCATCAGACGATGGCGACGCTGGCGAGCTGCGGCGAGCTGTCGCCTGCGGGCCTGGCCGAACGCGTGCTCACCCTCAGCCCTTTCGGGCGCGTCTCGCTCGACGATTTTCGCACGCTGCTGCGCCACCTCGTCGAGACCGACCACATCGAGCGAACCGAGCGCGGCGGCCTTATCGTGGGGCTGGCCGGCGAGCGCCTCACGAACTCGTTCAAGTTCTATGCGGTGTTCCAGGAAAACGAGGAGTACACCGTACGCAGCGAGTCCCAGGAGCTCGGCACCATCGTGATGCCCCCGCCGGCCGGGGAGCGTATCGCGCTGGCAGGTCACGTATGGGTGGTCGAGGAGGTCGACCACAGGCGCCATCTCGTCTACTGCACCCAGGTCAAAGGACGTGTGCCTGCCTATTTTGGCGACTGCCCCGGCGACATCAACACCAACGTGCTCGAACGCATGCGTGCCGCCCTGCGCGAGGACGCGGTCTACCCCTACCTCATGGGCAACGCCGTCGCCCGCCTCGCCCAGGCGCGCCACGTCGCCGCCAACGCCGGCATCGACCGCGAGCCGCTCGTCTGTCTGGGCGGCGACTACTGGTGCCTGTTTCCCTGGCTGGGGAGCTACGCCTTTTTGGCACTCGAGCGGTTCCTCAAGCTGCGCTGTGCCGACCGGCTCGGCATCAAGGGGCTCGACGCGTCGCGGCCCTACTTCAT
>CAZUFB010000011.1:24353-38470 GCA_964619775.1 uncultured Coriobacteriaceae bacterium
GGCTCGACGCGTCGCGGCCCTACTTCATCCAGTTCCGCATGGCCCCGGGCATGGATGAGAAGGCGTTCTTCCGTGTGGTGAAGGAGGAGGCGGCGGTCGACTTCGACCCGATGGAGCTCGTCTATCCCGGCGAGGTGCCGCTTTTCGAGAAGTACGACCCTTTCCTGCCCGAGGAGCTCGTGCGCAAGGGTTTCGCCTACGGCGTGCTCGACGTCGAGGGCATGCGCGAGCGCGTGCTCGGGTGGTGAGGGGATGCCGGTCGTCCGCGCGGCCGGCATCGGATCCGCTCGCACCCCACCCGGGGCCGGTTCGCGTGCGTCCCTGGAAGAATTTGCGCTACTGACACGGTGGGAGGGCAGACGGTCCTCCCGTCCCACTCGCTTTATCGGCGATGCTCCGGTTCCGGAAGACGATGGCCGGACACAGCCGCTGTCCTGTCCGGCGATGAACGGTGGCTACGGCCCGTGGCGGGGAGTGTCACGATACGGCCTCGTCATGGGAGCCCAGGCGACAGGGGTTCTCGCACACATGTTCTTCAAGAGCGCAGTGCCAGGTTTGACCGTCCAGTTCGAAATCCTCGTATGCGATGCGACGGGTCTCCTTGAGCCATGCGAAGAAATCGTCGGGGCGTCGGGCGGGGACGGACGAGCGGGAGAACCCGGCGACATCTCGGGTCAGGATGAACATCGCGCCGATCTTTTGGGCGGCCACGGTGACGAGACAGTCCTCGAAGTCGGGCCAGGCTGCCTTGGCCGCTTGGGCAATGTCGTCCTCGTCGATTGAGCAGACGTGCAGAAACGACAGACTTTCGAGGAACGCCCCCTGCAGGTCGGCGCTCGGGATTGCCTTTACGAGGACGTAGAACACGTCGGTGAACGATTTTGCCGAAGCCCACAGCTCAACGTCCCGGAACCAGGCGGCGCTCCGCAGGCGCTTCCAGGCGGTGAAAAACGGTTCGCGGCGTGCGAAGTAGTCGATGAGCAGGTTGGTGTCAAGCAAGAGCCTCATAGTCCGCCCATCTCCCCTCGGCAATCAGGTCCTTGTACGGGCGACCGCCCCAAAACGACGCGGGGACCTCGAACGTCGAGGCTGCTAACGATGCGGACAGCTCTGCGGTGGCGGAGGGTGGCAGCGTGCGGGTCTGCAACACGGCGTTGTCCGGGATTGTCTCCGCGTCAATGGCCTTGCGGGGAGACGGTAGCCTGCCCTCGGCGATGACGTACTCGTATGCGGCGTTGACGAGCTGCGTCGCAGTCGCCCCGATCTGCTTGAGGACGCTGTTGCCCTGTCGCTTGATCTCGGACGGGACGCGTGCCGTGACCATGTCGTTCATAGGAGTCCTTTCGAACGGGCGTCGTTGATTGCATAATACTGTAATACACTTGCGAGGGAAAGCCCGCTTCTGCTCTCAGCCTGACCTCGAGCCCGGCGCGACGTGCTCGTGGTGAAGAGCATCAACCGGCTCGGACGCAGCTATGGGGACATCCTCACCCAGTGGCGGGCCATCACCAAGGGGCGCGGGGTGGTCGTCGTTGTGCTCGACATGCCGCTGCTCGACACCCGCGCCGAGCGCCACGGCGCCACCGGCGCGCTCATAGCCGACATCGTGCTGCAGCTGCTGTCTTATGTGGCGCAGGTCGAGCGCGAGGACATCCGCAAGCGCCAGGCCGAGGCCATGCTATCCAAACAGGTGTTACATTGCTGGCAAGTCGGCATGCGGGGTGTTCAAGTATGGGACGAGGCTGGGGGCGGATGGCCGCTTACACCGGCCGTCTTGCGGGATGATTCCCCATTGCGCTGTTCTGCATCTGAGGGTGTCGCGGATACGGGTACCGGAAACGTTGTATTTTAAAGCGGTCGGTGCGGAATCAATTTCGCCTGGCTTTCAGGTTTCCAGCGCCCCCGGCTCCCTACGGATTGCCTTTTCATGAAAGATTAAGCGCTCCAAGTTCGCGTGTATGTCACACGGGGTTTGGAGTGCTTTTGTTTGCCTACCCAGGCCATCGCTTGCCTGTTGCAGCGGGGGATGCCCTTGTCGAGCGTGTCGAGGATTATAGTCGATTCGCATCTTTGCAGGTTTCCCGCTGAACTTTGCAGTGCCGGGTTTACCCCTCATAACGCGGGCGACCCTGCGCCGACGCTCACGGTCCTGGGGGCGGCATGCGCCTGTGCGTTGCTGGCGCGAACGGCTGCCTGCCGCTGGTTTTCGACGGGTCGAGATCTTTGCGGGTTGGGATGTGCTCGTGGCCGCAGCCGAGGTCCTGTTCATGCCGGTGGAACGGCCAAACAGTGGGTAAACAGGTGAATCAAGCATAAAAATATAAAGACGCCCCTGCCCGCGCGCATGCCGTGCGCGAAGGTCCGGGGCGCCTGCGGGCCTTGGGCGAGTCGACCGGGCCGCCCGCCATCGTTCGCAGTGCCGACTCGACCACCCGCTTCCGGTTTCGACAGCCGCATCGTTTGATCGACTGGCTCCAGCTCTTATGCGCTTGTGCCGCCCAGGTCCGCGTCGATGGAATCGGCCATGATGTAGCCGAACGCCATGGCGGCGTCGAAGCCCATCTTGTAGTTGCAGCCGTCCTTCTCCTCGACGGAGCCGCACACGTCGCCGGCGGCGTAGAGGTTGGGGACGGGGCTGCCGTCCTCGCGCAGCACGTGGTCGGCCGTGTCGATGGCCAAGCCGCCCGTGGTCAGGTAGAACGTGGGCAGCACCTTGAGCGCGTACACGCCGGTGCGCGTGTCTATGTAGGGCACGGTCGAGCGGCCCCACTCGTCGGGCTCGCCGGTGAGAGAGACCTCGTTGTTCTTCTCGACGGTGGCGACGAGGTTGGGCAGGTCGAGCGCCTCGGCCGCCTCCTCGACGCTGTCGAAGTGCTGCACCAGCCCGCGGTCGAACAGGGCGGCGTAGGTGTCGAAGGCGTAGGTGTCGTTCTTCCTGGTGGTCACCGCGGCAGCCTCGTCGAAGATGTGGTAGAACACGCCGCCGTTGTCGGGGTTCATGAGTGCGCGGGCCTGCATCCCGTGGTTGTCGCTCGCGATGTTGCCGAACTGGTCGCCGTTGACGTTGACCATGATGCCGGGCGTGGTCTGGTAGAGGAACGCCACCTCGAAGAACGACCCGTCGCTGCCGTCGGTGGAGAGAAACGCGCCCAGCTCGCGGTCGGTGCACTCGGTGTAGCCGCCTGCGGCCACGCCCATCTCAATGCCCTCGCCCGTGGAGCACGGCGAGCAGTTGAAGGCGTAGCCGGCGTAGTCGGGGCTGTATTTCTCGAGCATGGCCTGGCTGGCCCCGTAGCCACCGGTTGCGAGCACGGTGGCCTTGGCGGACAGCGTGATGGGGGTGCCGTCCTTGCCCTCGGCCTCGACGCCGGTCACCGCGCCGGTCTCGTCCTGGGCGAGTGCGGTGGCCTTGACGCCGTAGGCGATGGTGCCGCCCAGGGCGCCCACGCGGTCCACGAGGAACTGCATGGCGTAGCCGCAGCCGCCCTCGTAGCAGCCGGGGGCGAGGTAGGGGGTGATGCCGTAGGCGGAGTTGACGCCCATCGTGTAGAAGCCTACGCCGATGGAGTGCAGCCAGTCCACGAGCGCGCCGGTGCTGTGGTACATCGCGGTCTGGAAGGGCATCGCGCCGTCGTAGGGGTCGTTGTCGGGGTCGATGTAGTTGGCGAGCACCGCGAGCATCGCGTCGACGTTGAACAGGGGGCTGTCGTCGTAGCGCCCCAGGGCGTAGTTGCTCTGGAGCTGAGAGCCGGCGGCCGCGACGCCGCCGTAGGTCATCCCCATCGAGCCGCCGGGGATGTCCTGCTTTTCGAGAAGGACCACAGAGTATCCCATCTCGAGCAGGCGCGTGGCGCAGATGAGGCCCGCGGTGCCTGCGCCAACCACGGCGACGTCCACCTCGGCGGGCAGCTCGGGCGCGGTCCATACGGTGGGAGCCGGCTCGCAGAAGTCCACCGAGGGGTCGCCGCCGGCGTCGGAGATGGCCTGCCGCACGGCGTTCTTGACGGCGAGGGAGGTCAGCGTTGCACCCGACAGCGCGTCGACCTCGACGCTCTGGGCCTCGACGATGCGCGCGGGAAGCTGCGCGCAGGGGTAGGTGCCCACGCCCACGGTCTCGTCGTTGCGCAGGCAGCGGCAGCCGGCGATCGCCCCGTCGCGGAACGTGGTCTCGATGTAGACGTAGTTCTCGTGTCCGAGGGCCTTGGTGACGTACTTGCCGTCCTGCACGCCCGAACCGACGGAGTCAGCCGGCTCCTCCTCGTCCGACCCTTCGGCGGCCTCTTCTCCTGCCGCCTCGTCGGCGTGGGCGACGCCGCCGGCGGCCAGGGCGGCGGTGCCGGCCAAGGCGGTGCCGGCCTTGACGAAGTTCCTGCGGGTCATGTCCATGGTGTGCCTCCTTGTTTTGGGCAGCGGGCCGCCGGGCCCGTGCCCCTCGGTGGTGTCGGGGGCGTTTGGCCCCCGGCTGCGCCTCCTATCATCGCACCGCGGGTTCGCGGGTGCATCACCGATAATCGGTTAGGGCGAGAGACGCGCTGGCAGATGGGGTGTGACAGGCGTCCTGGCGCGAATCGGCGGTCGTGCGCATGCAAAGGCGTCGGGATGGCACAAATTGACGATTGTGCGCACCTTGCCCGAGATGTGCGGTACGGATCGGCGCTTGTGCGCAATCGGGATCGGGCGTTCGGGGATGCCGTGCGGGCTGGGCGGGAAAGAAATCCCAAGTGAGGGGTGTATACATCCAAACTCTGTGCGCGGCCTTGGTTCCGTTGCGGATGCGCACGACCGTCGATCCGTGCCACAGGGAGGCGCCGATACACGGGCGAACGGATGACTGGTCGGTCGCGGTATAATCTTGCCCCGTATGAGCGCGGTCGGGCGATGGCGATGCCGACGACGAGGGGGGAAGGGGCGGACGTGACCATCAAGCTGCAGCGGAGCCTGGCGCTGGCGTGTGGGTTCGGCTTGATGCGTGCAGTCACGTCGAACGCCTACATCACCGCGTTCGGGGCCGAGTCGGGCACGAGCCTCGGGTTTGTCGCCAAGACCGAGTTCTCGCTGATGACCAACGGTTTTTCGGTGCTGTGCGCCGTCGCGGTTGTTGCCGCGCTGGCCCGTTTGCCGCGCGGGGACGGTCTCCGCGCGATACCGCTGGCCTGTGCTGCCGTGGCGGCCCTTGTGCTGGCGGCGAGCTACGTCGCGAGCGTCTCCGGGCGGTTCGCCGCGCTGCCGCCGGTCGTCGGTCATGTCGTTGCCGCGGCGGCATACGCCGTGGGTATGATGGTGCTTACGGTGGCGTGGTTCGAGCGGTTCGCCGCCGAGGGCGACGCGAGGTTGGCGGTGCATACCCTGGTGGGCGGCTACTTGGTGCAGGCGGGGGCCTACCTCGTGCTGTCGTACCTTGCGGGATGGGCGCTGTGCGGGGTATGCTCCGCGGCGCTTGCGGCTTCGGTCGGCGTCCTGGCATGGGCACGCCGGCGGACTGGACTGGGGCCGACGACTGCCGTGCCCGCGCTGGACGCGGGCGCGCCCGTACCCGCCGGGCTTCGCCCGCTGCGCGTCGTGCTCGGCGACCTGTCGAACCCGCTGCTATGCGTCTCCGTGCTGACGGCTGTGGTGGGGCTGCTCCACACGTCGGTCATCGGTAACGACATCGAGTACGTGGTGGGCGGCGTTCCTATGGCCGAGGCGCTTGCCCTGGCCACGGTGCTCCTCACCGTCGTGGTTGCCGTTTCGCGCCGCGTGCCCGAGACCAGCACGGTCTATCGACTTCTGTTCCCCGTCATGCTCGTCGCGCTGTCGCTGTTGCCGTTTGTGACGGGTATGCTGGGACATGTCTCGGGCCTTGTCATGGTCGTGTGCTACGACCTGGTGGGGATGGCTTTTGTGTTGCTCCTGCTCGAGACATCGCACTCCTGCGCCGCACCACCGGCTGCGCTCATGGGTGTCTACCAGGGCGTTACGCAGCTGTCGCTCGTCGTTGGGCTCGTATTGGGCATTGCGCTCAGCCGTGTGGGTGCCGACGCAGGCGCGTCCTACCTCACGTTGCTCATCCTGGTGTGTATATACCTGCTCGCCATGGTGCCGGCCGTACTGCTGCGCCGTGCACGCCGTGCGGGGTTGGGCACGGACGGCGGTTCTGCGCTGCCGTCGACGATAGTGGGGGTTGTGCCGGACGGGGCGGCGGATGCGGCCGAGGAGGAGCGCCATGCCCAGCAGATTGTGCGCGAGCGGGTGGGCAGGCGCGTGGAGGCCTACGCGTCGGCGCGCGGTCTAACGCCCCGCGAGGCCCAGGTAATGGCGCGGCTCGCGCGGGGGCACACCGCCGCCGCCATCGCCGACGAGCTCGGTATGGCCGAGAATACCGCCTGGGCACATATCAAGCGCATCTACGCCAAGCTCGGCGTCCATGGCAAGCAGGAGCTTATCGAGCTTGTCGAGCGTGAGGTCATCGAGGGCGGCATAGCGGAGGCGAACAAAACCGACGCGGTGCGCTAGCATGGTCGGCGCTGCACAGTCCTCCGACGGATGAAAGCGAGTCTCCGCCATGTCCACCTACAAGTCCAAGCAGGTCATCGTGATGCGCCGCGACCTCAAGATGCGCAAGGGCAAGATCGCCGCGTAGGCCGGCCATGCGTGCGTCGGGCGACGCTCATGGCCCTGGTGCGCGAGGGGCGCCTCGGCCAGGTGCGTGTGACGTCTGACGAAAGCTGGGTCTACCTCGACAACGACGGCGCGAAGCCCACGCCGTTGTCGAACTGGTTCGACGCTGGGGTGGTCAAGATCTGCGTGTGCGTGGATTCCGAAGAGGAACTGCTCGATCTGGCCGTGCGTGCTCGCGAGATGGGTTTCATCTGTGCGTTCATCCGCGACGCCGGCCACACCGAGTTCCACGGCGAGCCGACCTACACCTGCCTGGCGCTCGAGCCGCTCGCCCCCGAGCAGGTGGACCCGCTGACGGGCGACTTGCCGCTGTATTAGCGGTTGGCCGATCCCTGGCGGGCCTCGTATGGCGGCCTCGCTAGCCACAAAGCAAAGCCTTCCTGTTGCAAAGTCGACGTAGTGAGTAGCGCCGTTGCGGTCAGGGACGGGATGCGCAAGGCATCTACCATCTGCATGGCTCTAGTACTTGCGATTTTGTTAAGCTGACTTGCTACCAAGAGCTGCACCCGCCGGTTTTAGTGGTTTCATCCTGCTCACTACGTCGCTTTTGCGACGCTAGTCCCTCGGTTTCTGACATAGGCGCGCTTTCCATGCCGGTATGCCGCACCAGCATGCCGGGTCGTGCCGTGTCGGGCGGCATGGCGTGACGTGCGGGAGGACCGTCGCGTGCTGCGGTAGGTGGCCGGGTCGATCACGCTTTATTTCTTGGTGTAAGAGGGGCATCACCACAGTCGGCGCCGCAGGGTGGTGCCGGCAGCCTGCCCCCTCGCCACGGCGCGGCCAAGCGCCTGCGCCCCGACCGCGCCACCGAGGTCGACTTGGGACCGAACGCGCACCTCTGCGTCCACCCGTCCCCCTCGTCGGCGGGCGCTCCCGGCAGCCGTTCCTCGGGTTCGCGCGGCTCTCGGGCCTCTCGCCCCGGCCGACCCCGCACGGCTCGTCGGCCCGGGCGGACACGGGCGCGTTCGGCACGGTCTCAGCGAGTTTGGCCGTGGCCCCCAGGTCCTGGCAGCCGTCTGGCAGGTTCAGGGGCAGGTCTCGGGCCATGGGGTTGCTCACCGGCAGTGCATTGTCGTTAGCGGTCGTCGCGTCCTCCGTCCATCGGAGGCCTTCTCTTCTGCACCAATGGCTGTGGGCTGGTGACTGCCGGCTCGGGCGGGGCTGCGCCCCGCCTCTCACCGGTGGCTTCTTACACCACATTTCGAAGCGCTACCATTGGCGGGCACCTTACGCATGGCTGACGTCCAATGAGCGACCCTGACCTTGCTCAGTGGGATTGATGACAGAATCCCGGCGCCCACAAAGGAGAGGGGGCGTGCCTGCGTAGGGGCCTCCCGGTCTTGATTGACCAGACCTTGCTGGTAGACAGCCATGTCGACCGACTTTTGGTACGCGTACGACGGCACAGGGGGCCGGGTGTCTTGCGTCCACGGTCTTCGTCCAACGCTTACCCTCCGATTGGCGCGCTCCTTACGTGTGCGTCTTATCTTGGTTGTGGCCGCGCCCGCCTACGCCTTGCGTTTGGCCTTGTGCCGTGAGTGAGGCTGACGGATGTGCCGAGGTCCGAGACAGGAGAGGCAAGGAAAGGGACGAACGACCCGCGAGAGGGAGGCACGAACCGCCATGGATCTGTCCAGAAGAGCGTTTCTCAAGAATGCCGCGCTGACCACTGCGACCACCGTCGCCACTGGTGTTGCTGCCACGCAGGCGGTGGCGGCCGAGGCTGGCGACGCCGAGGAAACAGGGGAGGCAGACAACACTCAGCCTGCAGCCGAGGAGGCTGTTGAGGAGGCGTCTGCCACCATGAACTACACCGAGCCCTACATGGTGACCTTGAACCCCTCAACCGAGATGAACATCATCTGGCTTGCCAAGGAGATGTGCGAGGGCTACGTCGAGTACGGCGAGACGCCCGCCCTGGGCAGCCGCGTCGAGGCGACCCCCTACCGTTTCGAGGGCCTGCGCGCCTCGGCCACGCCCGAGGGCTACGACGACGACCCCGAGAACAACCCCGAGATCGAGGTGTGCCAGCTCATCGCCAAGCTTGAGGACCTGACTCCCGGCTCGGTCATCTACTACCGCGTGACCACCGTGGGTAGCCTGGGCGAGGAGACCGGCGAGCGTTACTTTTTCAAGACCGCCCCGTTGCCGGGCCAGCCCTTTACCTTCTGCCTGCTCTCCGACATGCAGATGAAGGAGCGTACCAAGGAGACCGTCAAGATCCTGGGCCAGGCCGACAAGGACTTCATCGTCTTCGCGGGCGATATGGGCAACACTCCCTGGAAGGCAGGCGAATGGTTCAACGTCGAAGGCTGCTACGAGGTCCCCGGCGAGGAGGACCGCAGCTTCTTCGAGTGCCTCAGCCAGAGCACGGAGAACACCCACCTGCTGCAGTTCATGCCCATCTTCCCCTGCCCGGGCAACCACGAGTTCGACGACCAGCGCGTCTGCACCGACAAGGAGTTCGCGCTGGACGACTCCAAGTGGACGTGGAAGGTCTACATGCAGATGTTCCGCCCGCTCTACCCCGAGCAGGACTACACGGTTAACGGAAAGCGCTGGTACAGCGTAGACTACGGCGACCTGCACCTTTGCTCGCTTTCCATCTCGCGCTGGAACAGCTGGGACGGCTTCGAGTACCCGGGTTGGATCACCAAGGACGACGTCTCGCCCGACAGCCCCCAGGTGCAGTGGCTCGTCGACGACCTCAGGAACTGCGACTCCCGTTTCAAGTGGGTCACGCAGCACTGGCACATGGTCAACCGCGGCGAGGACGGCTACTACCCGGTGTCGACGGCCGTCGAGGACCCCGAGAACCCTGACAAGGCGATCTATCCCGACGGCGATTACTGCTGGGACGTGCTGCGCCCGATCTACGAGGCCTATGGAGTCGATGCGGTCAACTTCGGTCACAGCCATGTGTACGAGCGCTACCTCATCAACGGCGTGAACTACATCGAGGCCGCCTCGATCGGCAACAACTACCGCAACACCGCCGACCCCATGCACTTCTCGGGCAACGAGCCCGTCGTAGAGGAGAACAACTTCCGCTCGTTCATGCGCGTCACGGTCGACGAGCGCGGCATGACCGGCGAGGGCATCCAGGCAAGCGTCGAGGTCTCGGACGTCGAGACCGAGGTCGGCTACTGCGGCCGCGTCTTCGAGACGTTCACCATTGCGGAGTAAGATGGGTTTTCAGGGCGGCGGCGTTGTCGTGCGTGGGGCGCGTGAACGGACGGGCCGCTGTCGCTTATGGGCAGGTCGATGAGAATGACCGTCCGTCGTCCGTGGCGCTTTTGCAGGTAGAGGGCAAGAGAGAAAAGCGAGGAGGCGAGCTCTCCCTCCGACTTGGTCGTGGCACTTACACGGGAGAAGCTCGCCTTTTCATCTTTTGTGAGTGTGTTGCTGCCGGCGAGGTACGCATGGCGCTGATTCTCCATCGTAATCTTTTGCTTGACGGTGTCGCGCGCCTCACCGAACCGGAAGCATGCTTTGAGTACCCTCCGATTTGTTGTTGCGCCCGCCGTGCCTACACGAGGCGACCGCGGCAGTGGTCGATGGCGTGCTGCACCACCTGGGCGGTCCAGTCGGTCAGCTTGCGCTGGCGGGGGACCAGCTCGCCGTCGACCAGCTCGTCGTAGGCGACCTTGACGGTCTGATAGCGCGTGACGTTGGACTCCTTCTCGAGGCTCAGGCATCCCTCGATGGCGCCGAAGGGGCGCATGGCCTGCTTGATCTTGGGGTTGTACATCACCGTGATGCTGCCGTCGTCGTCAAAGGCGATGACGGCCTTGGCGACGCCGATCTGGTTGGCGGCCAGGCAGGCGCAGTCGTCCTTCAGCGCCTCCATCGTGTCGACAAGGTCCTGGGCAACCCCGGCGTCCTCGGCGGTCGCGGGCTCGGCGGGCTGACTCAGAAAGTCGGTGTCCTTGACGATCTCTTTGATCATGGCGGTTCCAATCGTGGGGTCCGTGCGTGTTCTCGGGCGGCCGTGCAGGCCGCTGACGCACCATGATAGGCGATGCGCGCGCTACCGGCGGTGTGTTGCATATGAACATTTTGTGATGGTACACGGTCGCAAACGATACTGCTTCCCGGTAGCCAACGAGGCGGCCCTGCGCCGACCGGCGGGAACGCGCGAGGAGCGCAAGCCCATCGCGCAGGGCGTGCGAGGGCGATGTGTGCAAAGGCACGCAGGTCCGGGCTTGTTGAAGCGCGGCGTTTTTGTGGACTGCCGGAGAACGACGCGACACGCCCTACCGCAGGATCGTGTCGGGTTCCAACGGGTGCGGTTTTGCTCGCGTATCCGAGCCGGCCGACTCCATTATGCCCCGTGTTCGCCGGTACCCCGGCCGCGCCCCCGTCTACCGTCCGGCCGAGGTGCCCTGTGCCGCGACCCTCGTGCCGATAGTCTTGCTTAGCACGAACAGCACGGCGGCTATGATCGCGATGCCCACGGCCAGGCTGACGACCCAGTTCTGCACGAAGCCCGCCACCACGAAGCTCACGAACGACGCCGCGGCCACCGTCAGGGCATAGGGCAGCTGCGTGGAGACGTGCTCCAGGTGGGAGCAGTTGGCGCCTGCCGACGACATGATGGTGGTGTCGGAGATGGGCGAGCAGTGGTCGCCGCAGACGGCGCCGGCCAGGCAGGCCGAGATGCCGATGGTGAGCAGCGTGGGCTGGTCGGCGAAGATGGGCAGCACGATGGGGATGAGGATGCCGAACGTTCCCCAGCTCGTGCCGGTTGCGAAGGACAGGCCCAGCGCCACCAGGAAGATGATGGCCGGCAGCAGGTTGTAGAGCCCCGCAGCCGCACCTTCCATGAGGCCGGCGACGTAGACGTCGGCGCCCAGTGCGGTGGTGAAGAGCTTGAGCGTGAGGGCGAACGTGAGGATGAGCATGGCGGGAACCATCGCCTTGAAGCCGACGACGAAGCAGTCGGTCGCCTCGGTGAAGGTCACGACGCGGCGGGCGAGCAGGTAGACGAAGGAGACGATGAGCGCGACAAGCGACCCCAGGGGCAGCGCCGTCGACGCGTCGGTGTTGCCGAAGGCGAGGGCCAGGTCGCCGTACCCCTCGGCCGTTGGATCCCAGAACCCGCCGACGTACATCATCCCCGCCACGCAGCAGACGATGAGCGCGAGCACCGGCACGAGCAGGTCCCACAGCGAGGCATGCTTCTTCCCCGGGGTTTTGTCGTCCTCGAGCACGCCGGCGTCGCCCTCGCGCCACGCTTTGAGCTCGGCGGCCGCCATGGGGCCGTAGTCGATCCCCGTCACAATGACGAACAGCACGAAGACGATGGTCAAAAGCGAGTAGAAGTTGTAGGGGATGGACTGGATGAACAGCTGGATGCCCGTGACGCCGGTATCGAGGTTGGCCGCCGTGGCCGAGACCGCCGCCGCCCACGACGAGATGGGCGCGATCATACATATCGGCGCCGCCGTGGAGTCGATGATATAGGAGAGCTTGGCGCGCGAGACGCGGTGCCCGTCGGTGACCGGCTTCATGACCGTGCCCACGGTGAGGCAGTTGAAGTAGTCGTCCACGAAGATGAGCACGCCGAGAAAGAACGTGGCCAGTTGGGCGCCGACGCGTCCCTTGATGTGCCGCGCCGCCCATGCGCCGAACGCCGCCGAGCCCCCGGCGCTGTTGACGAGCGCCACCATGATGCCGAGCATGACGAGGAACAGGAAGATGCCCGCATTCCACGAGTCGGCCAGCGCGTTGACGAAGCCGACGCTTTGCGCCGCGTCGCCCTCGCCCACAGTGCCGCCGACGACGTAGGTAAGCGTGTTGAGCGGGTCGAACCCAGCCAGCAGCAAGGCGCCCACCAGGATGCCCACGAACAGCGAGCTGTACGTCTCCTTAGTGACGAGCGCAAGCACGATGGCCACGATGGGCGGAACGAGCGCCCAGAACGTTCCCACGAACTCCATGAGCGATGCCTCCCTTGCAGGTCGAACAGGCGTGATGCCGCCATGACCTGCGGGGAGGTGCCTTTTGGAACCCACCGCGCGCCGCGGCGCCCCTTTCTCTGCGGCTGCAGGCCGCAAGGGCGGGGCCGTGTGCGGTGCCGAGGGGAGGTGCCTTCCCAACGGCCACGGTAGCGCTCCACCCGCCGCACCCCGATGGGCGGTACGGGTGACAGTGCGCGGGATGTTGTCCCGCACCCCAGGCGCACGGCGTCGGAAACCGCCATGCCCTTCGGCGGCGCCCCCTTTCGTCCCGCTGCCTTTCCGGGCAGCCGTGCGGGCCTACTCTTGGGTGCCGCGCCTCTACCATGCCTGTCTTGTCAAATCGGACAGCGCCATTATGCGGCCCGAACCCCGGTGCGCGTCAAGGGGGATTTTGGTATACGGGCGTACGTCCTGCCCGACGGTCGCGCGGACTGTTTTGGGCTGTGCGCGCACACCATTTCGTTGCCAGAACGTGCCCCTGACCGACTGTCCGAGCCGGTCAGGACGATGGGAGACTTTCTGCTGCCATGACATGCGAAAACCGCCCGGCCGGGTATCGACCACGTGGCTTGCCGACCCGCGCCGGGCCCCTACCCCCCGATCGCGTCGACCGCGTCGATGACCGCCGCGCGCAGCCCCGCGCGCTCAAGAGCGGCGACGCCCTTGATGGTGGTGCCGCCCGGGGAGCACACGGCGTCCTTGAGCACGCCGGGGTGCTGCCCGGTCTCGACGGCCATCTTGCCCGTGCCGGCGATCATCCGGCCGGCCAGCTCGTAGGCCAGCTTGCGCGGGACGCCGTGCTTCACGGCCGCGTCGCCCAGGGCCTCCATGAACATGGCGACGAAGGCCGGGCCGCAGCCGGTCACCGTGCTGGCGATGCCGAGCAGCTTGGTGTCGACCGCCGCCACCAGGCCGGTGGTTCCCAACAGGTCGCTTACCAGGGCATGTTCGTCATCGCTCAGCGAGTGAACGCTCTCGCAGGCCCACACGCCCTCGCAGACGCTCACCGGGGTGTTGGGAACCGTGCTGATGTGGTGCGTGCCCGGTGCAAGGATCTTCTCGTATGCCGCGAAGGGCATGCCCGCCGCCACCGAGACGACGACCTTGCCGGGGCGCGCGAGCGTCCCGGCGATGGGGGCGCACACCTCGGCGACGAGGTACGGCTTCACCGCGACGAACACCATGTCGGAGGCCTCGGCCACCTCGTGCGCGTCGCGGCAGGGCACCACGCCGTGCAGCTCGGTCGCGGCCACGAGCTTGTCCCACGTCTTGGCGCAGGCGTAGACGTTGCCGGGGGCGACGGCGTCTGCGCGCAGCAGGCCGGCCGTCGCGGCCTGGGCCATGTTACCGAAGCCGATAAAGCCGACCTTGAGGTTGTCGAAGCGTGCCATGGCGGGTCCTTTCGATCTGGGGATTGGCGGCGGCGGTGCGCAAGGATTGGCGGCGGTGCGCCGCGGGCTTTTCCGGGGGGCGGCGGTGCGCGGGGCTAGACCC
>CAZUFB010000011.1:38570-40017 GCA_964619775.1 uncultured Coriobacteriaceae bacterium
GGCGGCGGTGCGCCGCGGGCTTTTCCGGGGGGCGGCGGTGCGCGGGGCTAGACCCGGTCCGCGCCGTCTTCCCCGTCCGGCTCCTCCAGGGCGACTCCCATGTACCGTAACATGGCGTCGGCGGCGCGTTTGGCCATCTCCACGGTATGCACAACGGTTTTGGGTCCGGTCACCACGTCGCCGGCGCCGAACACGCCCGGCACGCTCGTCTGGCAGTTGTCGTCGACCACAAGCAGGCCGCGGTCGTCGCCCGCAAGCCCCTTGGTTGTGAGGAGGAGCTTGTTCATGGGCTTTTGCGAGGCGGCGATGATCACCGTGTCGCAGGCGACCTGGTCGAGCTCGTCCTCGTAGCCGACGACTTTGTTGTCCTCGTCGAAGACGGCTGTTTTGAACAGGGGCCCTGTCTCGTTGATTTCGACGATCGCTTTGCCGTAGACGATCTCGGCCCCGTCGAGGCGGGCGTACTCGACCTCGTCCGAGCTTGCCGAGACGTGCCGGGAGCGCGCGTACATCGTCACATGGCGCGCGCCGTTGCGAAACGTCGTGCGGGCCACGTCCATGGCGGTGTTTCCCACACCGATGACGGCCACGTTCTCACCGATCTCATAGGACTCCGGGCTCACGAGGTAGTCGAGGCCGAAGTGCACGTTGCCTCGCGTCTCCCCGGAGATGCCGAGCGTCTTGGCACGCCAGGTTCCCGTGCCGATGAACACGGTGTCGTAACCGTCGCGGAACAGGTCTTCGATGAGCAGGGCGTCGCCGATGGCGGTGTTGGGACGGATCTTGACGCCGAACCGCTCGAGCACCGAGCGGTACCGCGCGACGGTTGTGCGCGGCAGGCGGAAGTTGGGGATGCCGTAGCGCATCACACCGCCGATTTCGGAGCGCTGCTCAAATATGGTTACGTTGACGCCTGCCTGGGCGAGCTTGAACGCCGCGACGATACCGGCGGGACCGCTGCCGATGATCGCGGCCTTCTTGCCGGCGGGTTCGGTTGGTTCGGGCCGTATGCGGTCGAGGTACGCGTCGGACACGTATGACTCGATGGCCGAGAACTGCACCGGGGTTCCTTTGCGCCCGAGCACGCAGCCGCCTCGGCACTGAACGCTGTGGTTGCACACCAGCGCGCACACGAACGAGAGCGGGTTGTTCGCGAACAGCAGCGCGCCGGCCTCTTCGATACGACGCTCCTTGAATAGGGCGATGGCCTGGGGGATGGGGGTGTGTGCCGGACACGCCTCCCGACAGCGCGGTCGTTTGCAGCCGAGGCAGCGTTCGGCGTCTTCAATGATGTGCAGGGTCATGCGCGTTCTCCCGTTTCTCCGATGCCTGCGGCGTCCGATGCGGCAGCGGTCTGGTTATATGCAAAAGGCGTCTGTAACGCCGGCGCGGCGATGTTAAGCCTGAGCCTGCTCCAGGCAGTCGATCACGGCGTTCTTGATCGCGT
>CAZUFB010000012.1:0-39174 GCA_964619775.1 uncultured Coriobacteriaceae bacterium
GCCAAGCCGTTCACGTCCTTTGCGCTTCACGATGTTTGTATCGCGTATCCTTGGACCTCGATAGAGTCGATACGGAGCTCGTTGCCGCTAAACAGACGGTACTTCTGGCGGGCGTGACAGTGTGGGCACTCCCAAGTGGTGTTGTCGTGCATGTCGATGCGGAAAATCTCTCCGCATTCAATACAACATACCATGAGCGGGCTACGATGTATGACAACATCTGCCTTTTCGGCAACGGTGCCTCGTGCCAAAAAGCGGAACAACCCGGGGATGTACGCCTCTACAACATCGCTCATTTCGCCGATGGTGAGGTGTACGGTGTGGACCTTCTCGACGTTTTGACCAATGCATGAATCGACAACAGCGTCAACTATGTTGCGGACCAGTGCCATTTCGTGCATGGTGTTCTCCTACGGTCTTGATGCCGGGCCGACCTTTACCCGGCAACGAGGACCGGGAACCGTGCCTATAAAGGCTTGATTCCCGGTCATGGGGCAAGAGCTGAGATACTTCGTTGGCCTATGCCCCGAAATCGACGATGAAACCGCGCTTTGCGCGCTCAAGGGCCTTGACATGGTAGTCATTGACCATGTCGTACGGATAGTCGCAACGAAGCTCTTCGGCCAGTGCCACTAGGGTGCGTGAGCCGGTGGGGCACACAGTGGCGCACTGGCCACAGCGTACGCATAGGTTGCCAAGGACGGTCTTACCGGTGGCTTCGTCGAGCGAGATGGTGAACAAAGGACAGCGCTCCACGCAACTGCCACAGCCGATGCAGGTTTCGTCATCTACCACTAGCTCGTAATTGCTGACATACTTCAAGTTCTCGACGTCGCCGTCCATCGAGATGTAGCCCGATAAAATGGAGCAACAGTCGCCATGACATTGGCAAATGACATCGCACTGTTTAGTGTTCATGATTTGGACAACCATGCCGGCATCTACACCGCGCTGTAGAATCTCGCGAGCCTCAGTTTTGTCGATCTGACGACCAATGCCATTTTCGATGTAATATTCGGCTTGCTCGCCAAAGGACATGCAGGTCTCAAGAGGATGGTCGCAGCTCAGCGGCTCACCACTTCGGATAGGTGTGAAGGTGCGGCACTGGCAGGGGCTGACTGCGATGACATTGTTGCGCTCGATGATGTTGTCCCAATCGGTGTAAGGAAGAACCTGGGTGTCGGCCACGATGTCTTTGCTCACGGGCACCGTGAAATACATGGCACTGCCCTGATTGCGCGATTGATAGCTGTAGTCGGAGCCGAGCATGCCGAAGACGCTTGAGACGAACCCGTCCTCTTCGTAACGGTCCATCATGAATTCGAGCATGCCGTGCGCAAATGCAAGGGTGTGGTAGAAACTGATGCCGCAGCGGGTGGTGCGGTTAAGCAGGCCACGGTAGCTCAGACTGTCGCATATCTCTTTTGCATCTTCGGTGGGGATGCCCGCTGCTTCGCCGGCCTCCTCGTCGTTGAAAAGGCGATACATGGGAAGCTTGAGATAGAAGGCGGCCTCCTCTTCAGTGAACTCCTGCATCAAGAAGTCCCAGCAACCGTCGTGCACCTCGCTGCCGACGCCTTGGCCTAGACGGTGAATGCGGTTGCGTAAGGCAATATAAACGGCGGGAATGACGGTGCCGTCGGCTTGTACGTAGTCTTCAGTAATTTCGGGCTCATTGTCGAGGATAGCCTGGGCTTCTTCGTTGCTAACGTTTTTAGCGGCCTCGGCTATTTCAAAAATAGAAAGCTTATCCTCACGCCAGTCGTATTCGGAGATGGTTTCATGTTGTTCGGCTGCGGTTAAGGGGCCGCCGTTAAACGTAGGGAATGAGGAAGTCATCTCTGCTGTTGAGAGGGCTTCTTCGGCGACTTCTTCGGCCAGAGCCTGGCCTGGCAAAGCAGTGCTCATACCTAGGGCGGCAAGGCTCATCGCGCCCATGGTGGCGGTGCTGACGAAGTTTCTGCGGGTAACACCTTCCATCGTGGCCTTCCTCTCCTCTTTTGGTTATCTGACGCATCGGCTTTTTGCTACTGGTCTGAGCTGGACCACCGACTCCTTTATGGTAGGGTGAGGAGGGCTGTTCTGACCTTACAGGTGTTTGGAGGCGGGTTTCGGCTTCGAAGGATCGTGCGTTCGCCGTTGGAATGTCCCACGTTCGTAAAACGCGAACTTCATATTCGGAGAATCGCATCAGCCTTTTTTGATGACAAGGCCCGTTTAGGCTCGGCAGTTTGTGCGGGCGACGGAAGCTACAGTATCGAGGTAGGAACGCTGCAGGTCATCGAGACGTTCGGGTCGGTAGAGCAAGTACGAGTCGGCGACTAGCTCATGCTCAAAGCGGTGTACAGGTAGATTGGGAAGTGCGGGGTCGGGCGCACCGTCAAGTGACTCGAACCATTGCATGAACGAATCCCCCAGGTCATTAAGAAGAATATCGGCGTTGCGAGCTGCTTTGCGGAAGAGCACGCGAACGTGCGCCCCGTAACCATTGAGGACGCGAGTGACACCGTCCATGAGTATCGTACAGATAGGGCAGAGCTTGAGAACGACTGTAGCTCCGTTGAGATCGTATGCCGTAAGGATCTCCTTGTCCGCTAGAGGATGGTGTGTGGACGAGACGAACACACACCGCTGCGGGACAAGGGGAATATATGCGATGCCGCTAGGCAGCTTGTCCTCAACGGTGTAGCCGCAACCGCGAACGATATAGAGTGCGGAGATATCGCTCAACCCTTCTTTGATGATTTCAAACGGATCGTCGTTTTGATGTTCGTTGGTGTTAAGGATGACTTGGCAATTGGGATGGTTATCCAAAAATGGTTTTCGCGCATTGATAATGGCACTCTTAAGATAATGGTAATTAGGCATATTGATTTGTACAATATGTGTGTTAGAAAGACGGAAACAATCGTCAATCAAGGCACTATATTCAAAGAGGATTTTTTGCGCATGTTCAAGGGTGACTTCACCTTGTGGTGTGAGTTTGAGACCGTTGTTGAGGCGGACGAAGAATTTGGTCCCAACCTCCTTTTCGAGTGCCGAGATGTGCTGGCTTAATGTGGAAGGCGACATATACAACTCACGTGCTGCGGATGTGAGCTTGAGGTAGCTTGCAAGCGTGACAAACTCCCTAAGATGCGCAATGTTCATGTGCGTACCTTCCCCTTCTCCTTCGCTTTATGATAACGCATGGGGGTAGGTTGGCGTCGGGAAGGATTGATGGAGATGGAATTGCGGGGCCTTTCTCTGGCGATCGTTCGCCTTTTCGGGCCGTCTCGCTGGTTGCTTCCCGATCGTGCCCCGTCTGTCTTGCGGCAATCAGGAGCTTGCGGGTTCTGGCTTGCGGTATCCTAAGCCTGCTTGCTAAACCTGTTTGTTGCAAACGAGGTTGCAGGTTGCGCAGACAAAGCGGCTGCTCTCCGAACCAAAGCGAGGTGCATGGCACATGATGGGCGTTCCTATGACTCCCGAGCAGCGTCAGCAGATAAACGAGAAGGTCGCCGAGCGCAAGGCGACCGTTGCGGCGTCGCTGGGCAAGACGGTGGAGGAGTTCGACCGCGATGTGCGCGAGCGCTTCCGTGTGGGTGTCCATGGAGGCGACGAGGCGGACGGGCAGGGTTCGACCGGGGAACAAGACGCGGTGGGGGACGGATTGCCCGAGGTGGACGAGGAGGCGGTGCTCGCCTTCATCCGCACGCGCCAGGAGGTCATCGAGCGGCAACGTGCCCGCATCAAGGCGCTTGAAGGCCAGGTCGAGCACCTTACGTTCCAGCGCAATCTGGCCGAGAAGAAAAACACTGCCCTGCGCGACGCGCTTGTCAAGATGCGTGCCGCCGCAAAGGAGTAGGCAAAGGTGTAGCGCGACGCGCGGGCACCTGCGTTCTCACACGTTCTCGCGTGGCGCTTCGGCGGCGGCTTGGCTGCAAAATGCCGGATGCCCTTCTCCCCGCTTTTATGACAGCTCGATGCGGTCGACGCTGAACTCCATACCTGAGTAGAGGGCGTAGTTTTTCGAACCGCAGGAAGGGCAGGGCCAGGTCGTCTCGTCGTGGACGTCGAGGCGGTAAAGTTTGCCGCAGTCGTTGCAGCGCGTGACGAGGGGCACGCGTTCGTACACGAGCTCGGCCCCCTCGGCAACGGTGTCCTTGGCCAGGTGGTCGAACAGACCGCTGAACAGTTCAACCACGATGTCACGTCCCTTGCCGACGCGCAGGTAGATCGCCTCGACGTGATGTGCCTGACGGCGTTCAGCCTCCTCAAGGGTAATTCCTATCACGTTGCGGACCAATGCCATCTCGTGCATGGTGTGCCCCCTGCGTCCTCGCTGTGTCCCTCGGTAAAAACGGGTGGGGGCGCCCTGGTCGCCTAGGTCGGGGCACCCCGTGGGACCTGCTTGCCCGTCGCGCGCCTACTCGACGTCCTCGGTGCCGGTGAAGTCGTGGATGAGGCCCTGAAGCATGCGGCGGCGGGCCTTACCGAGCTCTTTGGTCTTCCAGTCGTCGTCGGGCATGCGGATCTCGTCGAGGGGCTTAGCGACTAGGTGGCGCGCGTCGGCCGGACAGATGTAGGCGCACTGGCCGCAGCGGATGCACTGGCGGTCCATCACGCAGTAGCCGTCGTCGCCGATGGTGATGGCTCCCATGGGGCAGCGGTCGACGCAAGCCCCGCACTGGATGCACTTGTCGGTCTCGTACTTGAGGTTATAGGGGCTGCAGTAGTCCATGATCTCGCCCTCGCAACCGTATGCGTGGTAGGCGCCCATGACACCGCAGTCGCACAGGCAGCACTGGCACATGATCTCCTGTGTCTTGGTCCAGATCATCTCGGGGACGAGGCCCTTGTCGACGTTGGCTTTGACCTCGGCTATGCACTCCTCGCTCGTCACTTGGCGCCCGTAGCCGTGGTCGATCATGTAGCGGCCGGGGTCGCCCATGAAGATGCAGGTGTCGCTGCCGAAGCGCTCGGCGCAGTCGGGGTCGCGCGTGCCGAGTGTGTCGGCGGCCTTGCGGCAGGCGCACGGGATGATGCAGATGTCCTCCTGCAGGCGGATGGCGTCCTCCCACGAGGTGTAGGGCACAGGGTCGCCCTCGACGACGTCCATCGAGCAGGGGAACACCATGAGCTGCGGGACCGGCGTCTCGTTGAAGCCGACGTTCATGTCGGTGCCGACCGAGTTGTGGTGCGCGTTGACGTACTCGGGGTCCTCGATGCGGTGGATGTTGCGCTCCCAGATTCCCGGTTCCATCGTCATGAGCTCGTAGTAGGGCACGCCGGTGCGCATGCGGATGGTGATGAGGCCGCGGTCGCCCATGTCGGCGAGGATCTCCTGGCACTCTTCGACGCTGCGGCCCGAAGCGGCGGCGTAGTCGACGGCGCTAAAGGTCTTGTACATGGGCATTTCGAGCAAGTGCTGGGCGTCGTCCTCGGAGAACAGCAGCATCACGAAGTCCCAGGCATGCTCGTTGTCCTCGATGTCGGATCCCATGCCGGCACCGATGCGGTTGAGCCGGTTGCGCAGGTTGATGTAGACAGCGGGGATGACCGTGCCGCTGGGTGTCACATAGTCCTCGGTCACCATCGTTTGGTTGAGGATCATGGCGTCGAGTTCGGCGTTCGTGAGGTCCTTGAGTTCTTCGCTCCACGGGTCACCGGGGACATACCAGTTGGCCGCGAGGTCGCTGACGTCGTTGAGGTTGTTGAGCGTGTGGCCGTCGTTGGAGGCGAGCGTCATGGGGTCGACGGTGCCCTCGGGGACGTGCAGGTCGGCGCTGCCCAGGCCGCGCTCGGCGTCCCAGCTGTTGTCGTGGGCCTGTGCCGCGCCGGGTGCGCCGGCGAGCGCCGCCATGCCCGCGGCCCCCATCATGGCGCCCATGCCGATAAGGTTCCTGCGCGTGATGCTCTCCATGGTCCTCTCCCGTTCTTCCGTGTGAAACCGGTCTTGCCGGACTGTCGTTCGGGACGCCCCCATGCTCCCCGCGTTGTGCCGAGAGAAGTGCGTGGCGGGCTGGCCGTGCCGTCGCGCACCGCACAGGGCGCCTCCAAGACGCTCGCCGCCGTATGCGCCGGGCGTGCCCCCAAGTGTCACCCAGTGCCGGGCCCCGGCGCTGTCATCAGAATGCCCGGTTTGCACGCGGTGTGCCGCCCAATCGGCAGCGTCCTGAGCGCCGACGGCTCGTCAACGATGCCGTCAAAGTGTTGGTTGACACCCATATGTTCGCAGGTGGAGGACGGTGCCACTCCTATCTGACGGGTGACGCCGCCGCAAGGTGCGGGAATCGCGGGCATCGGCGCGCAGGCGACCACGTCCCAGGCGGGCGGAACCCCAGGGGTCGTATAATCCCACTTGGGAGAAGGGAAGGGGTCGAGATGCGCCGTGCTTCGGGTTGGGCGTTTTGGACACTGCTCGCGTGCGCGATGGCGTTCGCGTTCGCATGGTTTGACATGCCGGGCCACGGGTCGGCCTTCGCGGCGCGCGGCGCCGCCCTGAGCGCCGTCGCGATGGACGGGCATGCGCTCTTCCTTATCGGCATGCTCGCCGTCGTCGTTGCATCCCTTGCGGCGCCGTGCTGGCTCGAACGACACGCCACCGCGGTGCTCGCAGGCTGCCTCGTCGCGGGCACCGCGGCCCTGGCGGTGTACTGCGCCCCGGTCGCCCCGTGGCTCGTCGCCCTCTCGGTGGTGCTCATGGGGTTCACCAACGTCCTGCTCACCACTGCGGTGGCATCGACGGTCCTGACGCGCGTGCCCGACCGCGGGTGCCTCGTGCTGGCGGTCGCCGCGTCGCTCGCGGCGAAGACCCTGCTCGTGTACGGGGCCAGCCGCTACTTGGGAGCGGGCGGGCAGACGGCCTTGCTCGTCGCCACCCCCGCTGTGTGCACGGCGTGCGTGCTGGTCGCGCGCCGCCTTATGCCGCCGACGACCCCCGGCATCGATGCGGCGCGCGCGAAGCTCGACGGGCCGCAGTCCAGCCTCATGCTCGGCATGGTGCTCGTCACGGCGGTAATCTTCGCGGCCACGCGCGTCGTGAGCAACCTGGGGTTTTGGGGCACGGACTACCCGCTCGACGCCTGGGGCCCTCTGCCGAGCCTCGCCATCACGGCGGTGTACCTCGCCCTGTGCTACACCACCCTGGTGAAGGCCGACTCGCGCCTGCTCTTCAGGTTCCTACCCGCTCTGCTCGTGCTCTTCGCGCTCTACGCGTTTCTCTACTCCGACCTGGGCGGCCAGATGGGCCTCTCCGCCTCGTTCCTCGCGGTGCTGGCCCAGTACGCCGAGCTTTATGGCCAGACGTTCATGTGGGCCGTGCTGCTTTTGGGCATGCGGACGCTGTCGATGCCACCCTTTCGCGTGGTGGGCGTGCTGTTCGGCGCCTACACAGTGGTCGAGCTGCTCATGCAGTATTTCCTGTCGGCGTTTAGCGAGCTGAGCCTGGCGGTGGTGCTGTTCTCGTTCTTCGCGATGTTCGGTGTGCTCGTCTGGGCCCTGTGCCGCTTCTACGGGCGGGACGGGTTCGAGGAGGAGCTGCATGCGGCGTCGCCGGCGGGCGGGGATGCTGCCGGCGACGCCGGGAAGGAGGCCGCTCCGGAGGGCGGGCCCGCAGGGGCCGGGGCGCCGGACACCGCCGCGGTACGCCGCGAGATGGCGCGCGACTATGGCCTTTCCGAGCGCGAGACAGAGGTGTTTCTGCTGCTCGCCCAGGGGCGCACGCGCAAGTTCATCTGCGACGAGCTGTTCATTTCGGCCGGCACCGCGAGCAGTTACACGAGCCGCGTGTACGAGAAGCTCGGGGTGCACTCCAAGCAGGATCTGCTGACGCTCGTGCTCGAGTGCGAAGGGGCGCAACGAGGTTAGGGCGGCCCTGTGGTGTAGCTTGTTACTCATACCGCGTCGACCGTCGTTCGGCAAGACGGTCGACGCGCTCGGGTTCCGATTCCGACGGCCTCGTCCCCGTGTCGAACATGCTGAACGTTTCCAGGGCGACGCCGTTGAGGTAGTGGTTCATCCCGTCGACGTCGCCTGAGAGCAGCGCGCGCACGAAGTCGCCGTAGTTCTCGCCCGCAGCCTCGAACCACCCCCGCACCATGCTGTCGAATGCCTCACCCACCTCGCGGTTGGTGAGGGCGAGGTCGTAGGTGCCGGAAGCGGCCCGGTCGCGCGCGGCGACCCTGAGGTAGCCGTTGGCGAGCAACAGAGCCCACACCGCTCCCGGCTTGCGACCGAGCTCGCCGAAGACGACCTGTTCGTCCAGCTGTTTGCGGACAGTCCCGCCCTGCAGCAGCGTTTCGAAGTCCGCCTTGAGCCCCTTGTCGCCCGTGCGCAGCAACTCGCTCACCAGGGAGTTGCTCGACGTGTTGACCCAATAAGGCCCCATCTCGCGCTCGCTCAGGTACTTGAGGATAGACCACGGGTTGTAGATGTCGGGCGTCCCGCCGAACGTAAAACCGTCGTACCAGGTCTTGACGCCGGCGAAGTCGTCCAGGCCCACCGCCTCCATGGCGGCAAACACCTCGTCTTCTGTGAAGCCGAACGAAGTTGCATACTTTTTTGAGGTGGTGGTCACGACCTCGAGGTTGTTTAGGTCGCTGAAGATGGATTCTCGGCTTACGCGCGTGACGCCGGTGAGCAGGGCGCGTTCGAGGTAGCGGTTCGTCTTGAACGTGTTGTTGAACAGGCTGCGCACCAGCGATGCCATCTCGTCCCAGAAGCCGTTGAGCCATGCCTCCTGCATAGGCGTGTCGTATTCGTCGAGAAGCACGATGACGCGCCTGCCCGATGCCCGGTAGAGCAGCTCGCACAGGCGCAGCAGGGCGTCGGGGGCCTCCTTGGGGTCGACGGTGGGTAGCCGGCCCGAGAACAGGAGCTCCTCGCGCTCCGAGAGGCCGTCGTGGTCGACGTCGGCAGCGTGGTCGCGGTAGGCCTGGGCGATGCGGTTGCCCAGCAGCGAGGCGACCCCGTCGAACGTGTCGCCCTTGGCGCCGGCGAACGACAGGGCGACCACGGGCCATGCGCCCTGCTCTGCGCGCATGGCTTGGTCCGCCCACACGTCGAGCCCTTCGAACAGGTCGGCCCGGTTCCGGTAGTGCGAGGAAAAGAAGCACTCGACGGTGCTCATATTGAGGGTCTTGCCAAAACGGCGCGGCCGGCAAATGAGGGTGACGTCGTCCTTGTTGGACCACCATTGGCGGACGAAGTCGGTTTTGTCGACGTAGAACACGCCGCGCTCGCGCACATCTGCGAAGTTCTGCACGCCTATCGCTATGGTCGCGCCCATATGCCCAACCTCGCCGTCTGCCCGTCGCCCGCCGTCATCTGCGCGTATCGGGATTGAGTATAACCCGCCCGCGGTCCGCCCACATCCGCCCGCCGCGCTAGAATCATGCGCGGCCGATAATTCCCAACCACCAAGGAGGCCGCCATGGGCGCCACCGAACCTCAGAACGCAGGGATCGCCGAGGTTCCCGCAACCTCCCGCTACAGCGACGTCGTCGAGCGCTTCCTGCGCTACGTGCAGGTCGACTCGCAGGGCGACCCGAACCATGCCGACCGGGTTCCCTCTACGCAATGCCAGTTCGGCATGACCGAGCTTCTCGCCGCCGAGCTGCGCGAGCTGGGCGCGCAGGACGTCGAGACCACCGAGCACGCCTACGTCACCGCCCATATCCCCGCCTCACCGGGTGCCGAGGGTCTTCCCACGCTGGCGCTCAACGCCCACATCGACGCGGAGTCGTCGGTGCCCGGCAACGGTGTCAAGCCGCAGGTCGTCGACTACCAAGGCGGCAGGCTTGTCATGGGTGTGGTCGACGGCAGGGAGGTCTTCACCGACCCCACCGTCAACCCCGAGCTCAACGACATGGTGGGTCGCCAGATCATCTGTACCGACGGGCGCACCCTGCTTGCCGCCGACGACAAGGCCGGCATCGCCGAGATCATGGCCCTCGTCGCCCGCATTCAGGCCGACCCGTCGATCCCGCACCCGCGGCTGGCCATCTCGTTTGTGCCCGACGAGGAGATCGGCCACGGCGCGCGCCTGCTCGACCTCGACGCCCACGGCGCGGCCTGGGGCTACACGCTCGACGGCGGGCCCATCGGTGTCATGAACTACGAGTGCTTCAACGCCGCCGAGGCCGACGTCCACTTCGCCGGCTTTTCGGTGCACCCCGGCACTTCGAAGAACCGCATGGTCAACGCCATCGACATCGCCTGCCAGTTCAACGGTCTCATGCCCGCTGCGGCCAAGCCCCAGTACACCGACGGCTACGAGGGCTTCATCCTGCTGCACCGCCAGGAAGGCAACGTGGAGCGGGCCGACGCGGTCTACATCATCCGCGACCACGACCGCGCAAAGTTCGAGGACAAGAAGGAGGTCATGCGCCAGGCGGCGGCCTATCTCAACCGTCTGTACGGCTGCGAGGTCGTGACGGTGGAGATCTCGGACACCTACCGCAACATGGCCGAGGTCGTGACCCAGCACCCGCACCTCATCGAGAACGCCCGCAAAGCCTATGCCGCCCACGGCTACACGATGTGGACCGAGCCGATGCGCGGCGGCACCGACGGCGCCCAGCTGTGCTTCCGGGGCCTTCCGTGCGCCAACATCAGCGCCGGCTACCACAACGCCCACGGGGTCAAGGAGTTCATCGGCGTCTATGAGCTCGAGGACATGGTGGACGTGCTCCAGACGCTCGTGGGCCTCTACGCGGCGCCGCAGGAGTAATCCCGCCGCCGTCCCCCGCGCTTCCTGTCGTCTTGCGGCGAGGCGCGCTTCCCGTAAACCCCAAACGTCCTGATTCGGCCCGGCTCCCGCCTCGATGCGGGGTCGGGCCTTGTTGTGCCCTCTTGGTGTGCTGTGCGCCGATGGCCGATTCGCCCGCTTCACACGCAGAAATATTCCCATAATGACTATGAAACGAATAAGAAACAATAAGCAAGGCGTTTGCCGTGTTGCGTGCGCCTTGGGATGAAGGGTGGAGAGCTTGGCTATGGAGCAGAGGGATCTCAAGGGCACCGCAGCCTTGGAAGTCGGGCGGAAAGGCATGCAGGACAGGGGGACTGGCGCGGCGTCCCCTGGGGTCCGCATCGAGTCGGACTCCATCGGTGCGATGGAGGTGCCCGCCGGCGCGTACTACGGCGTCCAGTCGCTGCGCGCCCAGCGCAACTTCCCCATCACGGGGCGGGGGATGCACCCGGTGTTCATCAAGAACCTTGCGCTTGTCAAGAAAGCGGCGGCCGTCACCAACCGCGCGGCCGGCGAGCTCGATCCCGAGAAGGCCGCGGCGATCGTCGCGGCATGCGACGAGGTGATGGCGGGCGGCCTGGCCGACGCGTTCATCGTCGACATCATCCAGGGCGGCGCGGGCACGAGCGCCAACATGAACATGAACGAGGTGCTCGCCAATCGCGCCGGCGAGCTGCTGGGCGACCCGCTCGGCAGCTATGCGCATGTCCACCCCAACGACCACGTCAACATGTCGCAGTCCACCAACGACGTCATCCCCACGGCGGGCAAGCTCACGGCGCTCGACCTGCTCGACGCGCTGCTGGCGAGCCTGGCGCACCTGCGCGCCGCGCTCGACGAGAAGTCCGTCGAGTTCGACGACGTTCTTAAAATGGGCCGCACCCAGCTCGAGGACGCCGTGCCCATGCGCCTGGGTCAGACGTTCCACGGCTACTCGTCGATGGTCAAGCGCTGCGAGGACCGCATCGCCGCCGTCAAAAGCGAGATGTGCGTGGTGAACCTGGGCGGGACGGCCATCGGTTCGGCCATCAACGTCACCCCGTTCTACCTGCGCAACATCGTGCCCAACCTCGTTGCGCTCACGGGCTACCCGCTCCATCAGGCGTCGGACCTCTTCGACGCCACCGAGAACCTCGACGCGTTCGCGGCGGTTTCGGGCGCGGTCAAGTCGTGTGCGACGAGCATCTCCAAGATGTGCAACGACCTGCGCCTGCTGTCGAGCGGTCCGCGCACGGGCTTCGGCGAGATCAACCTGCCGGCGATGCAAAACGGGTCGTCGATCATGCCCGGCAAGGTGAACCCGGTCATTCCCGAGGTCGTGAACCAGGCGGCCTTCCTTGTCATGGGCAACGACGTGACGGTGTCGATGGCGGTCGAGGCGGGCCAGATGGAGCTCAACGCCTTCGAGCCGGTCATCTTCCGGGCGCTGTTCGAGGAGATCGACGTGCTGCGCAACTCGCTCGACACGCTGACCGACAACTGCATCGTCGGCATTACCGCCAACCGCGAGCGTTGCCGCGAGCTCATGGAGATGAGCGTGGGCGTGGCCACGGCGCTGTGCCCCTACATCGGCTACGAGAAGGCTGCCGCCATCGCCAAGGAGGCCCTGCGGACGCGCCGCAGCGTCCGCGAACTTGTGCTCGAGCGCGGCCTGCTCGACGAGTCGACGCTCGACGCGGTGGAGGACCCCTATTCGATGACCGAGCCGGCGGACCGGCAGGGAAGGTAGGCTTCCGTGCTCGTGTCCGCCAAGGAGATGCCCGAGAAAGCGTGCGGGTGGCTTCTTGACCGACGAGTCGGTGGACGCCTACGGCTACAAGATCGAGCACCTCAAGTCCGAAGAAGGTGCGTTTTTCCTGGAATCCTGTCCAAGCGGTCTCCACGTCGCCTACCGGGTGGGCGGTATGGATCCCTATCTTGAGGATGCCGACCGGGTCGTCTTTAGGTCCGATCCCCTGGACGAGAACGTACGCCTGGCGTTTGCGGTGAAGGACGACGCGACCATCGAGCTGCACGAGGAGAGGTGGCGCCTCTGCCGAGACGGGCGCGCAACGGCGGGACGCGTGCGCGGGGCAGGCGGGCCTGCGTGCGCGTCCCGATGCGTTTGCGGTGCACGGGGTGCGTGCGGCGGGGCGCGTGCGGCGGGGCGTGGCATAATGACCGGGTTACGCGGACGGCCAACGTCCACACGACGGCGAGGTAAGAGGTAGCTGGCATGAACGACGCATATTCGGTCCTGAGGCACCGGTCCATCTTCGACCTGCATCCCCTCAAGGAGGACGGGGACGCCTTTATGGCGGCGGCCGAGCTGGTGGTCGACTGGGTCGTGCAGAAGGAGCTGGGCTACGGCAGCAGCCCCGTGGCCGACGACTTCGACGGGCGCCGCCCCTTCCCGCTCGCGTGGGACTACAGCATGCCCGAAGACTACCGCGGTGGCGACTTCGACGAGGATCGCTGGCCGGCCGTGGCCTTCGCCACGCAGCACGGCGAGGACGGCAAGGTTGCGCGGTGGACGATGGAGTACGACGAGCCCGATGCCAACTACGACGACCGCCGCTGGCACACGACCGTGTGCCTCTCCCGTACCGAGACCGAGGCGTGCCGCGTGGCGGTGCAGAGCATGTGCCGCCCGCTCTACGCGCACGGTGCGCCGCTGCCCGAGACTATCGCGGCCCCCTCGCTTGTGCGCTCGATCATCGACCTGCCGTGGTATGCGGCCAAAGTGGGCACCACCCAGCTTCAGACGGTGCCCAACAAGCTGTCTGTCCAGACGTTCGAGCACTTCGCGTCGTCGCTGACCGACCCCGGCCGCGGCGTGCCCCTGGTGCTGTTCTGCACCGGCTACGACGGCAAGATCCCCGAGCAGGCCAAGCAGCTCGCCCGCCGCGCGCTGGGCGTGGCAAACGTTTACGTGCTCGACTGGTCCAACGAGGAGCTGCGCGAGAAGGAGCTCAAACTGTTCGAGCGCGGCACCCCCGCTGGCGAGTACGCGTGCCCCAAGAGCTCGTGCCGCATGTACATGCCGGGCGTCGACCTTTCCAACCACAACGCCTCGATGGCGCACGAGAGCTGGAACCGCGAGGCCCTGCAGGTGCTGCGTCCCTCGCAGTTCGCCGAGCGCCTGGCCCGGCGGTTCATTCCCTCCCAGGTCGTTCCCTCGATCGCGGACCTTGAGCGGGCGGACGAGGATCCCGACGGTCTTGCAGGCGACGCGGCCGACGACCGCGCCTGGTAAAGGCGGGCAGCCGTTCGCCATGGGTCGCCTGCCGCTCAACGCCATACCCCCGTTCGTCTACAAGATTCTGCTTGTGGTGGCCACTGCCATCTGGGGCTACTCCTTCGTGGTGATGAAGGAGGTCGTGGACGTGCTGCCCCCCGCATGGCTGCTGGGCCTGCGCTTTACCTCGGCCGGCATCATCTTGTCGCTCGTTCTCTGCCGGCGCATCGCCCGGTCGTTTGCGCCCCGGGTGCTTGCGATGGGGGCGCTGCTCGGCGTGTTCGACTTTGCGGCGTTCTGGACGCAGACCGTCGGCCTGCAGCACACCACGCCGGGCATCAACGCGTTTCTCACGGCCACGTACTGCGTCATCGTGCCGTTCCTTTGGTGGCTGCTGGCGCGTAAGCGCCCCTCGGTGTTCAACATCGGGGCGGCGGTGCTGGCGATTGCGGGCATCTGGCTTGTGTCGGGCGGCGGGACGGGCGAGGCGTTCTCGCTGGGGCTTGGCGAGGGGATGACGCTGGTGGGCGCGCTCATGTTCGCCGTCCACATCGTGTGCGTCTCGAAGTTCTCGCGCGTCGCCGACGTGCTTGTTCTCACGGCGGTCCAGTTTGTGGTCGAAGGCCTGTGCGGCCTTGCCCTCGGCGCGGCGACCGAGGGACCGCTGCCGGTTGAGGCGCTCACCCCCGGCTTGGTGGCGCAGATGGCGTTTTTGGTGCTGTTTGCGTCGATAGTGGCGTTCGGCATCCAAAACGTCTCGCTGGCCCACGTGCCCCCTGCCCAGGCCTCGTTGTTCTTAAGCCTCGAGTCGGTGTTCGGTGTGGTGTTCTCGGTCGCCCTCTACGGCGAGCGCCTTACGGTCCAGCTGGGGCTGGGCTTTGCGCTTATCTTTGCAGCGATTCTGGTGAGCGAGCTGTTTCCGCTTAAACGCGGGCCCGCGGCGACTTCGAAGTAACCTGTCGGTGCAGGCGGCACCTACCCCTTCGAGTTCCCGCATAGGTCGAGAGGGGAGGGGCGTTCAGGGCGGTCGGTGTCAGCAAACCGGCCGTCCGGTGGGCAGATCGCCCCGTCGTGAACGCGCCCGAGGACCCCGAGACCCCACAGGTTCTATCGGGCTACCTGCGTGGCCGCCGCGTTCGCGGGCGTGCGCACCCTCAACGTGACGGCGATGGGAGAGTCCCTGGCCTCGGGCGTGGGTACGGACGTACGGCGCTGGCGGCTGGTGCTCATGCTCGTCGCGGCGCTGCCGGTCGGCGCCCTCGACGGCGCCGCGGTGATGGAAGGCTACCGGTACCTGTCAAAGCGGGGTGACCGACGGAACCGGCCACCCCGCTCGTTTCAGGCGACAGAAGAAAGCGTTCCCGCAACCCTGCGGCCGACCCCCTTTATGGTCGGTGCGCGGGATTATCTCCTTCTGCCCCTCTCGTTCGTGTATGGAGACGGCCCCTTACGCCATCCAGTCCTCTGTCTCGTTATCGAGGATGTAGCCCACCGCCGCCATGCCGCCGGCGATCGCCTCGGGGCAGTTGAGTCCGCCGCTGTACAGGTGGCCGAAGACCGACCCGAACTCGCCGGCGGAGTACAGGCGCGGGATGGGGTTGTCGTCCCAGTCGACGACCTGGTGCTTCTCGTTGCGCGCCGCGCCGCCCTGCGTGTTGATGGTCGCGAGCTCAAGCTCGACGCAGTAGAACGGGCCGTCGCTCACCGGGCTCAGCAGCTCAGTGCGCCCGAAGTCCTCGTCGACCCCCGCCTCGACCATCGAGTTCCAGCGCTCGACCGTCTCGACGAGTCCCTCGGCGTCGATGCCGGCGTTCTCGGCGAGCTCCTCCAGGGTCTCCCCCTTGATGATATAGCCTGCCTCGATCTCCCGCTCGTTATCGCTGCTCCACCTCAGGACATTCTTGATGTTCGCCCAGGTCTCGGTGACCATCTCCTCGTCGCATTTTTGGGCGATCGGCCCGTCCAGGCGGCGCGTCTCGTCAAAGACCATGTAGAAGGGCAGGTTGGGATACTCGAAGTTGACGATGTCGTAGTCGAGCATGGGTATATGCTCCTTCGAGTGGTTCGGCAGCGGCGTACCGCCTTCGGTGCGCATCTCGTTGTAGAACCTCTTGCCGTACTTGTTGACTACGATGGCGTGGTTGTACGGCGGCTGGGTCGATCCGATGCACACGCCCACCCCGGCTACCTCGGAAGCCGGCTTGACGGCGGGGGCTCCCCACTCGATCGAATCGAGGTGGCGTAGCTTGGCGCCCACCCCTGTCACCATCTTGATACCGTCGCCGGTGTTGTAGGGGCTACCCCACGGCCAGATTTTCATGCCTCCCGCGTTGACGTAGTCGGCCATCATGTCCGGGTTGTTCTCATAGCCGCCGCACGCCATGATTACCGCGCGCTTGGCGCGCACCGCAATCTCCCCGTCGGCCCCCTCTGCCAGGACGCCGCACACCTCCTTCGTCGCGGGGTTGGCCACCAGATGCGTGGCGGGGGTCTCGGCGTACACCGTCACGTAATCGGAAACCTCTCCTTCTATGGTGCGCCTGAACGACTCCCACAAGTCGCGCCCCACGCCGAGCGTCTGGGTTGAGTCGAGTGAGTCTGCCAGCGGATGATGCCTGTACAGGCCGCTCAGCACGCCCTCGGCTACCACGTTATGGACCTGGTCGCCCTGGTCGAGGCTTTCGATCAGGTCGTAGACGAGCGTGTTCTCGTAGGCCGCCGCGGCCGCCTCCTCCTCGCTCACGCGCGAGCCGGCCTGGAACTTGTAGTACTCCGCAGCCCGGTCGAGGTCGGTCACCGTCATGAGACCGCCGACGCACACCGACGTGTTGCCGCCGAACAGCTCCTCGGGCGACTTCTCCAGCACGATGACGCTGAGTCCCTGGCGGCCGGCCTCGAGCGCGGCGCTCGCGCCGGCTCCACCAAACCCGACTATGACGATGTCGGCTTCGGCGTCCCACGCCTCGGGGAGCCAAGAGGATTCCGCCTCGTCCGCCGTCGCCCGGCCTGCGGTGAGCGCTGAGGCGACGCCGGCTGCCGCCACACCCCCGAGGACTGTCCCTTTGACATAATCCCTGCGCGTGATGCCCTGCTCGTTGATGGCCATTTCCGTTCCCCTTTCTCGCCGTTTGTCCGGCGTCGAATCGACGGATCCCCGTGAGCCCGTCGTCTGAAAAAGAGTATTGATTAAAATCGAACGGAGACATATAAAGAAGAAGACAGGGCGTACGAAAAAAGATGCACCGCCTCGAGGGGGAGGCCATGCTTAACAGGCAGATCGACTGCTTTCTGGCGACGGCGCGTGCGGGGAGCTTCTCGGCGGCCGCCAAGAAGCTTTACACCTCGACTTCGGCCGTCATCAGCCAGGTCGAACAGCTTGAGCGCGACCTGGGATGCCGGCTGTTCATCCGGACGCATGCAGACGTCGCCCTGACGGAGGAGGGGTTCTCGTTCCTCGACGACGTCGAAACGATCGACCGGGCATACGAGCGGCTGATCAGACGCACCAGGTTTCGGGCATCCCAATCCCCGTTGCCACAAGACGCCCCGTCGATTACGGTGGGGGTTTTCGGACAGTCAGACTCCTATCTTATCTGCCCCGCAACCCGCCAGGCCTTCGAATCAGCCTATCCGGGCAGCCGCGTGCGCTACATGCGGACTTCGCAGCAGATTGTGCAACAGGACCTGCTCGATTACAAGATAGACGTCTGCTTCGTCCAGAAACGCCATCTTGGAGGACCCGACCCGGACGGCCCAACCTATCGGACGGTGGTTCGCGACTTCGCGATATGCTCTATACCGGCAGGCCACAGGCTTGCGTCCTCAGAGACGGTCAGCCTGGGCGACCTGCATGGAGAGCGGCTGCTCTTTCGCGCGAACGCGACGAGCTCCGAGTTCCACGACCGTCTCCTTCGGCATATCGACAAGGAAGAGCCCGATGTCGACGTGTGCTACCTCCCTGACGACCCCATCCTCTCCGACCTTGCCATCAAAGACATCGGCGATAGCTTTATCGGCATATGCGCATCCCTGTGCGCCCCCAACGACGAAGGCGTCGTTTTGAGGCCGTTCGTCGACGAAGACTTCGGGGATTCGTCTATCGAGATCGGCATGTTGTCCCGCTGCGAGGAGAACACCGCGGTGAACCGCTACCTGGGGACTGCCTGTCGGGTTCTCGGGCCGTTGGTGGACAGGAGACGCTCCGAGCTCATGCCCTGACGGTCTGGGATACCGCGGTGCCGGACCCGGGCGTGCCCGATTTGCCCGATGTCCCCGTCGGGTCTGCTTCGTTTTGCAGGCGCGCGATGCAAGGACATTTACAACATAAGGACAATAAACCGATAATAAATATAATTATTAAAGCAATATAATCGGTTTGCGTTATGTGACGACGGGTTAATCCGGCTCACCTCTTTTCATAACCCCTTAAATTCATACCTTTACCAGCGTTTTTCATACTATGGTAACGGTTGAGGGAACAACGGATCGATGATAAGGTCGAATAAATCGATAGCGGATATGAACCAAATCTCATCCGTTGAAAATCCCATGTGGGACCCGTCCCGCCGTTACGGGGCGGGCGCGCCGAGCGGCACCGCTGCGGGCGCGTACGGCACGACTATGAGAAAGGACGTTGCCATGGCTTCACCCACCACCCGTTTCACCCTTTCGCGTAGGGCCTTCATGGTCCTGGCCGGCACCGCGCTCGCAACGGGCTGCCTGTCCGGCACGGCGTTTGCGGCCACCTACGTCGCCCCCGAGGAGCCCCGGGAGACCGGTCTGTATGCCACGACCGCCGTCCACGCCGCCGCCGAGGCAGTCGCCTACTATCTGGGCATCGACAACACCACCGTCCGCCAGTCGTCGTTCAACCCGACCGAGGACGACTACGCCACGCAGAACTTCTTCGGCCTGTTCGGTTCGAGCATGAACCAGAACCCCGACACCTACCTGTGGAACTACTTCTACAACTTCTACGCCGCCGAGAACGGTCTCATCCTGGCGGGAGACGACGCCGTACCCCAGTTCATCGCCGGCGGCGGCCCCGGCATGGCCGACGACTCGGGCGCCAGCGTCGCCCTGCGTCCCGACATCATCATCGGCATCAGCTCCAGCGACACGTCGACCTCGTATGCCGCACAGATCGCGGCCGTCGAGGAGAACAACGACGACGACCCCGACAACGACTACGACCCCTACCTGGTGCCGTGGAGCGCGAACAGCTACACCTTCATCATCCAGAACATGCACCAGATCGTCGAGGCGGCGCAGCAGGTCGGCAAGCCCACGCGCTACGACGCCGAGGACGGCGAGCCTGCGTCGGGCGCCCTCGAGGCGGTCCAGGCCTACGAGGACATCGTGCTGGGCGCGCAGTACTACGTCCTGCAGCAGATTGACGAGGGCAACGTCGGCCGCGCCTGCTACCTCTACGTCAGCAGCGTCGACACGAGCACCAACACGATTACCCTGAGCAGCAACGAGATCCAGTCCCTCGAGTCGAGCGACCGCCTGCTCGCCGCGGTCGAGAACGTCGCCGACAACGTCATCGACAAGTATCCGGAGCTCGTCACGACGGTCACCGTGGTGAGCGACCGCGACGGCAGCGAGTCCGAGTCCGCAGCCATCACCGCCGCCGACCTCGCGACGCTCATCGAGGCCGAAGGGGACAACCTGGTCATCATCTCGATCGAAGAGGGTCTGGCGTCGGGCGTCGAGAGCTCCGATTTGGGCACCATTCTCACCGAGGCCGGACTGACTTCCGAGCAGATCAGCGCGCTGCGCATCTTCTCGCAGACCGGCGGCTTCATCCACAACCAGATGACGGCCTCCGAGCCCAACGGTCCCGAATACGGCCTGTACGTGCCCGAGCTGCTCGGCTACATCTACAACAGCGTCATCGACCAGACCGACCTGATCGGCCTGTACTTCTACAAGGTCTACCACATCGTCGAGAGCGAGGTCCAGTCCGCCATCGACCAGGCGTGCGAGAACATAACCACGGCTGACAACCTCACGCTTTCCGACGACTACCAGACCTCGATCCAGGAGAAGCTCGAGTCGGGCAAGGCCTACTACGCCGAGAACGCCGACGCCCTGATCGCCTCCTATCCGAAGCTGGCCTCCTACGATGACGCCTGCGCCCTGTGGACGACCGAGCTGACCACCGAGAACACCGTTCTGGTCAGCGAGAGCGTCTCGCTGGCGTCCGACGGCGTCGACGGGGTCATCCGCCCGGGCGACGTGGCCGTGCAGATGTCCGACGGCACCGCGCTGAGCGAGACCCAGTCCGTCAACACCAAGTTCTACGGCGCCGACGGCACGCGCGTCTACAGCATCACCGAGCCGGGCACCTATATCATCCAGATTGCAGGGATTCGCAGCGAGCTGAGCGGCAGCCTGGCCGAGGGCACCGCGTCGCTGGGCTACACCGGCACCGTCGAACTCGAGTTCGAGGTCACCGAATAGGCGGGAAAGCCTGGAAACCACGAATCGGGCCGGTCGCGGGGAGCCCCCGAGGCCGGCCCGCGACGTTGACCCGGCGTTTTGAGAGCGATGGAGACGATGGCCTTCCACCACCTGGTCACAACCCTGCGGCAGACCCACCGAGCGGGCTTTCTGGGAGCGCGCTTGGCCGTTGCGCTCGCGCTGGCCGCAACGGCGGCAGGTGCGGCCGGGGTGGAAGCGTCGGAGTCGCAGGACGGCACGGACGACAGCGTGTCCGAGGCCGTGCAGGCCGACTCGACCGAAGAGGAGGCCGCCGCGGGTTCGATCGCAACCGTTGAGGTCGCACAGGCGGGCACGGTGACGGTGGCGGCGCCCGACGAGTTTTCCAACGCCGAGGTCGTGGAGCTCACCCAGGTGGACGGCTCCTATACGGTGCGTGCGGTCGTGGCGGACCACGAGCTCACGTTCTACGCCCCGGCTGCGGGCACCTACACGGTCGAGCGCACCGGAGACGACGTGTGGTCGGTCGTGGACGCGCTGGCGGAGCGCAGCTACTTCGAGCAGACCACGGGCCGCGACGTGCTCGCCGTCCAGTACGATGCCGAGAGCGGCTCCTTCACGATCGACTCGGCGCTCACCGACGCCGCCGAGTCGACGGCCGAGCAGCCCGTCGTGGCGCTGGCGCACTTCGTGGGGGTCGGCGACGTTTCGAGCGGATCGCTCGAGATGGACCGTACGGCGGCCGACGCCCTGTTGGGCTACACGGTGGGCAGCGACGCCGCCCTCTCCGCCGCGCAGGCCGCGGCCTCGGGCGAGGAGGGTGCCGGGCAGACCGACTTTGACCCAACCTACCTGCTGGTAGAGGACCGAGACGAGAACACGGGCACCCTTCTCGCCTCAGTCCTCTTCACGCCGCTTGCCGACGCCGCCCCCTGCGCGTCGGGCGAGGGCGGGGTGCAGGCCTTCAACCTGGTGCTCAACCCCACCGAGGAGCTGCTCGCGGAGCGCCTTGCGGCGCATGCGTCGTTCGGGGAGGACGAGGCCGCCGCGGCGGCGGAGGCGCTGGCCCAGGTCGAGGAGGAGGGATCCGTGGCCGTGGTCGCCAACCTCGACACGATGGCCTCCTATTCCACGGGCGAGAAAATCTACACCCTCAACGTGTACGAGTTGCTGGGCGACGCCTTTGCCCCCGGCACCGTGGTGGAGCTCGTGTATCTCGGGGCGGCGGGCGACGTTGACGCCTATGCGGGGAACCTGAGCGCTAACTTTGAGGAGAAGCTCCAGGCGACCGACCTGCTGCTGGAGGTGGACGACGACGGCTACATAGAGTTCGGCCTCTACGGCGGGGGCGTGTATCTGCTCGGTGCGACCAGCGCGGTCGCGGAGGCGCTCGCCGATCTGCAGGGGCTGTTCGATGTTGAAGACGCCGACGCCGACGCCGCCGAGGTGACGGCCGAGGAGATCGACGCCTCGCAGGAATTGCTGTCCGAAGAGTCGGACGCCGACGCCGCCGTCGCGACCGCCGAGGCCGGGGATACCGGCGCATGGCGGCGCTGGGCGGTCCCCATCGTCGTGGTGCTGCTCGCCGACATCGCGGTCATGGCCGTGCTCCTGCGCGTCAAGTGCCGCCGCTGCCGACGCTTGTTCGAGGCGCGCATCGCCGCTCTTACGGGCGCCTTGTCAACCGAGCGGGCGCGTTCGGGGGAGACCTCCGAGCAGAGCGTCCTGCGCATGAGCGGGGTCGATCGGTTTGCCGCGAGCGCGCCGGTGCCCGACGACGCCCCGGTGCGCGAGGTGCTCGAGCGCGCCGCAGCTCGCGGGGAGGAGCAGTGATGCCGTCGCGGTCCGCGCGGCGGGTGCTGAGGGCGTCCTGCATCGCGGTTCCGCTGGTTCTGTTCGGGCTGATCGTCGTGCTCTGCGCCCTGCTGGCGGGATGCAAAGACCCCGTCCAGGTCACCGAGACCATCTACACGCAGGAGGCCGAAGAGGTCGACTACGACAACTCCACCAAGATTTACGTGCAGACCTCCGACGCCGAGGAGACGACCGACCTGCTGCCGGCGCTCGACGCAGGTGACGAGAACCCCGACGACGCCGAAGAGGCGCTGCCCGACTCGGCGGACGGCGACGACGCCGGCGAGGCCCCCGACGAGGAGCTCGACGAGGACGACGGCGACGACGGTGCGTCGACCGACGACGGTGGCACGACGCTCGCCCAGGGCGGTTCGGGCGACGAGGACGACGGCGACGACAGTGGGGAGGACGACGACGGCGAGGAGGACGACGACGGAGGCGAGGTGGGCGACCCCGACTTCGACGAGGGGTTCTACGGCGAGTCGGGCGACGTGGGCGGTACCGAAGGCGCCCGTTCGGGCGGCACCCAGCTCTACTACTCCAGCTCGGGAGAGCACGAGGACGTCCCGACCGGCATCGACTACGTGGCGGCCGTCGGCGAGGCGGCGACCATCGTCTCGATGCTCGCGGGCGATTCGGGCGCGCTGCTCTACACCGACGCGTCCTGGGCGTCGCGCGACAACCTCCAAGAGGTCTTGGGTAGCAAATACAACGACGATGTGACCATAGCCTGGGATGAGGACGGCGACTCCTACGACCTGTCCGACGAGGCCCTGCAGCAGATGATCGATGACGAGCGGCTCGAGTGCGTCTTCGTAATCAGCGGCTCGCGCACGCTGACCGAAGACCAGGAGCAGCAGCTGAACGACGCCGGCATCGTCGTGAGCTATCTGCCCGACCTCAACACCGCGGCCGACATCAAGGAGGCCGTGCTGTGGGTGGGCGCCATCTTCGCGGCGGGCGACGAGGGCAACGAGGCGGCCCTCGAGCTGGCCCAAGAGTACGTGAGCTTCCACGACGACCTGGTCGCCGAGGTGTCGCAGCTGGCGGGCACCCAGGACGGCGACGAGGCAACGGGCGCCCCGGTCGCCTCGAGCACCGAGACGCTCTACACGCTCTACATTTCGGGCTGGGTCGACGACGTTGAGTACGTCGACGCCAGCGCGGGCATCGACCTCGACACGTCGAACGGCATCGGCATCACGACGCTCGGCTACCAGTGGTCGCCTCTGGCCTACTACATGAGCGTGGCGGGCGCGGTCAACACGGCGAGCGAGTCGCTGCAGACATCGGGCACGACCCTGGTGTGGCAGTTCAACACCAACCACATCCCGGCGACGGAGGCGTCGTTCTCGCGCACGGGGCTGGTCAGCTCGTATCAGACGAATTCGGGCAACACGGCGTACGGATGGACCTACCTGTGCTCGAGCGACTTCAAGGGCGTGGGGACCGAGTACTTCCCCTACGTCATAGTGAACTCGCAGGCGTCCCAGGCCAAGATGGAGGCGGACAAGGCCTCCGAGGGCAACTCCCTCTACAAGATTTACGGCGTGCAAAGGGCGTCCACGGGCAGCGTCAACTACATCTGGGTGGGGCCGATGCGCTCCGCCGAGGTGGGCTACGTGGGCTATTCGGTGTCAGGGCTCGTGCAGGCGCAGAGCTCGACGCAGAACCTCGACACGCTCAGCGAGGCGTGGGACGCAATCGACTACGAAGTGGTGGTGAACCCCTGCGGCCTGTTCGAGAGCTGGACCGACGGCACGGTCGAGAGCGTGCTCGAATGCGCATGGATCTCGTGGCTCTATCGCGGTGGCGACGACCCCTCGGAGACGATCCGCGACTTCTACGAGACGTTCTACGGCTACGAGCTGTCGGACGATGAGATCCAGACGATTTTGGAAGGTCCGGTGGAATAGATGCCCGGCAGGGGAGGCATGGGGGGCATGGGCGGGGGCATGGGAGGCATGTCCGGCGGGGGCGTTCCCGGCATGGGCGGGCCGGGCGGGGTGCGCCGCGACGATCCGGCGGGCGGCGCCGACCTGCGCGGGGACGCCCGCGACCACAGCCTGTTCGCACCGGACAAGCCGGCCGACCGCGGCCCGGAGTACGGCTACGACCGGTTTAGGCTCCACAAGGGCGAGGAGCTCTCGATTTACGCGCAGGAGGCCGACAAGCACTACGGCATGGACCGGCGTACCAAGGCATGCCTGCTCATGGCGGCGCTGCTCGTCGTTGCGTTTGCCGTGACGCTCGTGCTGCCCGACGTGCTCTTCAACGGCCGGCACACCACCTATTCGCTCGCGCGCTGGGTGGACGACCTGTCCGACAACGTCTCCGGGCTCGTCGGCGTCATCTCGGGGAAGGCGTACACCGACGGCATGCTGTTCAAGCTGTGCCAGTTCGCCCTGGCGGCTCTTGCGGGCGCAGGGCTGGCGGCGACCGGCGCGATGTACCAGGGCGCTCTCAAAAACGCGATGGCCTCGCCCTCGACCCTCGGTGTGATGTCGGGCGCACAGCTGGGGTCGGTCCTCTATGTCCTGCTCGGCGGCAGCACGGTGGCCTTCGGCGGCATAATTCAGATGAGCGACCTGACGTCGCGCTACGCGAGCATGAGCGTCGTGGAGTACATTTTGGCGACCGAGGGAAGGGCGCTGTGCTCGCTGGCCGGGTCGGTCGTGGTGGTGGCGCTCGTTTTGCTCATAGCGCACATCGCGGGGCATGGCAAGGTCTCCAAATCGGCCCTCATCATCGCAGGGTCGGTCTTCTCGACGGCCATCTCGTCGGTCATGCAGCTCATTCGGTACTACCTGAGCGTCGAGGGCACCCAGTCTCAGGTCGAGGCGGTGTCGAGCATCGCCACGGGCACGCTCGGCTCCACCTCGCAGCCCCTCGACGTGGCGCTGGTGGGCGTGCCGGTCGCCGTGTGCCTGTTTGTGCTCATGTGCCTGCGCAGCCGCATGAACCTGCTGAGCTTCACCGACGAGGAGGCCCGCTCGATGGGCCTGTCACCGCAGGCCAGCCGCAACCTCGCCATCTTGGTGTGCACGGTCATGACTGCGGTCATCACGGCGTTTTGCGGCGGCATCGGCATGCTCGGCTTTCTGGTTCCGCTCGTGGTGCGCAAGGCGGTGGGCGCGGACTTCAAATACCTCGTCCCGGCGTCGGCGCTCATGGGGGCGGTGTTCGCGGTGGTGGCCAACGCGGTCACCAACACGCTGCTCGACGGTCTGGGCATGGGCTCGGTCACGGGCATGGTGGGTGCGGTGGTCTTTCTGGTGACCGTGATCAGGCAGAGGAGGCGGGGCAATGTCGACTGGATCTGAGCCTCGGGACGCCCGGCGCCCGGCGGACGCCGCGCGCGAGGCGGCGGCCAAGCCCCCCAAGAAGCCCAAGGCGCCCAAGGCCCGCAAGACCGACGCGGCCGGCGCACCCGTGCCCGAGCGGGAGTCGTCGTGGCGGCGGGGCATGCGCCGCATGGAGGAGGGCGGCGCGTTCGACGTCAACGACGGCGTCGGGCTGGAGGGTTTCGCGCGGGCGGAGCGCCTCATGGCCGACGACCGGCGGCGCATGCGCCGCAAGGTGCTCATATGCGCCGCGGTGCTCGCCGTGCTGCTCGCCTGCAGCCTGTGCCTCACGGTGAGCGTCCAGCGCGTGATGCCGCCGGGCGAGGTGCTCGGCTGCGTGGCGCTGTGGTTTCAGGTGCAGTGGACGCGGTTCTTCACGACCGACGTGCCGCTCAGCACGCTGCAGATCATGGAGCTCCAGCCGCGCTACTTCGAGGTGACGTCGCGCTTCTCGATATCGGTGCTCACGGCGCTGTGCGGCGCGATGCTGGCGCTCGCCGGCGCGCTCTACCAGTACGTCTTCAAAAACCCCATCGCCGCGCCCACGATGCTGGGCGTGCAAAGCGGCGTCAACGTGGGGATCGTGATCCTCGTGCTGACGCTGGGAACCGGCGCGCTCTACGCCACGGGCGCGCGCTACCTGCTGTGCTACGGGTGCGCGGCGGCGATCTTGCTCGTCGTGCTGCTCTCGGGGCGGCTCATCGGCGGGCGCGGCACGTTCAACGTGGTGAACATGCTCATCGTGGGGTCGATCGTCTCGCAGATCGCGGGCACGGTGATCACCTACATCACGAACCTCTACATGAGCACCCAGCTCTACGAGGTTTACTTCGAGGTACAGGAGCAGCTTAACGTCGACGCGAGCGTGACGTCGTGGATCGCCCTGTTCGTCGCCTTCGCGGTGAGCTTTGCGCCCATAGCGGCGGCGCGCTTTGGCATGAATGCGCTCAGCATGGCCGACGACGACGCCCGCATGCTCGGCGTGAACGTGTCGGCCCTGCGCATCGCGGCCCTGCTGAGCGGGTCGATTATGGTCACGGCGGCGACCGTCTACTGCGGCACGGTCTCGATGGTGTCGCTGCTCGTGCCGCACATCGCGCGCGCGCTGTTCGGCGCCGAGTTTCGCAAGCAGCTTGTGGGCAACATGCTGCTCGGCGCCATCCTGCTGCTTTTGTGTCGCGACATCGTGGCGATCGTCCCGTTCCTCGACACGGGCATCCCCATCGGCACGGCGGTCACATGGGTCACGATGCCGTTCTTCGTGTGGATGCTCGCCGTGCAGCAGAGAAGTTGGGAATGACGGGGCGGGCCGGGTCGGACGGTCAAAACGAGCGGGCCGCAGGGCCCGGGAAGGGATGGGATGGCGTGGAAGGACGACGGGAGGGCGCCGCAGGGCGCTGGAACGCGGATTACGAAGAGGCCCGCACCCTCATGCACCGCATCGTGGACAACGTCGAAACGGTGGTCTACGGCAAGCGCCGGGTGGTCGAGCTCGTGCTGCTGGCCGTGGTGGCGCGCGGGCACGTGCTCATCGAGGACGTGCCGGGGACGGGCAAGACGAGCCTGGTGGGGGCGCTGGCCAAGTCGATCTCGTGCGACTTCCACCGCATCCAGTTCACGCCCGACGTCATGCCCTCGGACGTGACCGGCTTTTCGGTCTTCAACCAGAAGACGCGCGAGTTCGAGTTCCGCCCGGGCGGCGTCATGGCCAACATCGTGCTCGCCGACGAGATCAACCGCGCCTCGGCCAAGACCCAGTCGGCCCTGCTCGAGGCCATGGAGGAGCGCCAGGTCACCGTCGACTCGACGACCTACCGGCTCGAGGAGCCGTTCATGGTCCTCGCGACCGAGAACCCCATCGAAAGCTTCGGCACCTACCCGTTGCCCGAGGCGCAGGTCGACCGCTTCCTCGTGAAGACCGACGTGGGCTATCCGGCGTTCGACCAGGAGGAGCGCATCATCTCCGAGGGCCGGGCCGCCAAGCGCGTCATCGGCCCGGTGGCGGAAAAGGAGCAGGTCGTGCGTGCCTGCGATGCGGCCGAGACGGTCTTTATCGGCCCGGCGGTGCGCCGCTACATCGTGCAGGTCGTCGCGGCCACGCGCTCCCATGCCGACATCCAGACGGGCGCAAGCCCCCGCGCCACCATAGCCTTGGCCGACCTGTCGCGCGCTTATGCCCTCTACCAGGGACGCGGCTACGTAATCCCTGACGACGTGAAGTATCTGGCGCACTACGTGCTGTGCCACCGCATCGTGCTCACCTACAACGCCACCGTCGAGGGGCGCACGCCGCGCAACGTGGTCGACGCGGTGCTCTCGGCCATCGCGGTGCCGGCTTGGGACGAGGTCGCCGCCGAGGTGCGCGACGCGGAGACGGGCGACGGCCCGGTTCGGAAGGCATAGATGTCCCGTATGCCGTTCAAGCGCCCGCACCTGCGCGGGAAGGCCGCCGGGGACGCCCCGCTGCGCGGCGAAGCCCTCACTGCCGAGCGCGCCCGTCGTGCCCGTCGTGCCCGCAGGCGTTCCGTGCGGCGGTGCGTCGGGCGGGTGGTCGCGCTCGTCGTGGTGCTCGCGTGCCTGGCCGTGTGGGCGGTCTACATCAACAACCTGGTGGGTTATCTGCCGGCCGTGGCGTGCGCGGCGCTCGCCCTGGTGTCGGGCGCCTACTTGCTTGCGGCCCGGTTCAGCCTGGCGGTGGAAAGCCCCGGGGAGGCGGCGTCGTGCCTGCGCGGGCGGAGCGTGCCGCTCGGGGTGCGCCTCGTCAACCGCGGACCGTTGCCGCTGCTCGGCGTTGAGGTCGCCTTCTTCACGACCGACCTGTTCGGCACCGAGGACGTGCTGTCGGTGCAGCGGGTCGCGCTTGCGCCGTTCGAGACGCACGACTTCGACTTCGACGTGCGCTTCGACCACATCGGCACCTACGAGGCCGGCTTGGCATACGTCGACGTGCGCGACCTGCTCGGGGTGTTCACGGCCCGGGCGTCGGGCGGCGCTCGCTGCAGGGTCGAGGTCCAGCCGCGCATCTTCGACGTGTCCGACCTGCACCTGGAGCACGATAACTTCAAAGAGCGGCCCGACGCGCGGCGCCCGTTTTCGACCGACGGCACCGACTACACCGGCGTGCGCGGCTATGAGCTCGGCGACCCCATGAAGCGCATCCACTGGAAGCTCGCGGCGCACACCGAGGAGTACCGCACGAAGATCTTCGAGACGCTCGGCGAGCCGGGCGTCGACGTGGTGCTCGACTTCAACAGCCCCGCCTATGACTCCGAGGGACTCATGAGCGTGTTCGACTCGGTGGTCGAAAGCGCGCTGTCGGTGGGCGCCCAGGCCGTGGCGTGCGGCATGGACTGCGAGCTGGTCTACCGCGACCGGCACGGCATCGACCTGCGCGTGGGCGTGAACTCGGGCATGACGAGGGGCGGCTTTTTGGCGTCGCTGCCCCTCGTGGCGGCGGGCGGGGACGGTCGCGAGCTGGCCGATTTGCTGCACCGCGAGTGTCTGTCGCCCGAGGCGCAGCGCAACATCGTGGTGTGCACCGCAAGCGTGGACGACGTGCTCGTGCGCGAGCTCGTGAACGTCAAGAAGGCCCGCCGCAACCCCATGCTCATCGCCGTGGTGCCGCCCGCGCTCGGCACCTCCGAGCGCTCGGCGCTGCTCGCCCGGCCGCTCTCCGCGCTCGACGCGGCGGGCATCCGCCACATGACGGTGTGCGCGGCCGACGACCTGGAAGGAGGGCGGTGACGGTGCGGATCAGGGAGTACCTGGTCGCGGCCCTGCCCGAGTTCGCGCTGCTGCTCGCGGCGTGCTCGGCCCTGTCGTTCACGGTCGCAAACGGCTTCGAGGCGTCCGCCGGCCTTGCGGGCGGCCTGGCGCTCGTCGTGGCCGTCGACGCCGTCGTGCTGGCCGCGCTCTACGCGGTCGCGTTCAACCGCCGGACGCTGGCCGCGGGCACCCCGCTCTTCGTTGTCGCGTGCGCCGCGGCGGTGGGCGGCATGGTTGCGGTGGGCGGTACCGACGCGTTTGCCGACGAACCCGGCAACGCGGGCCTTGTGGCGCTCGTGGCCGCCCTGGTGGCGGTGATCGGCTTTGCGGCTTCGCGCGTGCGCGCCGGCTGCGCGCTGCTCGCGGTGGCGGGCTGCGCGGCGTGCGCGGTGACCGAGCTGCTCTTCGGCGAGTTCCATGCGGTCGCGTGCGTGGTTTTCGTCGGCGCGTGCGCCGCGCTGTTCATGTACCGCACGTACTCCCTGGGCCTGCGGGGCACGCACACGCGGCACGCCTCGTTCGGGGCGGCCGCGCTCACCTGTTCGCTGGCCGCCCTGATGGCGGTCGGCGCCGCATGCGGGGTGTTCTTTGCAATCGTGGAGCCGCTGCAGCCCCCCACGCGCGACCTCGTGCTCGTCACCGAGTACCTCGCGCTCGAGGAGCTGCCGCGCCGGGGCGTGAGCCAGGAGCTTGCCGTGACCGACCCCGACCTCTCGAGCGTGGTCGTGGGCGACCGCATCGACTACCTCGAACCCGACGAGTCGCAGGACGACGAAGAAAAGGCCGACGAGGAGGAGGGTTCCGAAGAAGAGGAGCAGGCGTCGCTTCAGGTTTTCGCCTCGGCGATAGGCTACAACCTCGACAGCATCCAGCAGCTGTTCGCGGCCGTCACGCACGAGAGCGTGTGGTGGGGCTGGGTGCTCGTCGCGCTTGTGGTGTGCGCGGTCGTCGCCTCTCCGTTTTGCGTCAAGCTGCTGCTGCGCCGGAGGTTCTACCGAAAGGCCCTCGCCCTGCCGCCGCGCGCCTATGTGGGACGCGTCTACGGGCGCGTCGTGCGCGACCTCGGGCGCATGGGGCTGCCGCATGCCGCATCGGCGACCCCTTACGAGTACGCCGTGCTGCGCTCCCCCGAGCTCGAGAGCTTTACGGCCAACGACGCGCGGGCGAACTTCGCGCTCCTCACGCACGTGTACGTCAAGGCCTCCTACGGGCGCGAGCCGCTCACGGAGGGCGAGCTTGTCGCGGTCGACGCGTTTTGGCGCGCATTCTTTGCAAACTGCCGCGCCCGTCTTGGGCGCGGCAGGTATCTGAGGCTGTTCTTCAGGCTGTAGGCGATGCGGACGACGGGTTGAAAGGAGGCCGGTATGGCGAAAACGGTTCAAAACGGGGCGGCCGTGCTGCTCGCGTTGGTCCTCGCGGCCCTGCTTGCCGCGATGGCGCTCGCCGGGGCGCCGGCAAGCGCGCATGCGTCCGAGGACGCGGACGCCGCCGCGGAGGTGTCGGACGACGGGGAGGCGCAGGAGGCCTCCTTCCAAGTTGACGTGGACGGGGTCGATGTGTGGTTCACGCCGACCGGCGACGGTACGGTCGCCGTGGGGCGCGGCAACGCGCAGGGCGGGACCGACTTCGCGGTCGACGCCTCTTATGCAGGGGAGCTCGTCCTGCCCGAGGCCGTGGAGTACGAGGGGACCGTGTACACGGTGACGTCGATCGAGGCATTCGCCTTTGGCAGCGGCTCAACCGACGCATGCTCAATCACCGCAGTCTCCATCCCTGCGACGGTGGTCGAGATAGGCCAGGCCGCCTTCATGGGCTGCACCGATTTGGCCCGGCTCGACCTGCCCGAAGACGGGGTACTCGCCACCATCGGAACGAGCGCCTTCCAGCGCTGCTTCGCGCTCGAGGAGGTCACGTTCCCCGCGAGCGTCGTGACGGTGGGCGACTACGCGTTCTCCTACTGCACCTCGTTGCGCTCGGCGACGTTTGCCGAGGGGTCGCTCATCGAGACGCTCGGCAGCGGGGCGTTTCGCTGCAACGCCAGCATGCCCGGGGCGCTCGAGACCTTCGAGTACCCCGCCGTCGACACCATTGCGAGCTACGTGCTCAGCTTCCAGGTCAACCTCACGAGCATCACGTTTCTCGGCGAATCGTACGCCTATTTCGGCACCGAGGCGCTGCGCGGCTGCTCGTCGCTCACCTACCTCGAGATTCCCGTGCTGACCGGGGCCGAGAGCATTCTCGACCAGCCCGCGCGCCTGCAGCTCATGTGCATCGGCGAGTGCACGTCGCTCGAGACGGTCGTCTTCAAGGGCGACGCCGACCAGTACATCATCTGGGCGGTCTCCGACGAGCAGCATCCCTTCTATCTTGACGCCGCCATCTCCACCGTCGTGTGGTACGGCACGCCCTGGGGTGGCACCAGCCAGAACCAGGGTGGGGGGGATTCGCTGGCGGCCGGGGAGACGATCGACCCCGCCGCGCTGTTCCCCTATTCCGAAGAAACGGTCAACGTCTACTTCAAGGTTGATTTCTATGCCTCGTACGATGACGCCTCGGAGGGTGAGGAGCCCCTTGTCTCGGCGTTTTTGCGCAGCGACGTGACGCCGCGCCAGCTCAACGAGGGAACGGTCGAGGACGACCAGGTGCTCGGCATGGACGCGTCCGACCTGCCGCAGGCGGAGGTCGCCTGGGCGGTCGAGGGCCATGCGGCCGACGAGAACCTGCAGCAGGGGTGCATCGCCTACGACGCGGACGAGGACGACATCGCGAGCTGCGCGGTGGTGCTCGACGAGTCGTCGTTCTTGGAAGGGCTCGAGGAGGTGGACCCGACATACACGGTGACCGCGTCCGACGGCACGGAACTTGTCGAAGGGGTCGACTACGAGACCTTCTTTGCCCAGCTCGTCGACGGCGAGCTCGTCGAGGTCGACTATGACGCAATCCAGGAGGCCGGCGTCTACCGCCTCGTGTTCACGGGCATCGGGGACTACGACGGCACCTGCGTGGCGACGTTTTCGGTGGTGGAGGTCTCGCTCGACGGCAGCCTGCTGGGGACGGCTTCCGACGAGGTGGCCGCCGCGATGTCCGCCGAGCTGTACCCCGACGGCTGCTCGACCGCCATCTTGGTGAACGGCGACGATGCGCGCTACGTGGCGGTGGCCCTCGGGCTCGCCCGCGTGCTCGACGTGCCGATTCTGCTCACGGGGACGGACGTGCTCGGCGATGCGACGGCGTCCGAGCTGCGGCGCCTCGAGGCCACGTCGGTCATCGTCGTGGGCGACCAGGACACGATTGCCGAGACCGTGCGCGAGGAGCTGGCGGCGCTGCGCACCTCCCCGTCTGTCTCGCGCATCTCGGTCGCAAGCCCCCAGGAGGCGGCCGTGCAGCTCTACCGGCAGTTCGCCGCCGACGGGGTGGGTGCGGACGGAACGGCCTACGTGGTCGCCTCCGACGACGGGGTGCTTGCCGAGGCCGTGGCGGCCGCGGCGTACTCCGAGGCGGCCCCGGTGTTCTTTGCAGACGAGGACGGGACGCTCGACGGGGCGACCCGCAGCGTCCTCAAGACCTCCGGTTTCTCCCAAATCGTGGTGGCGGCGGCCGACGACGAGGCGACCGCGTGGGTGGTCGAACAGATCGGCAACCTTTCCATGGAGGTTGAGACGGTCGTGGGCGACCTCGACGACCTGGTGTACGAGGTGTACGTGCAGGCGGTGGAAGACGGCACGGCGGCGGGCGTATGCATCGTGCCCGCCGACTCCGACCCCACCCTGCTCGTGCTCGCGGGCTACTACGCCGGTGCCTCCGAGATCGTGCCGGCCCTGGTGGGGGATATATCTGACGAAGCCGACGCCGTGCTCGCGTTTTTGGAGGAGCATGCGACCTCCGTCGACACCGTGCGCTTCGCGTTCTCCGACGGGTCGTTCCCGCTTGACGACGTCAACCGAATCGTTGGCGTCTGGGGCGCCTCGTTCGACGAAAGCGGCATCTTTACCAGCGGTTCCGAGGAAAACTAGCGGGGCCGACACCGCCTGTTTGCCGACGCGCGCGACGGAAGGAAGGGCGGGCGGGGCGCCGGGGCACGCTCCGGGCGGATCCGACCCCAGGGCCCAATGGGGCGCCGGCGCCGTTTGAGCCGTGGGTCTTTCGCGCTATACTCACCTGTTGCAGCGTGGAACAGGGCAAAAGAGGAGGAACGGGCGGCGATGCGCAGCGGATCGGGCAGCTCCCCGGCGGGGGACGGGCAGTCGGAAGGGGGCGGGCCTGCGGGCCGGTCTGCGGGCCTGTTTCGCCTGCGCCGGGCGTCGTTTCCCATCCTGTGCGTGCTGTTCGGGCTCGAGTCCGTCGCCGCCAACGTCGTGCACCCTGTCGAGCCGGCGTTCTACATCGGGCTCGGCCTGCCCGACTGGATTTTTGGGGCCGCCTTTGCGGCCATGGCGTTTGGGCTGTTCGCGCTCGCCCCGTTTTGGGGCCTCGTGTCCGACCGCATCGGGCGCGTGCCCACGCTCGCCATCACCCTGCTGACGTACGGCTTTGCGCAGCTGGCGTTTCTGGTGAGCACCACGGTGGCCACCATCCTGCTCGCGCGCTTCGCGGCGGGGGCGTTCTGCTCGGGCGTCGGCGTTGCGGCCATGGCGTATGTGGCCGACGTGTCCGATGCGCGCACCTGCGGGCGGCGCATGACCATTTTCGCCGCGGTGCAAAACGTCGCGACCGCTTTTGGATACCTCGTGGGCGGCGTCGTGGGCGAAGGCGACCCCGGGCGCTCTTTCATCCTGCAGTTCTTCATCCTGGCCGCCGTCTCGATGGGGGCGTTCGTGTTGCTGTGCGAGGGGCCGGCGTTCCACCGTTCCGAGCAGCCCCTCACGCTGGCGCGCGCCAACCCCCTGGCCGCGTTCGCCGGCACGCGGGCCGTCATGTCGCCGTGGATGGTGGCGTTTTTGGCGTCTACGGCCTGCGCCTGCCTGGCCTCGTCGGCGTTCGACAACTCGTTCAACTACTACCTGCGCGACCAGTTCGGTTTCCCCACCACCTACAACGGCGTCATCTACGCGGTTGTGGGGGCGTTGGGGCTTGCGGCAAACCTGCTCGTCGGCCTGCGCCTGCAGCGCTCGCGCGACGTGGAGCGGTCGCTGGGCGCGGTGCTACTGTGCGCGGCCGCGGTGCTCGCCTCGACGCTGTTGGCGTCGGCGATGCCCGTCTACCTGGGCCTCAACATGTTGTTCTACGTCTTTAACTCGATGTACCTGCCGCTTATGCAGGCTCTTGCCGTCGAGGGGGACTCCACCGGCCACGGCATGGTCTCGGGCCTGTTCCAGTCGTTCAAGTCGCTCGGCGCGATGGTGGGCGCCCTTGTGGCCGGCTTCGTCTACGAGGCAAGCCCGCTAGCCCCCTTTGCGATGGCCTCCGCCGCGTTTGCCTGCGCCTGTGCGGCAACCCTGGCAGCCCGCCGTATCGCTCGGCGCCGTGGACGGAGGAAGGCGTAGGGGGGTGGCAAGGGCACGGTCCGGCCGCGTCCTTCGCGGTGCGCCGTCCTATGACAAGGTGTCGGCCGTCTGAATGAGACGTCGTTGTCGGCAAGGTACGCCGTTTCGGTTAATCGTGTACCCAGGGCCTCCGCATGCCGCGCGTCGACATATTGTAAGCCCAGGTTGTAAGGTATATTTAAACACTATGTCAACATGACTCTCACCAACTATGGATAGGCCTTGGCATAGGGCAGAATCACCAACTTTTCCGCTGCTTCCTTTGTTTTCGCGAACTCTGGTCGTTTCGGTCGACGGCGCGTTTGCATAGGGTGGCAAGGAGTCGGGGCGGACCGGCCCGCTTTGCCGCTGCGGCCCGACGAATCAGGAGAGAGTTGGCGAAGGGACTCATCCATGAGCGAAAACGAGACGCTGCGCCCCGGCGGGGCGTGCCCTGCAAGCGGGGAGGCTGCGGACCCGCAGTCCGAACTTGCCGACGCGCTTCCCGCGGTCCTGAAATGCCTCGAGGCGAACCGCGCCAACACGCTGGCGCTGCTCGACTGTCTGCGCGCCTGCGACGTCGCGCCCGAAGACGCCTGCCCCTACCGCGAGGTGGAGGCGGGGCTTGCGGGCCTGCCGTCGATGGGCCTTACCATGCAGACGCCTCATACATTGATCGGCCTTCTCATAAAAGCCGGCGGCATCGCGTCCGTGCCCGTCGAGGAACCCGCCCCCGTCAAAGACGGGGCGCCTGCCGACGCGCAGGCGGACGACGGGTCTACCCCGTCGGAGGGGGAGTCCGCCATGGGGACCTGCGACGTTGCGCCCGAAGCCCCCGAAACGCCTACCGCGACGGCTTCGGAAACCGCCGAGGTTTCCGTCGACCGCGACGCCCCGGTGGCGGATCCCGAACCGTCGGACCAGCCGGTCGACTACGTCCTCTACATCACCGAGGCCGGCCGCGAGGCCCTGGCAGAGTTCGACCCCCAGGCGCGATTCGGGAAGCTTCTGGCCGAAGAGCCCGAAGCCTACCTCGAGCTGTACGCCCGCGTGCTCGACATCTGCTCGGGCGACGACGGCGCGTCGCGTGCCCAGATAGAGCAGGACCTCAAAGGGCATCCGGCGCTTGAGAACCCCAAGCGCATCTACCCCGAGTATTTCATCTCCAAGTTGGAGACCGTCGGCGGTCTTTCGTGGGACGGTGCGTGGCGCACGACCGAGGCGGGCGCGCGCATCCTCGACGCGCTGGCATAGGCGCCGGCGGTTGCGGTGCGTCCCTGCGTGCTCCGTCCCCAAAAGATAGAACGGGAGAGACAGTGAGGAGAGAGACAGTGAGAACAGAGGAGGGAACCATGACGCAAACCACATGCACGCGTCGCAGCTTCGTGAAGGCGGCGGCTGCCCTGGGTGCGGTGGCCGCGCTCGGCATCGGCGCGACCGGCGACCTGGTGAAGGCCGACCCGGCCAAGGCCGACGAAGCCGACGAGGTCAAGATCGTCAAGACGTCGTGCCGTGCGTGCATCGCCAGCTGCGCCGTGCTTGCGTACGTGCAGAACGGCCGCGTCATCAAGATCGAGGGCAACCCCGAGAGCCCGATGAGCCAAGGCGGCGTCTGCGCCAAGGGCCTGTCGGGCGTGCAGGCGCTCTACCACCCCAACCGCAACAAGTACCCCATGCGCCGTGTGGGCGAGCGCGGCGGCAACGACTGGGAGCGCATCAGCTGGGACGAGGCGATCACCGAGATCGCGACCAAGATCAACGAGTTCTCCGACAAGTACGGCTCGGAGTGCATCAGCGTCTCGACGGGCGGCGGCGGCAACCCGCACTTCTCCAACGTCAAGCGCTTCGGCGAGGCCATCAACACTCCCAACGTGTGGGAGCCCGGCTGTGCCCAGTGCTACCTGCCCCGCATGGGGGCCTCGCAGCTCGCCTACGGCGTCGGCAAGCCCAACAACCTGTCGTTTGCCGACTCCAACGGTTGGGACTACTACTACACCGACTCGGCCGTGACCTGCATCGTCATGTGGGGCACCGACCCGTCCAACTCCTCGGTCGCCACCGGCGGCCGCGCGCTCGCCGAGCTGCGCAACCGCCCGCAGGGCCTCAAGACGGTCGTCATCGATCCGCGTCTCACGATGGACGCCGCCAAGGCCGACGTGTGGCTGCCCATCCGCCCCGGCACAGACGTGGCCCTCGAGCTCGCCTGGATCAAGTGGATCATCGACAACGAGCGCTACGACGCCGACTTCTGCAAGACCTGGACCAACATGCCCTACCTCGTGAACCCCGAGACGCGCCTCACCCTCAAGGCGACCGAGGCTGGCCTCGAGGGGTCCGATACCGACTACGTGGTGTGGGACGCCAACACCGACGCCCCCGTCGTCGTGCAGTACCCCATGGCCGAGGACGTCGACCCCGTGTTGTTCGGCACCTACGAGGTCAACGGCATGGAGTGCTCAACGGGCGGCGAGCTGCTGAGGCAGGCGTGCGACGAGTGGACGCTCGAGCGGGCCGCCGAGGTCTGCTGGCTCGATGTCGAGCAGATTGAGAAGGCCCTGGAGCTCTACACCGACCCCGAGGGCCAGTCGGGCATGATGTTCGGCGTTGCCTGCGACCAGTACCAGCAGTCGCAGCAGGCCAACCTCGCCGCGCTCGACATGGAGTTCATGCTGGGCAACGTCGAGACGCCCGGCTCGATGCTGCAGCGCTTCGCCACCGCCCCCTGCAAGGACCAGCTCGGCAACACGCCGCGCCTCCTGTCTCAGGAGAAGGTCATGAAGCGCGCCGGCTACATCGAGCACAAGGGCCTCATGAGCTGGGACATGTGCTTCATCCCCGACGTCCTCAAGATGATGAAGGACGGCGACCCCTACCAGATCCACATGTGGATCGAGCGTTCGGGCAACAAGCACGTCGTGCTCGGACAGTCCTCACAGCTCGACGAGGTCACGCCCAACGTCGACTACATCACGCACATCTACATGTATCCGACGGCCTTCACGCGCATGTACGCCGATATCGTGCTGCCCTGCACCGAGTGGCTCGAGACCAACCTCCCCATCCCGCAGCTCAACACCATCGTCGTGCGTCAGGCCGTCACGCACCTGTTCGAGACCGTAGAAGAGGGCATCATCTGGACCCAGATCGTCCAGAAGTGCGCCGAGCTGGGCAACGACGACGCAGCGCGTGCCTTTGACGAAGAGGCATGCTTCACCACCCCGTTCTACAAGAACGAGTACGAAAAGCAGATTCAGCACCTCGGCACGCTCGACATGACCTGGGACGAGCTGTGCGAGGCGGGCGTCGTCGAGTGGTGCACCGAGGAAGAGTACCGCACCTTCGGCGTCTACCTGGAGGAAGACGAGGAGACCGGCCTGCCTAAGGGTTTCGGTACCCCGTCGAAGAAGCTCGAGGTCTACTGCGAGTCCAACACCATCCTGGGCCGCACGGGGTACCCATGGGCGAAATGCACCGAGGCCGAGTACTTCGAGGTCCCGGCGGCGAGCGTCGAATACGAGCCGCTTCCCTACTATGTCGAGCCGGACGAGTCGCCGCTCGAGGAGGGGACCGAGTACCCGCTCGTCATCACCAACGGGCGCCTGCCCATGTATCACCACGGCACCCTGCGCAACATCCCCTACCTGCGTGAGATCTACCCCGTACCCGAGCTGTGGATCAACCCGGCCGACGCCGAGACCTACGGCATCGAGGACGGCACCTGGACGTGGATCGAGTCTCGCCGCAACAAGACGCGCGGCCTGGCCAAGGTCACCACGGCCATCCCGCAGGGCATCCTGTACATGGAGCGCTTCTGGAACCCCGAGCTGCTCGACTCCGACGACCCCACCCAAGCGTACCTGGCGATGAACTACAACATCCTGACCAGCACCGAGCCGCCCTACAACCCCGAGTACGGCTCGTACACGCTGCGCGGCTTCACGGTCAAGGTCTACCCGGCCGAAGAGGGCGCCCCCGAGGGCGTGTGGATGGACCCGACCGACTTCGAGTCCTGGATGCCCGAACCCTCCGATGCTACCGAGGATGTGTTTGCATATGGCGCGTAATTGCCTGGTCGTCAACATCGACCGCTGCACTGGCTGCTACGGCTGCCAGATTGCATGCAAGATGGAAAACAGCGTTCCGCTGGGCGTGAACTGGAACAGCGTCCTGATGGTGGGACCCGTGGGCGAGTACCCTAACCAGGTGCACTACCCTCTGCCCGTCATGTGCCAGCAGTGCGAGGACGCCCCCTGCATCTCCGTGTGCCCCACCGGCGCCAGCTACCGCGACCAGGACAACGGCCTGGTCCTCATCGACCACGAGACCTGCATCGGCTGCCAGGTGTGCATGGAT
>CAZUFB010000013.1:0-37595 GCA_964619775.1 uncultured Coriobacteriaceae bacterium
CCAAGCATGCCGGTGGGGCGACGCCTCGCAGCTGGCGGCCCGCACAACGGGTAGGGTGGAAAAGGCAAAAAAGGAGGCGGCGCACCCCTCGCAGCGCGCCCTGAAGCGAAAGGGACTCCATGAACCGGGTCAACGTCGCAGCGGCGGTCATCATCGAGGACGGGAGCGTCCTGGCCGCCCAGCGCGGGCGCGGAAAGCTAGCCGGAGGCTGGGAGTTCCCCGGCGGCAAGGTGGAGCCGGGCGAGACCGCGGCCGAGGCCTGTGTACGCGAGGTACGCGAGGAGATTGCGGTCGACGTCGAAGGCTTGGTGCCCTTTGTGACACTTGAGTACGAATATCCCTCGTTCCACATGCACCTTGAGACGTTCACCTGCCGCATCGCATCGGGAACTCCCGCATCGACCGAGCACACCGAGCTGCGCTGGCTGTCCGGCGACAAGCTCGACACCGTGGCCTGGCTGCCCGCCGACACCCAGGTGGTGAACGCCCTGCGCGCCTATCTGGCAAACACCGGCTCGTTTACCGCGCCGTCATAAGACGCAAAAGGACGGGTGCGCGAACGGGGCGGAGGCTTTCTCCCGTTGCATGCAAAGGCACAGGCACCCCGGGAAGAACCTCGGGGCGCCTGCGCCTATAGTGCGGCGGTTCCGCGAACCGCCCTCGAGCAGTCTGCGGAACCGCCGGATGCAATGACGCTCGGCTTTTTTGCGGGCTGCCCTAGTCCAGGTCGTCGATCGAGATGGATTCGATCTGGGCGCCGAAGGGGTTCAGCTCGGCCTGGATCACCGAGCTCGAGGAGCGCGGGGCGACCGTCATCGGAGCCTCGGAGCCCGACGGGGTCGACGTCCCCATGAGCGGGAAGTTGGCCTGGGCGGCGTCCATGAACTTCTGCACGAGGGCCATGTACTCGCTGCGGAACTGCTCGCGCGAGCTCTTGAGGCGCTCGATCTCGTCGAGCTCGCTCTGCTTCTCGTCAAGGGCCTGGCGGATGACCTTGCGGGCCTGGGTCTCGGCGTCGGCACGGATGCGGTCGGCATTGGTCCGGGCGTCGGCCACAATCTTGTCGGCCGTCTGCTGCGCCATGATCAAGGCGGCGGAGAGCTGCTCCTCGGTGGCCGTGTAGATGCTCGGCTTGGCGGGCTCGGCCGGTGCGGCGGCAGGCACAGGAGCAGAGGCCGCGGCGGCGGCGGAACGGGCGGCCTCGGCCTCGGTACGGGCCTTTTCGACCTCGCCCTGGAGCTCGGAGTTCTTTGCCTCGGCGGCCGTCAGGCGCGTCTTGAGGTCGGCGATCTTGCGCAGCATAGCCTCGATGTCCTTGCTGACCTCTTCGAGGAAAACGTCGACCTCGGCAGGCATGTAACCGCGCTTGGCCTCGGAAAACGTCTTCTGCTGGATATCCGCGGGGGTGATGGGCATGGTCAAAACCTTCCTACTGTTCCAAACCTTCGGCGCGCCGCCGCAGGCGGTCTGCGCGGCACGGTACCGGATAGAGCTGCTTTACAGTATAGCTGCAACGAGGCGTTCAAGGAGCACCAGCACGAGAATTGCAACGACCGGCGAAAAGTCGATGATTCCCAACGGCGGTATGAAGCGTCGGAACACCCCCAGATACGGCTCGCAAATCGAGGCAAGCACGCTGCGGATGTCCTCTACGATGCGCGAGACGCCCCGGGGAATCCAGCTCATCAGCACGTACACCACGATAAGGATGGAATAGAAGTTGATAACCGCCAGGATGACGTTCTCGAACATTTGCATCAATTATCCCCTCAGGAGTACGCCTTGGCGCCGCAAGGACGCCCTGTCGTCGTCGGTCAGCGCGGTACCGCGCGGCAGCACGACGTACACGTGGTCCCCCAGCTCCTTCATCCCGGCCCCACTGGCGCAACATAGGCCGAACGAGAAGTCGAGCACACGGCGGGCCAGGTCGTTCGAGCAGCCGCGCATCACGAGCACCACGGGGCGGTGTTCGCCGACGGCACCCTGGGCGATGTCGCGCACGTCGTCGTAGGAACGCGGGCGCACCACCGTGCACGACACAGGCACCGGGCGCGGGCCGGAGGGAGCCGCGGCAGGCGAAACCGCACCGGACGGGCCGGCACCGCCTGCGGGCTGCGGATCCTCGCGACGCTCGGGGCGCGCCCGGCGGTCGGAGGCGCCGGGTTCGAACCCTTCCGGGTATCTGCGTTCGCGCAGCTCGGCATCGGCACGGGCCACACGCTCGGAGCGCGCCTTGCTGTTGGCGCGGCGCGAACGGCGACGCTCCTCAAGCTCGGCGTCGAGCTCGGCGTCGCTCGCGTGCTCGCTGCGCCGCGTCGAACGCACCGCCGCAGGCGGGACGGGTTGCATGCCGGCCTTGGAGCGGCCGAGGGTCTCGTCGGCCTGGCCCGAAACGTTGGCCGCCGCCACGCGCTCGCGCAGGCGGTCGGCGAAGGGCTTCTGCTCGGCGCGGGGCGTCGCCGCTGGGCGTGCGGCGCGCTGCTCCCCGGCCGGGCGGGAGAACACCTGCACGTTGTCGTCGCCCATGTCGTAGCGCGGCGTTCCCGCCGAATAGCCGCTCGGACGGTCCTCTGCCGGCTCCTCCATCGGCAGGTCGTCGTCTGCGGCGTCCCAAAAGCCGGGCTGCTGGACCGCAGGGTCCGGCTCGCTGTTGCGCGGCTTGAGCGAACCGTCGATGACCTGGAAGGGGCTCGGCGCGGTGGGCACCGCATAGATGGAAGTCGCCGCAGCGCGCACGACCGACTCGGTCACGGTGCCGGCCCCCTCATCTCCAGGCATGTTAACCGACGGGTTTGCAGCCCCTTCGGCTGCGTGGGCCGCCGCGTTCATCGCGTTGCCCGGCAGGCTGGCGTCAGCCAGCGGGTCGACGTCGTAGGTCGCCGGGAGGAACGAACCCGTGTTGGTCATCGGTTCGAAGTCGTCGACGCCCTCGGGCCACGCCCCCTCGTGGAACGCGCGCTCGAACTCTTCCTCGTCGTTGTTCTTGAACCGCGATTTTACGTTGTCGAGAAATCCCACGTATCACCACTCCCGCCGGTGCATGTCTGTGTCGCGTCTAGCGGAAAAGCCTCTGCTCTACCGTACCCATGCCGTACCCGTCCTAAGCCCTACCGCCCAAGCGGAAACGCGGGGTCGAACGCCACGCGCCCTAGTCGGACAATAGTAGCACCTTGGCGTATCGCCTCTTGAAAGTCCTCACTCATCCCCATCGAAAGCTCGACGAGGCCTTCCGACCCCGGGCACGAGCCGCGCAGCTCGTCGCACAGCGCCGCCAGCCCGGCAAAGGCCGCCCGCGCCGCGGCAGGGTCGCCCTGGGGCGCCATGGTCATCAGGCCGCGCACCTCGACGCCGGGAAGCAAGCATACCTGCGGCAGGCAGGCTCGCAGCCCGTCGGGGGACATGCCCGCCTTGCTCTCCTCGCCCGAGACGTTCACCTCGAGCAGGACCGGCTGGCGCATGCCGCGCACGACGGCCCGTTTTGAGACCGCCTCGGCGAGCCGCGGCCCCGCGACGGAATGCACGAGGGCCGGGCGGCACGCGAGGACATGGTTGATCTTGTTTTCCTGCAGGTTGCCGATCATGTGCCATGCCGCACCGGCAAGCGCCGGGTCGTCCCCGACAAGGCCGAGCTTGCGCTCGAGCTCCTGAGGGCGGTTCTCGGCGAAGTCGGTGTAACCCGCCGCGCGCGCCGCGGCTACAGCGTCCACGTCCACGGTCTTGCTCACCGCGCAGACCGTCACGTCCGCCGCACTGCGTCCCGCCGCGCGCGCCGCCTCGTCGACCAGCTCCATGATGCGGGCGCGCCGTTCGGCGACGCGCTGCCCGTATGCTGCATCGAACCCGATGGCCATACCGCCCATCCCTTCCGTCGAACGCCGCCGCTACCGTCCGCGCATGAACGCCACGGCGGCGTGGCGACCGGTGCTGCCGTGCTCGGCGCGGTGCGAGAAGAACCGGTCTGTGCGCACCGCCGTGCACAGGCCCGCGTCCGCCACGCGGCCTGCGGGCACCCCCGCCTCCGCAAGCGAGGCGACGATGCACGCGCCAAGGTCGAGGTGGCGCTCCGCAGCGCGGGCGACGGGACCGAAGCGTCCCTCGAACCGCGCAAGCAGCTCGGCGGACACCTCGTAGGCCGCCCCCGAGATGTGCGGCCCGATGTAGGCCGCCACCTCCCCCGCGGAGCATCCGACCGCGTCGGCGAGCACGCGCGCCGTCGTGCCGGCGATGCCCGCAAGCGTCCCTCGCCAGCCCGAGTGGGCCACCGCAAAACCGCCCGGCGCCACGAGCACCACAGGGGCGCAGTCGGCGAAGAGCAGCATCACCGCGCGGTCGGGCACCGTGCACACCACGGCGTCGGCGCCCTCCTCCACGCAGGCGGGAAGCGGCGCGTCGACGCGGTCGACGACCGCAACCGTGTCGCCGTGGACCTGGTTGGGCACCACGAGCGTCGGCAGAAGGTCTTCGGCACCCAAAGAGGCCAGGACGCGTCGACGGTTCTCCTGCACGCAGGCAGGGTTGTCCCCAACCTTCAACCCAAGGTTAAGGGTCGAAAACGATCCCGTCGACACGCCGCCCGTGCGCTCGGTGAAACAAAACGTGACCCCGGAACCAGCCGCCGAGCGGTCGGTTTCCAAGGCCACGCCGTCAACCACGATGCGCTCGGGCGTTTTGGGCATACCGCACGTCACGAGCATTCCTCACCTCGCCGCCGTTTAGAACTTGCTGCGCTTGAGGAAGTCGGGGATGTCGAAGTCCGAGCCGCCGTCGTGGGCCGGAGCCGGCCGCGCGCTCGAGCCGCCGGACGGCACGTTGTTCAGAAAACTCGGGCGCTTGCTGTCGCCGCCCAGGTCGAGCCTAGGCTGCTGGCCGCTGTTCTCGCCGAAGCCGGTGGCGATGACCGTGATGCGCACCATGTCGCCCAGGTTCTCGTCGATGACCGTGCCGAAGATGAGGTTCACCTCGGGGCTCACCGCGTTGGCGACGATACCCGCGGCCTCGCTCACCTCGTGCAGGCCCAGGTCGAGGCCGCCGGCGATGGAGAGCAGCACGCGGTCGGCGCCGTCGATGGACGACTCGAGCAGCGGGCTGGAAATGGCCTCGTTGGCGGCATCGGAGGCGCGGTTGTCGCCCGTGCCGGTGCCGATGCCCATCATCGCGGTGCCGGCGCTGCTCATGATCGTGCGCACGTCGGCAAAGTCGAGGTTGATGAGGCCGGGGACGGTGATGAGGTCGGTGATGCCCTGGATGCCCTGACGCAGCACCTCGTCGGCCATCGAGAAGGCGTCGAGGAAGGAAACTTTGCGGTCGGCCACGTCGAGCAGACGGTCGTTGGGAATGGTGATGAGCGTGTCGACGTTGGCCGACAGACGCTCGATGCCGGAAAGGGCGTTGCGCTTACGCACGGCACCCTCGAACACAAACGGCTTGGTGACGACGCCCACGGTGAGCGCGCCGACGTCGTTGCGGGCGATGTCGGCAACCACGGGGGCTGCGCCGGTGCCGGTGCCGCCGCCCTCGCCGGCCGTGATAAAGACCATGTCGGCGCCTTCGAGGGCGGCCTTGATCTGGTCGCGCGACTCCTCGGCCGCCGACTGGCCGATCTCGGGGTTGGCGCCGGCGCCCAGGCCTTTGGTGAGGTCGGTGCCGATGTGGACCTTGGTGTCCGCGTCGGAGACGAGCAGCGCCTGCGCGTCGGTGTTGATCGTCACGAACTCGACACCCTGGACGCCCGACTCGATCATGCGGTTGACGGCATTGGAACCGCCGCCGCCCACACCGACGACCTTGATGACTGCCATATAGTTGGAACCGGCATCGTCCTGTCCGTACATCCTTTGACCTCCGCAACTGGTGTGTTCGCGACCCCGCCGCCAGGGTCGTCTACTCCGTCGTTTGCCTGGCCAGTGCTTCCGTCACAAGACACAGGCGAGGATTAAAACCCTAACGGTCAACTCTACAGTTAACCAAAATTACAATCATTATATAGTTGCATACGACCTTCGACCTGTCAATGAAGGTCTGGGCCGATGCCACCGATTCGCCGTAAACAACGCACGAGAGAAACATAACGCCCGCGCGGCCCTGTACAAGGGCGTTCCCCTGGGCGTCACAGCCGACGAGGCTTACGAGATCTTGACCCACGCGCCGTTCTCGTCGTAGTAGCCGTTGATCCAGTTGCCGTAGGAGTCGTGGTAAGCGTAGATCCACGTCACTCCGTCGTCGGCGTAGTAGCCGCCCTCGTCGAGGTTGCCGCCTGAGGCACCCTCCTCGGTGCCCACGAAGTCGCCGTTTTCGTCGGTCGGCGCAGACGACGTGTCCTCGGAGGCCGACTCGTCGACCGTCTCCTCCTCGGCCGCCGCGTCGGAATCCTCCTGCGTCGTCTCGGCCTCGTCGCCGGTGTCGGGGTCGGCCGCCGCGTCGGCGTCGAGGCTGCGCCACACCGGGTCGGTGGGGACGCGCACGTTGACGTAGGTTATCTGGCCGGCATACAGCTCGAGCAGCGCAAGGGCGACCTCCTCCTTCAACTCGATGTCGGTGGGGGCGCCCAGAGCAATCTCGATGCCGCTGGCAAGCATCACCGAGATGGACTCACGCGACGACGCCTTGGCCGACACGATCTGCGAGCGCAGCTCCTCGCTGAAGGTCTCAAGATAGGTCAGCACGCCGAGGATGGCCGTGTCGGTGCAGGCGGTGCCCACGGAGGGCGTCACGAGGGCCGAGATCTCCGAGATGTACACGAGCCCCTCCTCGGAGGCCACCGCATACGCCTGGTCCGCCGGGGCCGCCACGCCGTTGTCGGAGGTCGCCTCCTCCAGCGCGAGCGACTCGAGCCAGTAGCCGTCGGTCGAGATGAGCCAGGCCTCGCTGCCGTTGGCGAGCATCACGACAGCGCCCGCCACACGCTCCTGCACCTCGATGACCAGTTCGTCGGGGAAGTTGCGCGAGATGGTGACCGAGGCGATCCAAGGGTTGGCCGACAGACGCGAGGACACGCCCGCCTCGTCGACGCTGAACAGGGTCGACCCGCTCGGAACCGCGGCGAGCGCGCTGATGGTCTCACTCGTTACGTGCTCGGTGGGGTTGGCGACAATGCGCTTGATCTCGAAGAGCGGCGAGTACACGACGACCACGTAGGCGATCAGCGCCAGGAGCAGCACCACCACGCTCAGCACCAGCAGGCGCATGCGCCGGTAGTACGACCCGTGGCGCGGGTCGCGCGAGCGGCGCGCGGAAGGCCTGCCGGCCAGGTCGTCGGCACCCTCGAGCATGTTGCGGTAGCCTCGGCCGGCGCCCCTGCTAGGACGGGAAGCCGAGGAACTTGACCTCCGGTCGTAGTTCGACGCCATGGCGCTCCCTCACTTGGTTCAGAACGTGGACGATGACGCGGGTGACGTCGGCGGCCGTGGCGCCGCCGAGGTTGACGATGAAGTTGGCATGGCGAGGCGACACCTGGGCCCGCCCCACCGTGTAGCCCTTGAGGCCGCACGACTCGATGAGCTGGGCAGCCTTGTGCTCGGGCGGGTTGCGGAAGACGCTGCCGCACGACAGGGCATCGAGGGGCTGCGTGGCCTTGCGGCGCTCCAGCATGCCCTCCATCGTGCGTTTCACAAGAACCTCGTTGCCAGGTCGCAGCGCAAGCGTCGCCTCGAGCACGATCTCGCGCGGGGGGATGTCGCTGTCCCGGTAGAACCAGCCCACGTCGCGGCCCTCGTAGCGCACCAGGCCCGCACCGGGCCTGAAGGTCACGACCTCCTCGACGATCGAGCCGATCCACTGCTCGGCGGTGCCCGCGTTCATCGAGACGGCTCCTCCCACCGTGCCGGGCACGCCGACGGCGAACTCCAGGCCCGACAACCCGCGGTTGAACGCCTCGGTCACGACGCGCTGCAGAGCCGCGCCCGCCCCCACGTGGAGGCGGTTCTCGGCGTCAAACGAGAAACGGCGGAACTCCTTTCCCAGCGTTATGACCGCCCCGTTGTAGCCCGCGTCGGACACAAGCACGTTGCTGCCGCGGCCCATGATGACCCAGGGCACCCCCTCGCCGCGCAGGATGTCGTTCGTCATCCGCAGGCTTGCATAGTCGTCGCAGGTCACGAACAGCGCCGCCGGCCCGCCGATGCGGTAGGTCGTGTGGCGCTGCATGCGCTCTGAGACGAGTATGGTGCCCTGGACGCATTCCAGAAGCCGTGTGTAGGCGCCCTGCACGCTCATAAGCGGGACCCTTCGCGAAACGGTCGGCCTAGGCGCCGCGGCGGGCGCCCAGGGCCTCCACGATCGCAGGCGCCAGCATCGTGACGTCGCCCGCACCCATCGTGAGCACGGCGTCGCCGGGCCGGCACACCTCGGCGAGATGGCGCACGATGTCGTGGCGGTTGGGCATGTAGCGCGCCGCCGCGCCGGGCCGGCAGTCTTTGATCGACTTGACGACTGTCTTGCCGGTGACGCCGGGGACGGGAGTCTCACCGGCCGAGAAGACGTCCATCACAAGCACCTCGTCGGCCAGGTCAAACGCCGGGCCGAACGATGCGGCGAGCGCCTGGGTGCGCGAGTAGCGGTGGGGCTGGAACACGACGCGCAGGCACCCCGCGCACTGCGCGGCGGCGGCCGTCAAGGTCGCCGCAATCTCGGTGGGATGGTGGCCGTAGTCGTCGACGACGCGCACCCCGTCGACCTCCCCTACCAGCTCGAAGCGCCGGTGCACCCCCGCAAAGCTCGAGATGGCCGAGGCCGCCTCGCCGACCGGCAGGCCAAGCACCCATGCCAGGCAGAGCACCGCGGTAGCGTTGAGGCAGTTGTGGGCGCCGGGGTTGTGGTCGAGGTGCAAATGTTCGACGGACCCGTCGGGCAGACGCACGGCGAAGGCGTTGGTGCCTGCGACGTCCTCGACGGAGCACACGGCGTCGTTGCCCGCATCGAAGCCGTAGGTCACGACGCGCCGCCCGCAGGTGCGCGCCAGCTCGGGCAGTCGCGGGTCCTCGCCGCACACGATGAGGCAGCCGTCCTCGGGCACCGAGGACATCAGCTGGCAGAAGGTCTCCTCAATCTCCTTGAGCGAGCCGTAGTGGTCGAGGTGGTCGGCCTCGATGTTGGTCACGATGACGACGTTGGGGTCGAGGAAGAGGAACGACCCGTCGCTCTCGTCTGCCTCCGCCACGAAGTAGGGGCCCTCGCCCGAATAGCCGTTGGTCTCGTAGCCGTCGATGACTCCGCCGATGAGGAAGGTGGGCTTTTGGCCCATGCGCTCGAGCATCGTGGCCGCCAGCGACGAGGTGGTCGTCTTGCCGTGGGTGCCCGCGCAGGCGACCGTCACCGCACCGCTCGAAAGGTACGACAGCATCTTGGCGCGGTGCCACACCTCGATGCCCAGCTCGCGGGCGCGCATCAGCTCGGGGTTGTCTTCGGGGATGGCGGCCGAGATGACCACGACCTCGGGGGCCACCCGGTCGACCGTGGCGGCGTGATGCCCCAGCACGACGTCGATGCCTTCCTTGACGAGCGGGCGGGTGTAGCGCGACGCCTTGAGGTCGGAGCCCGTCACCGTGTAGCCGCGCTGGTGCAGCACGAGCGCGATGCCGCTCATGCCCGCACCGCCGATGCCGATGAAGTGGACGCGCTCGAACGGGCGCCCCGCGTTGTCGTCGTGTGCCATAGTGCGGAAGGTCCCTTTCCTGGGTCGGTCGCTTGCGAACTATCTTACCCGCGGTCGGGGCGGGCCCGGGTCCGGAGGGCCGCCCGCCGCGGCCCGCTCCACAGCATCTGCCAGACGCCCGGCGGCCTCGGCGCAGCCCAGCCCCTCGAGCGCCGCGCGCATGCGCGCGCGCCGCCCGGCGTCGTCCACCAGCTCCAGCAGCGCCTGCGCAAAGCGCCCCCCGTCGAGGTCGGCGTCGTCCACCAGCACGGCACCGCCGGCCTCCACCAGATAGCCCGCGTTGGTGGCCTGGTGGTTCTCGGTGGCGTAGGGGTAGGGAACCAGGATGCTCGGCACGCAGCGCGCCGCAATCTCGGCGACCGAGCTCGCCCCGGCGCGCGAGAGCACCGCGTCGGCGGCGGCCAGGTTCGACCCCATGTCGTCGATGTAGGGCGAGACGCGCCAGCGCCGCGCCTCCTCCTCGCCGAGGGCCAGCGCCTCGACGCACTCCTCGTAGTCGCGCGTCCCGGTGGCGTGCAGCACATAGAGGCCGGGACGGCCGAGCAGCTCGTCCTTGAGGCGCACTACGGTGCGGTTGAGATGCTGGGCCCCCAGGCTGCCGCCGAAGACGAGCAGCACGGTAGCCCCGTCGGGCAGGCCGAGCGCCGCACGGCCCTGCGCGCGGGTGGGCGCGAGCACGCTGGCGCGCACCGGGTTGCCGCAGACGACGATCTCGGTGGCAGGGCCCGTGCGCCCCTCGAAGGCCGCGCGCGACGAGGGGTAGGTGAGCGCGAGCACCGCCGCCTTCTTGGCAAGCGCCTTGTTTGCCATGCCGGGCACGGAGTTCTGCTCGTGCAGCACGAGCGGCACCCCCGCGCGAGCTGCGGCGTCAGCCAGCGGGAACTCCACATACGCCCCGAAGCCCACCGCGACGGCCGGCGCGCCCCGTTCGGCGAACTCGCGCAGCACGCGCCGGCGGGCGGCGCGCATCTTAAGCAGCGCGCTCAGCGCCGTCCACGGGCGCGAGCGGTCGAAACCCGATACGTCGAGCCCCTCGAAGGCGAATCCCTGCTCGGGCACCATCGAGGACTCCATGCCGCGCACGGTGCCGTAGAAGCGGACCTCGTGGCCGCGCCCGCGCAGCTCCTGGGCCAAGGCCAACGCCGGGTTGATGTGACCCGCCGTGCCACCGGCGGCTATCGCGACGACGCCCATCGGTTCCTCCCCTCGTCGTCGGGCCGCGCCCGCTCCCGGAACTGCCGCGGCGCGGCGCGGGACGTGTCGGCCCCCTCGTACGCCTGTCTGCGCCCGGAAGCGCGCCCCCATCCTGCATCATAGCGGTCCAGCCGTTCGGAGACGTCGGCAGGCGGCGCGACGTCGTGCGGCAGGCGCCCGCTCCTCGGCTGCGGCGCACCGCCGTCAAGCAGCTTGAGCTGGGGTCGCTCGGCGCGCAGGGCCCGTGCACGCGGCTCGGGTGCCGCCAGCTCGCCGTCGCGCGCCACGCCCAGCAGCAGACCCACGCTTAGGAGGCACGAGATCGCCGACGATCCTCCCGACGAGACAAACGGCAAAGGCCGGCCCGACAGCGGCAGCACGCCAAGCACGCCGCCCATGTTGAGCAGCGCCTGCACCTCGATGGTGATCGTGAGGCCCGCCGCCATGAGCGCCGAGACCCGATCGCGCCTGCCGGCCGCAACGGCGATGCGCATCCCCGACCAGCCCAACAGCACGAACAGCAAGATCACGAAGACCGCGCCGACAAAGCCCAGCTCTTCGCCGATGATGGCGAAAATGTAGTCGTTCTCGGCCTCGGGCAGGTAGGAGTACTTCTGCCGCGAGTTGCCCAGCCCCAGCCCAAAGAAGCCGCCCGACGCAAAGGCGTACAGGCCGTGGATGGGCTGCCAACCGTCGCCGTAGTAGTCGGAGTAGGGGTCGAGCCAGATCGTGAGACGCGAGGTACGGTAGCGCGCGGCGAAGATGAGCACGATGACGGCCGCCACGCACAGCACTGCAAGCACCACGAGGAAGGGTATCCGCACGCGCGCGAGCACCGCCATGAGGTAGATGGTCGCGCCCACGATGAGCAGGGTGCCCAGGTCGCGCTGGAACAGGATGAGGGCGAACGGCAGCACCACGAAGAATGCCATCATCGCAAACGCCTTGCGCCAGCTGTACTGGCCGTGCTCCCAACCGGCCAAGATACGCGCAGCGCTCATGACGAGTGCGATCTTGGCGAACTCCGAGGGCTGCAGCGAGAACGGCCCCACGGAGATCCAGCGCGTCGCGCCGTGGCTGTCGTCGCCCAGCACGAGCACCAGCACCAGCAGCACCAGCACGGCGCCCCAAAGCACGTAGAACATCTTGCCTGTGATCCAAAACGACCCGCCTACGGCGCGCACGATAAGGCACAAGCCCAGGCCGATCAGCATATATAAGGCCTGCGAGCTGGCCTCGCCCCAGGCCGAGGCCCCCTCCTCCACCGCCTCCACCGAGGAAGCCGAGAAGACCATCACCACGCCGAGCACGCACAGCAGCGCCGTCGCCACCGCAAGCAGCACCGGCGCCGACGTGAGGTGCTCCTTGGTCCAGAACTGCCTGCCGCGCTCAGGCCGGGCGGCCGCCTCGGCGCGCGCGGCGCTCACCGTGCGGCCTCCGCGTCCCCGGCGGCCCGCGCAAGCTCGGCGACCCACGCCTTGAAGGTACGCCCGCGCTCGGCATAGCCGTCGAACTCGTCGAACGACGAGCAGGCCGGCGACAGGAGCACGACGTCGCCCGGACGGGCCAGGGCGCGCGCGGTATCGAAGGCCTCGCGCATGTGCGGGGCGCGCGCCAAGGTGCAGGAACACCCGGGAACCCGTGCGCAAGCCGCCTCGAGCGCCTCGTACAAGCGCGGCCCGGCCGCCCCGTAGGCCACCGCGCCCCGACAGCGACCGGCCACCGCGGCGGCCAGGGGGGCCAGGTCGGTCCCCTTGTCGCGGCCTCCGAGCATCACGACGGCGCGACCCGCCTCGAAGGCCCCGAGCGCCTGGAGGGTCGCGTCGACGTTGGTGCCCTTCGAGTCGTCGAAGAACGCCACGCCGCCCACCTCGCCGCACGGCTCGATGCGGTGCCCGAGGGGCGCGAACTCGAGCAGCCCGCGCGCCACGGACCGGTCGTCGGCGCCAGCCTCGAGGGCCAGCGCGGCGGCGACCAGGGCGTTCTGCGCGTTGTGGGGACCTTTGAGACGCATGTCGGAGAAGCTGCACAGCACGTGGTCGTCTCCGTGCAGGCGCACCGCCAGACGACCCCGCGCGTCCACCCAGGCTCCGTCGCCCCCCGCACCCGGCTCATCGCCCACCACCGCGACGCGTCGGCCGGCCGCCCTGAGGCGCGCCGCCATGCCGCGGCACTCCTCGCCGGCGCCCACCAGGCACAGCGCGTCGGGCGCCATCGCGGAGAAGACCCGCTCCTTGTCGGCGCGGTAGGCCTCGAACGACCCGTGCCATTCGAGGTGGTCGGGAGTCACGTTGAGCACCGCGGCCGCCATCGGGGCGAAGCGGCTCGTGCCGTGCAGCTGGAAGCTCGACATCTCGGCGACGAACACCTCGCCGGGCGCGCGGTCGGCGAGGCAGGCGACGGGCGGCAGGCCGATGTTGCCCACCGGCCGGGCGGCCCGACCCGCGGCGCGCAACAGCTCGCACGCCAGCGCCGTGGTGGTGGTCTTGCCGTTGGTGCCCGTCACGGCCAGCCAGTCGGCGGTGCTTTCGCGCCAGGCCAGCTCGGGCTCGCTCACCAGCTCGCGGCAGTGCGCCGCAGCGCTTGCGTAGAAGCTCCCCGTGCAGGGGATGCCCGGGCTCGCCACGCCCAGGTCGAAGAAGCCCTCGAGCTCCTCGGTGCCGTAGACAACCCGTACGCCGCACGCCTCGAGCGCCCCGCCGCAGGCGCGCGCAGCCTCGCCGCACCGGCCCGCAAACGCGGTGACCGAGCGCACCGACCCTTCCGGCAGCCCGGCCAGGTACTCGCCTACCGCCCGGGTCGACGCGCCGAGGCCCAGCAGGGCCACATCGCCAAAACGCTGCGCCATAAGCGCATCTCCTTTGCCTTTACCGCACACCCACCGCATCCCGGGCGGGAGGCGGCGGGCCCAACCGACGGCGAAGCCGGCAGGCCTCCCGAACGGGGCCTACCGGCGCCGCACCGAACAGCGTTGCAAACGCCCTGCTCAGCCGAACTGGAAGAACAGCGCGAAGCCGAGCGCGGCGAACGCCGCCGCGATGAGCCAGAAACGCGTCACCACCTTGGTCTCGGCCCAGCCCTTCTTCTCGAAGTGGTGGTGCAGGGGCGCCATGAGGAAGACGCGCCTGCCCGTGAGCTTGAAACTGGCGACCTGGATGATGACCGACATCACCTCGACGATGAAGATGCCGCCGATGGCAAGCGACACGACCTCGGTCTTGGTGAGGATCGCCAGCGCGGCGAAGGCCGTGCCCAAGGCGAGCGACCCGGTGTCGCCCATGAAGATCGACGCCGGGTAGCAGTTGAACCAGAGGAAGCCCACGCAGGCGCCAACGCAGGCGAAGGCGAACACCGCCAGTGCCAAGTCGTCGCTCGTGAAGGCCACCATGCCCATCACGGCCAACGTCACCGCCGAGCATCCCCCGCACAGGCCGTCAAGCCCGTCGTTGAGGTTGACGGCGTTGGAGAAGCCGGCCATGAGCAGGAAGACGAAGACCACATAGAGCCACGGAACTGTGATCTGAACCTCCCCCACCGTGAAGGTGGGCGCCAGGACGCCCAGGTCGATGCCGAATCCGCCCGGCAGCGTCACGACGGGCGACAGGTCGAGCATGTTGACCGCCAGCAGCGTGAACGCCACCACGATAAGCGCCTGGCCGATGAGCTTGGCGTGCGGGGTGAGGCCCAGCGAACGCCGGTGGGCGACCGACTCGAAGTCGTCGAGGAAACCCAGCAGCGCGGTGAGCACCGTGGCGAGCAGCGCCAGCACAAGCGGCGTGTTGAACGGCGCAAACACCAGGCAGGTCACCACGACAGCCACGAGCAGCACCACGCCGCCCATGGTGGGCGTGCCCTGCTTCTGCAGGTGGCGCTGCGGGCCGTCGGCGCGGATCTGCTGGCCGATCTTGCGGTAGCGCAGCAGGCGAATCCAGAACGGCATGAGCGCCAATACGATGGCGGCCGCCAGGAACAACGCCAGGAACACGACGTAGGTGGGGTAACTGGAGGCTATGCCCATGCGGCCGTCACCGCCTCCACGGTACGGTCGAGCCCCGTGGAACGCGACGCCTTGACGAGCACGGCGTCGCCGGGGCGCAGGACGTCGCGCAGCGCGCGCCCGGCCGCGTCGGCGTCGTCGACGGTCACCACGGCGTCCTTCTCCATGCCCATGAGGCGGGCCGCCTCGGCCATCCCGCGCGACAGCGGGCCCACGGCCACGAGCACGTCGACGGGCTTGGCGGCCACGTAGGCCCCCACCACCGCGTGCATGACCGCGGCGGTGTCGCCGAGCTCGCCCATGTCGCCCAGGCAGGCGATGCGCCGGCTCGCCGGCAACGCGCACAGCACGTCCACGGCGCGGCGCATCGAGTCGGTGTTGGCGTTGTACGAGTCGTCGATGACCGTGAAGCCGCCCGGCGCCCTTACGACCTGCTGGTGCATCCTCATCGGACGCAGCGCGCCGAGCGCCTGCGCGATGCGGCCGGCGGAGACGCCGAGCATGTCGCCCACCGCGGCGGCGGCCAAGGCGTCGATGAGGCTGTGCTCGCCGGGCATCGCGAGGGCCAGATCGCAGGACGCCCCCGACGGCAGCACCACGCGGCCTGCGGCGCACCCCGCCGCGTCGAACGAGAACTCCGTGCAGCGCGCTTCGTCGTGCGCAGAGGTGCCGAACGTCACCGTGCGGATGCCGCGCGGCTCGGCGACCTGCCCGCGCATCCACTCGGTGTAGTCGTCCTCGCCCCACAGCACCGCAGCGGTTGGCCATCGGACCTGCCCGTCGGTCTTCACCAGGGCCTCAACCAGCTCGCCTTTGGCACGCGCGATGTTGAGGCGGCTCCCGAGCAGGCCGATGTGGGCCATGCCCACGTTGGTGACCACGCCGATGTGCGGGCGCGCCATCGCGGCGATGCGGGCGATCTCGCCAGAGGAGTTCATGCCCATCTCCACCACGAGCGCCTCGGCGTCGCGAGGACAGGCAAGCACCGTGAGCGGCGCGCCGATGAGGCTGTTGAGGTTGCCCTCGGTGGCGTGCGTCTTGAACGTCGTGCCGAGCACGGCGGCCACCATCTCCTTGGTGGTCGTCTTGCCCGACGACCCGGTGACGCCCACCACCGCGCACGACAGCCCCGAGCGCCACCAAGCGGCCAGGTCGAGCAAGAACCGCTCGGCGTCGTCGACGGCAAGCAGCGCGGCGCCGGCGGCTTCGGCCGCAGCGGCCAGGGCGGCGTCGGGCTCGCGCGTCATCGCGACGGCGCCGGCGCCCGCCTCCAGGGCGGCCCCGGCGTAGTCGTTGCCGTCGACCCGCTCGCCCGGGATGGCGACGAAAAGCTCGCCCGGAGCGACCTTGCGAGAGTCGACGGCGACCCCTTCGACCACGCGGTCCGCGGGCCCGCACACCAGGTGCGCCCCTGTGGCCTCGACCACTCCCTGCGGGGTAACGCGCAGCATGCCCTATCTCCGTTCGTTCAGTCTGCCCCGCGCGCAGCGCACGGGGCAGACGGCGTATAAAAAAGCACGGCGGCCGTCCGCACGGCAGGCCGTTCCCGCGGCGCAGGCGCTACGAGGACGGTGCGATTTGCAGCTTGTCCAAGGCCTCCTGCATGATGACGGCCCAATTCGCGCCGACCGCCGTGGAGCCGGTCGCGTTGGGGACGTAGTCTACCAGGACGTACACCAACACGCGCGGGTCGTCGGTCGGGCCGAAGCCGATGAACGACACCGTATATTTCCCGTCGATGTAGAGGCCCGTGGTGTCGTCCACGCGCTCGGCGGTGCCCGTCTTGGTGGAAAGGCGGTACCCCTCGATGCGGCCTGTGCGGCCGTAGCCGTTCTCGGTGACGCTGTACATCATCTCGGCCACCTGGTCGGCCGTCGCCGTGGCGATGGCGCGCTCGCCTTCCTCGTACTCCACGTCGGTGCCCCCGCGGTTCACAAGGAAATGCGGCTGCACGAGCACACCCTCGTTGGCGATGGCCGAAATGGCACGCGCCACCTGCACAGGCGGCACTGCAAGACCCTGCCCGAACGCCATCGCAGTCCAGGCACCCGTGTAGTCCTCGAGATCGGAGACCAGGCCCAATGCTTCGCCGGGGTAGTCCACGCCCGTGAGGGTGCCGATCTTGAACTGCTCAAAGTACTCGGCAAAGTTCTCGGCGCCGATGCTCTCGGCCACCAGCACGGCGCCGACGTTGCTCGACAGCTCGAGGATGTTGGTGAGCGTCATCGTCGTGTCGTAGTCGCGCCCGTCGGAATCGCCCACCGTGTCGTCTCCCACTTCGATGTTTGCCGGCACGTAGTAGGACGTCTCGGGCGTCGCGACGCCCAGGTCGATGGCGGCCGAGGCGGTGATGGGCTTCACGGTGGAGCCCGGCTCGTAGGAATCGCTCACGCAGCGCAGGTTGAACGCCTCGGTGGTGGCCGTGGAAAAGTCACCCGGGTCGAGGTAGGGCGTCGAGCAGCAGGCCAGGATCTCGCCGGTGCGCGGCTGCATGACGACGACGCAGCCGTCGCCGGCCTCCCACTCCTCGATGATGGCTGTCAGCTGCTCTTGCGCCACGCGCTGGATGTCGATGTCGATCGAGATGACGATGTTCTCGCCGTCGACCGGGTCGACGCGCTCGTACTGACCGCCCACGATCGGCGCGCCGTAGAGGCCGCGCTCCTGAATAAGGTAGCCATCGGTGCCGCTGAGCACGTCGTCGTACTGCAGCTCGAGGCCTGTGAGGCCCTGCCCGTCGGTGCCCACGCAGCCCACGACGTTGCCGGCGACCTCGCCCATCGGGTAGACGCGCTTGGAGGTATCCTCGTACTCGATGCCGCCTAGCTCCTCCAGGTCCGCCTCGCTGCGCTCGGTGTTGGTGCTGTCGAACGCGGCGCGTAGCTGCTCGGCGACCTCGGGGTCGACCTTCGTGGCGATGTACACGTAGCTGTCATCGCCCTCGATCAGCGCGGCATAGGAGCTCGCATCGCCGCCCAGCACGCTTGCCAGGACGTTCGCGGTCGCGTTGACCTCGGTGATGCGGTCGGGGTGGGCGGCGATGTTCACCGCGTCGACCGAACGCGCCAAGACGTTGCCGTTGCGGTCGTAGATGCCTCCTCGGCGGTGCGCCAGCGTGAGACGCGCCGTGCGTTCGTTCTTGGCCGCCGTCGACAGGGTGCCCGTGGCAATCGCCTGCAGGTAGACAAGCCGCCCCGCCATCACGAGGAACATGGTCCCCAGCAGGCCGCCCACGAACGCCTCGCGCGAGTAGGGTTTGCGCGAGAAACGGCGAACCGCACGGGCCAGCGCGTTTCCGGCCGAGACGGCCTTCGCACTGCCCAAATCCGCCCGGCAGGCAGAAGAGCTGAGGTCCCCCTGCGGGGCGTCACCGTAGCCGGCCTGCGGTCCGGAAGGCGTCGCCGGCTCGAAGTGCGGCGCTCCCGCATGGTGCGACGACGCCGACGTACGGTCGAAGTCGTCGCGGGGGATGCGACCCGCAGGACGCGTCGTCTGATGCCCGGACGAACGATCGGACGAACGATCGTAAGAACGCTCCGACGAGTGCGAACGCCCTGACTCTAAAGTTAAACCTTTTGTTGAACGTGAGTCTAAACGTGAGGGTGAAGTAGAGCTTGAGGCCTGATACCGCCCCTCAACGTGCTCGTCGACAGAAGCTCCTACTTCGTCACGGTCATACCGGCGGACATGGCGATACTCCGACGAGCTGGCTTCCTCGTTGGAGCGTGCGCGCGAGTGGTCGTCGCGGCCGCGCATGGGCTACTCAATCGACAGGTCGTCGTCGGCGGTCGTACTGGCCGACAGGTCGATCACGGTCACGCTCTCAGCGGAAACCATGCCGTATACATCGGTCGCAAGCGACGTAATGCGGTCGGCGTTGCTGTAAACCGCCTGCTGGACTTCAAGCTCGGAACCGAGTGAACGGGCCTCTTCAAGCTGGTCATAAAGGGTGGCGTTGTCGGAGGCAAAGCCAAAGGCAAGGGCTATCAGCAGGATGCGCGCCAAGGCGGCGACCGCCAACACGGCGGCGAAGGCAACCGCGCACTTGATGCCCGTCACCGCAATGGGCGACAGGACCGTCTGCGTCTGCTCCTGACGGCCGATGCGCCCGCGCGACCCGGGGAGCACCGTAAGCTGACGTGAGGGCTGTTGCAGGGCTTCTTCGCGCTCAACAGGCTCAAGGTCGAATTCGACCGCCGCGCTACCCTCCACATAGTACTGCCGCTGTGGATACGCCATTCACCGTCACCTCCCGTTGCATCCGGCCGTTGCCGGCCATCCTCTGCCGTATTTCGCGCTAACCCAGCTTACGGGCTGCGCGAATCTTCGCACTGCGCGAACGCGGATTGCGTTCCACCTCTTCGGGGCTTGGGACGCGCGGTTTGCGCCCCATAGGCTCCAACACCGGCACGCACCCGCACACGCACACCGGAAGGCCCGGTGGGCACGTGCACGTCTGCGAAAGCTCGCGAAACAGGTTTTTCACGATGCGATCTTCCAACGAATGATAACTGATGACACAAACGCGACCGCCGGGATTGAGCCATCGCACGGCAGCTTCAAGACCTTGCCTCAAGGCATCCATCTCGTGGTTGACCTCGATGCGCAGAGCTTGGAAGGTCTGACGTGCAGGGTGGTGGCCGCCCTGGCGGCGCTCCGCTGCAGGAATCGCCCTCTTAACGACGTCCACGAGTTCGAGCGTGGTCCGTATCGGGGCGTGGGTGCGCTGCTGCACAACGCACTTCGCGATACGGGCGGCCCACTTTTCCTCTCCATTCACGCGCAAGACCCGAGCGAGGTCGGCTTCGTTGTAGTGGTTTATGACCTCAGCTGCAGTTAAAGTGTTGTTCCTCGGGTCCATACGCATGTCGAGCGGAGCGTCCTCGTGGTACGAGAAGCCCCTTGACGGAATGTCAAGCTGGGGGGAACTCACGCCAAGGTCGAACAGGAAGCAGTCGACCCCCGGCACCTCCGCCTGCTGGAGCAGGCGGTCGAGATCCGAGAAGTTCCCCTTGAGCTGGATAGACTTGACTTCGGGTGTGTTTGTCCGGATGCGCTCGCCGGCCACTTCTAAGGCGAGGTCGTCTTGGTCGATGCCGATGAGCAGTCCGGACGGGCTGCAGCGTCTACCCAGTTCAAGAGAGTGGCCGGCGCCCCCGAGCGTACAGTCGCACACGGTGTCGCCGTCACTTGGAGACAGGATCTCCAGAACTTCGTCCAACATGACAGGTACATGCCGGTATTCGGGTGTCAAGGCTCGCTCACGCTCCCCCACGTCCGCCCTTTCGCCGCCGGTCTAGTCGACCATGAAGTCCATGTCGAGCAGCTCGTCCTCCACGGCCGAGAACCTCGCGCGGTCGACGATCTGGAGATAGTCGCCGGAGCCGATGATGGTCACGTCCTTCTCCAGACCGACAAGCCTGCGAAGCTTGGCGCTGATGCCGATTCGTCCGGCCGAATCGATGTCGGCGTCCTCGGCAAAGGCCATCAGCCTCGTCCTGAGACTGACGTCCTTGGACGAACGCGGGTTGTATCCATTCGGGAAGAAGCTGTCGTACCAGGCCTTGTAGGCCTTCGGACTGAAGACGTAAACGGCCTTCTTGTCGAGCGAAAGCACGGTCTTGACGGTCGAAGGGAGGAACCGGCGGATCTTGGCGGGCAAGGAGACGCGCCCCTTTGCGTCGAGCGTGTGTTCGAACGTTCCGGTGAAGCACGGCTCCAGAACCTCTTGCGGCTCCTGTTGCATTTCCTGCTCCTGAGCCGCCTGCTGTTCCATCCCTCCTCCTCTCAGTCAATCGAGAGCGCCATCCTGAATGTACGGTCTAGGATACACCAACATTTATGACATTTCATCCCACCGGGTGCAATTTTATCCCACCAACATGATGCTTGAACCCACCCCAGACATGCCAACGACAATCGGCGAACAGCCGTTAACACAAGATGTTGGGAAGATGACAGGCCGGAGACACCACATACCCAACAAGGCCGCGTAAAGACGCCGGGGTGGGCGGTGAAGCGCAGGCGTGCGCCCGTCCCGCACAGCCGGCGCAACCCAGCACACGCCGCACACATCCGTCGGCGAACGGCGGGCGATCCCTACACGTTGCCCGGCGACCGGACGTGCGCCCGCGGGTGCGCCGAGAGGTACTCCTCGCGCAGGTGCTCTCGGTCGACGTGGGTGTAGATCTGGGTGGTGGAGATGTCGGCGTGGCCGAGGATCTCCTGCAGGACGCGCAGGTCGGCGCCGCCGGCTAGCATGTGCGTCGCAAAGGCGTGGCGCAGGGTGTGGGGGTGGAGACCCGCAATGCCCGCGGCGGTGCCCGCGCGCTCGACCACACGGTGCACGGCCTGGCGGGTGATGCGCCGCCCGCGGGCGTTGAGGAAGACCGCGTCGGGATCGACGGGCACGACGGACGCCGACGTGTGCAGACCCGGACGCCCGGATGCGAGGTAGTCGGCCAAGGCGCGCAAGGCCGAGCCCACGACAGGCACGAGCCGCTCCTTGCCGCCTTTGCCGAAGATGCGCAAGAAACCCTCTTCGAGGTGGCAGGCCGACAGGTCCAGACCGCACAGCTCGCTCACGCGCAGCCCGCAGCCGTAGAGCACCTCGAGCATGGCGCGGTCGCGCCGGCCGCGCGGCGTGTCCTCGAACGGCTGGTCGAGCAGTGCGAATGCCTGGGCGACCGTTATGGAGTGCGGCAGGCGGGCGGGCTTTTTGGGCAGACGCACGTCCGCCGTGGGCATCGTTTCGGCAAGCCCGTCGGTATAGAGAAACCTGTGGAAGCCCTTGATGGCCGAGACCGCCCGCTCGACGCTCGACGCCGCCTTCCCCTGACCGCGCAGGTAGGCCGCATAGCGCTCCACGTCGCCGCGGACCACCTCGTCGGGGGCATCCTCGTCGCACTCCTGTCCAAGCCAGGCAACCCACGAGCGCAAGTCGCGCCCGTAGGCCGCCACGGTGTTGCGCGCGGCACCCTTCTCCACACGCAGGTAGTCGAGGTATTCATCTAAGCCGCGTTCGAGCCCGCTCGCCACCAGGAGACGCCTTGCCGCCTGCGCCTATGCGTCGCAGCCGCATGCAGAGGACATACGGGCGTCACCGTAGGCGCAGGCGGCCTTGATAAAGCCCTTAAACAGGGGGTGGGGCTTGGTGGGACGGCTCTTGAACTCGGGGTGGAACTGGCCGGCGACGTACCAGGGGTGCACGTCTGTGGGCAGCTCGACCATCTCGACGAGCTTTCCGTTGGGCGAGGTGCCGCACACGGTGAGGCCGGCCCCCTCGATCTGGTCGCGGAACTCGTTGTTCATCTCAAAGCGGTGGCGGTGGCGCTCCGAAATCTCGGGGACGCCGTAGCATGCGGCCGCCAGCGTGCCGGGCTTCACGACGCAGGGGTAGGCGCCCAGGCGCATCGTGCCGCCCATATCGACGATGCCGGCCTGGTCGGGCATCAGGTTGATGACCGGGTGGGACGTCGACTCGCTGAACTCGGCGGAATGCGCGTCGGCCCAGCCGAGCACGTTGCGCGCGTACTCGCACACCGCAACCTGCATGCCCAGACAGATGCCCAGGTAGGGAACCTTGTTCACGCGCGCGTAGTGGGCGGCGGCAAGCTTGCCCTCGAAACCGCGCTGGCCGAAGCCGCCCGGCACCAGGATGCCGTCTGCCCCGCCGAGCACCGCCTCGACGCCGGACGCCGTCAGCTCCTCGCCGTCGACAAGCTCGATGTCGACCTTGCGGCCGTTGGCGACGCCCGCGTGGTGCAGCGCCTCGATGACCGACAGGTAGGCGTCGGGCAGCTGGATGTATTTACCGACGACTTTGATGTTCACCGTCGGCTCGTCTGAGGTGTCGGCCGCGGCCTTCGCGGCGAGGAAGGCGTTCCACTCGGCCATGTCGCTCGTGTGTTGGTCGAGGCCCAGACGCTCGCAGACCTTGAGGTCGAAACCCTGCTCGGCCAGCAGATTGGGCACGTCGTAGATGGACGGGCAGTCGCTGTTGACGAACACCTCGTCCTGGTCGACGTCGCAGAACGACGCAACCTTGGCGCAGATCTTGGAGTCGACCTCGTGGTCGGACCGCAGGACGATGATGTCGGGCGAGACGCCCAGGCTGCGCAGTTCCTTGACCGAGTGCTGCGTGGGTTTGGTCTTGACCTCGTGGGAAGCGGCGATATAGGGCAGCAGCGACACGTGGATGTAGCACACGTTGCCGTAGCCGACGTCCTTGCGGAACTGGCGGATGGCCTCGATGAAGGGCTGCGACTCGATGTCGCCGATGGTGCCGCCGATCTCGGTGATGACGACGTCTGCCTCGGTCTTCTCGGCCAGACGGTGGATGCGCGCCTTGATCTCGTTGGTGACGTGCGGGATGACCTGCACCGTGCCGCCGAGGAAGTCGCCGTGGCGCTCGCGGTTGATGAGCGTCTGGTAGACCGAGCCCTGCGTGACGTTGGAGTCGCGGTTGAGGTTCTCGTCGATGAAGCGCTCGTAGTGGCCCAGGTCGAGGTCGCCCTCGTGGCCGTCGTCGGTCACGAACACCTCGCCGTGCTGGAACGGGCTCATCGTGCCCGGGTCGACGTTGAGGTAGGGGTCCATCTTCTGCATCGTGACCTTGTACCCGCGCGACTTAAGAAGGCGCCCAAGCGACGCCGCCGTGATGCCCTTGCCCAGGGACGACACGACACCGCCGGTTACAAACACATGCTTCGTCATAAGGGGAACCCCGCTCTCTTCCGCGCCGTTTGCGCCGCCCGCGCACCTGCAGTTGGATGGACGCCTTCGATTACGGGAGACGATTGTACGCCATGGGGAGCAGGGGCGCGGAGAGCCGCGAGCGCTCGCTACAAAAAGCGCGGGGATACGGGGGCGCGGGACGACGACGGGGAGGGCGCACAGCGGGCGAAGCGCGGGTGGGCGGCACGGATGCCGGGATCGGGAGCGGGGTTCCGTCAAAAAGGCTGCCAACTATTCGTCCGCGAACCGGCAAAGTCCCCGGTACCGCCACATCCCGTATATTGACACGATGACAGAATGCGTGCATACTGCTTTCCATATTCTGTCACTGTGTCAGAATAAAATCCGTAGACCCAACAGCCCTGCGTCTCATCAAACCTGCAGGGTTTGCGAACCCACGGATTTCTACACCCCGAAGACCCTACGAAGCCTGAAAGGACATCCCACCATGAAGCAGGAGATCGGCTCCAAGCTCGCGCTCTACCCCATGCCCATCGCGCTCGTCGGCGCCATGAACGGCAGCAAGCCCACCTGGACCACGGTTGCCCACATGGGCATCATCGGCCACGACCGGGTGCTCGTAAGCCTCGCGGACGCACACTTCATCAACGGCGTCATCAAGCAGACCAACCACCTGTCCGTCAACCTCGTCTCGGAGCAGCTGCTGCCCGAGGTAGACGTCGCCGGGTCGGCCAGCGGCACCAAGACCGACAAGTCCGACCTGCTCGCCTACACCGTCGCCGGCAACGGCACGCCCCTGGCAGCCGACGCGCCGCTCTCGATGGCATGCTCGGTCGAGGACGTCTACCACACGCCCGGCTTCGAGAGCTTCATCTGCAGCATCGACGCCACCTACGTCGAGGAGCGCCACCTCGACGAGAGGGGCAAGATCGACTACGGCACGCTCAAGCCGGTACTGTTCGACTTCCCCAACTACGAGTACCTGCGCACCGGCGACGTCATCGGGAAGTGCCTGAGCTTTAAGAAGGACGCCGAGACGAAGTAGTGCTCGGATCGGGCGGCTCATGCCGGGCGGAAGAGCATGCCGCCCGACGATCGTGCCCGCCCGGGGCAACGGGCGAACGGTCCAGTCGGTCGAACGCGCCCGCGGCCGCCGTCCCCGGTGGGCACGTCCCGAACACGAGCGTCCCCAACAGTGCAAACGGCCTTGCAGATCGCAACCGACGACAGCGAAAGGCGGTAACCATGGGCGGTACGAAAACACACGGAACGGAAACGCCCGGCTCGACGCGCGCCATCGGCAGGCGCGCGTTTGTGGGGGCGGCGGGCGTCGGGCTCGCGGCGCTCGCCGGTGCGGGGGCGCTCGCGCGGCACGCGCTCGGCGACGAGGCTGCGGCCCCGCAGGAAGGGGATGGCGCAAAAGCCGAGGCGGAGACCCCGGCCAACGGCGGCGCCGAGACGGCGACCGTCCCCCAGGTCTACTTCACGCGCGACATCTCGCCCGAGGGCCTTGCCCGCGCCTACGACGCGCTCGGCTTCGAGCCCCAGGGCAACGTGGCCGTCAAGCTCTCGACGGGCGAGCCGGGTGGGAACAACTTCCTGCAGCCCGACCTCATCGCCGACCTGGTACAGCGCCTCGGCGCCACCATCGTGGAGTGCACCACGGCCTACGGCGGGACGCGCTCCACGGTCGAAGGCAGCATGCAGGTGGCCGAGGACCACGGTTTCGCCGCGATTGCCGACGTCGACATCATGGACGCCGACGGGTCGCTAAGCCTGCCGGTCGAGGGCGGCAGCCACCTCAGCGAGGACCTTGTGGGCGCGCACCTGGCAAACTACGATTCCGTAGTGTCGCTCGCCCACTTCAAGGGGCACGCGATGGGCGGCTTCGGCGGGGCTGTCAAGAACTGCTCCATCGGCATCGCGTCGCGGGAAGGCAAGATGCTCATCCATAGCGCGGGCACGTCGACCACCTCGTGGGGCAGCCCCGCGCAGGACGACTTTCTCGAGTCGATGGCCGAGGCGGCCAAGGCCGTCGCCGACTACCTGGACGGGAACATCTGCTATGTCAACGTCATGAACCGCCTGTCGGTGGACTGCGACTGCGACTCCCACCCCGCCGAACCCGACATGGCCGACATCGGCATCCTCGCGTCGCTCGACCCCGTGGCGCTCGACCGCGCCTGCGTGGACCTCGTGTACGCGGCCGAGGACGGCGCTTCGCTCGTCGAGCGCATCGAGATCCGCAACGGCGCGCACACGCTCGACCACGCCGAGGCCATCGGCCTGGGCAGCCAGGCCTACGAGCTGGTGAACCTCGACGCCGCAGACGGGGACTCCCCCGAAGAGGGGGACGAAGCCCAGCCAAAGTCGAACGTGCTTGTAGCGTACTTCTCGGCGACGGGCAACACCGCGGGCATCGCCCAGGCGATCGTCGACCACCTGGGGGCCGATACGTTCGCCATCACCCCTGCCGTCCCCTACACGGCGGAAGACGTGGACTACAACGACGCGAACAGCCGCACGAGCGTCGAGCGCAACGACCCGAACCGCTCGGTCGAGCTGCAGCAGACGGTGCCGCCAAACTTCGACGCGTATACCACGGTGTTCGTGGGGTATCCCATCTGGTGGGGCAACGCATCATGGGTGATGGACGGCTTCGCCGCGGGCAACGACTTCACAGGCAAGACCGTCGTGCCGTTCTGGACCTCGGGCTCGTCGCCCGCGAGCAGCAGCGGTCAGAACCTCGGCGCGCTCGCAGGCACCGGCACCTGGCTCGACGGCGCGCGCTTCGCCGGCGGGACGCCCGCCGATGAGGTCGCCGCCTGGGTCGACGGCCTGGGCCTGTAGGTACTCCAGGGCTGTAGCTGGTTTCGACCGAACATATACCTGAGGCCGCTGAGACGAAAGGAGCACGGACATGGCAGAGACGCTGCCGGAGATGCAGTACACGAAGCTCGGCTGGTCGGGCATCGAGGTGCCGCGCATATGCCTGGGCGGCATGAGCTTCGGCGTGCCGACGCCCGACCACCATCAGTGGACGCTCGACCCCGACGCGACGCGCGCCGTCATCGCCCGCGCGCTCGAGCTGGGCGTCAACTTCATCGACACCGCCAACTGCTACGCCAACGGCACGAGCGAGGAGTACATCGGGGCCGCCCTGCGCGACTTGGGCGTGGCGCGCGACAAGGTTGTGCTGGCGAGCAAGGTCTACTTCAATGAGGGGTGCCTGTCGCGCGACGCCATCCTGCGCGAAATCGACGGCACGCTGAGCCGCCTCGGCACCGACTACCTCGACCTCTACATCATCCACCGTTTCGACTACAACACGCCGGTCGAGGAGACCCTGGAGGCGCTCGACTCCCTGGTGCGCGCCGGCAAGGTGCGCGCCCTCGGCGCGAGCGCGATGTACGCCTACCAGCTCCACACCATGCAGGTCGCGGCGGGGCGCAACGGCTGGACGAAGTTCACGAGCATGCAGTGCCACTACAACCTGCTCTACCGCGAGGACGAGCGCGAGATGATCCCCGTGTGCCGCCAGTTCGGCATGGCGCTCACACCCTACTCGCCCCTGGCGTCGGGGCACCTGTGCCGCCCCGCATGGGACACAGACTCGGTGCGCAGCCGCACCGACCAGGTGATGGCGAGCAAGTACGACGCGACGCGGGAACGCGACATGCCCATCGTGGCGCGCGTCGCCGAGGTTGCCGAGCGGCACGGGGTACCGATGGCGCAGGTTGCGCTGGCCTGGCACTGGGCGCGCGGGGTGGAGGCGCCCATCGTGGGGGCGACCCGGCCCGAGCGTGTGGACGACGCGGTTGCGGCCCTCGCCGTTGAGCTGACGCCCGATGAGGTCGCCTACCTCGAGGAGCCCTACACCGCCCACGAGCTCGTGGGGCCGCTTGGGCGCCCCGGCGAAAAGGCGCTCGCCGGCACGACCGTCCCCAACGCAAAGAAGGCGTAAGGGGCCGGGGGTAGGACCGGCGCGGCGCGCAAGCCGATCCCACAAGGCTGCCCCCTACAGGCTGCGTCCCAGCTCGTAAGCTTGTCGCGGCGCGCCGGTACTCCGCGTCATCGACGGGGCACCGCAGCCGTGGCCCAGCACCATACCGCAGGCCACGCACCCCGTGCACGGAGCGACGTCGAGCCGGTCCACGTCCACGCGCTCCACCGTGTGCCCAGCCTCGCGCGCCCCGCGCGCGAACTCAGCGACCAGAATCGCGGTCGAGCCGTCGAGGTTCGGGCTACCCTGCAGCACAACGATGTCCATAGCGGTCTCCTCCCCTCCCCCGCCCGCACCCCCTTCCGGCGCGGCGGACGGACGGGCTGGGCGATGCCCCGGTTCTTTTCCCGCCCGCTGCCCGGCGGAGGCGTTTTGGCTAGTATCATGTATTCTGTCACGGTGTCAATATAGACCTTGCGACGTTGTGCGACAATGGCTGCAGCCGGCGGCACCGGCGATCTGCGAAAGAAAGGTGCACGGACATGCCGAGAGGTTCGGAGGCGCTGACCAACGCCCGCAAGGAAGAAATCGTCGACGCCTGCGCTCAGCTCTACGGGACGATGAGCTTCAAGGACATCACCATCCGCGAGATCGGCAAGGTGACCTCCTGTACGCGCACCTCAATCTACAATTACTTCGAGACAAAGGAAGAGATTTTCCTCGCGCTGCTACAGCGGGAGTACACGCTCTGGAACGGGCAGCTGCGCGCCATCCGGGAAGGCTCCGAGCACCTGACCCGTACCGAGCTGGCCGACGCCATAGCGCGCTCGCTCGAGGAACGCGAGGTCATGCTCAAACTGCTGTCGACGAACCTCCACGACATCGAGGAGGCCAGCCGCTTGGAGCGCCTTGTGGAGTTCAAGGCAGTCTACGCGCAGACGTTCCACGAGGTTGGGGCGCTGGTCGGCAAGTTCCTTCCCACGCTGGGCGACGCCGAGCGGGACACGTTCGTCAGGCTGCTCTTCCCGTTCGTCTTCGGCATCTACCCCTACGCCAAGGTCACACCCAAGCAGCGCGCCGCCATGGAGCAGGTGGGCATATCGGTCGAGACGCCCCCCATCTACGACATCGCCTTCGCCGGCATCCGGCGCCTGCTGGGCGATGGGGAATAGCGGAGTCAGACGCAGCAGCGGGAGGGCAGGACAAAACCCGTCGGCGAGGACGGCTCGGTACAGTGCGCAAACGAGTCCCTGCACCGGAAGCCCCGGCATGTGCGCAAAAATGGCCCTGCGAATGATTCTCATGCGAGTTCAAAAGCCGGGTGAGACGAAATAGCATCGTCAATTTATCGAAATGACAAGCATATTTATCTGCGGGCACGGCAACCGGCTTTGGGCGAGGTTTTGAACCGTTCGCCGGGCATCTTTTTGCACACATCGGCCAAACATATTGGATATGGAAAACCGGCAGCTGTGAAGTCAGCGTCTATGGAGTCGGAAAGGGCGATCTCTGCAGGACACTCTCGCACACGGCCGCCCGTCTCGTTGCACCCGGCCCGCACGACCGGCCCATACGACCCCCCGCCGCCTACCCCTCCTGCGCCGCAGCCTCGACCAGGTCGATGAGCTCCTGGTGGCTGTGGATGCCGAGCTTGGTGTAGACGTGCTTCACGTGGGCCTTCACCGTGTTGCGCGAGACCTGCAGGGCGCTCTCGATGTACTCGCGGTTGCGGCCACGCGCAAGCATCGAGAAGACCTCCTCCTCGCGGGGCGTAAGGCCGTGTTCCTGCGATATGCCGTGGCACAGCGCGGCGAAGGCCTCCTCGCCGTTCATGGGGACCTCGACGGCGGCGGGCACGGGCGCCGGCTCCACGACGCTTTCGATCTCGGTGTGGAAGCTGTAGTTGCGCAACGCGAACAGCACGTATCCCATGAACAGCACGAGAAACGCCACGATGACGAGCGACAGCGCCCCCACGTTGTCGGCCGCGAGCAGCGCGTTGGCCGTGGTACCCATGAAAGCACCGAGCGTCGTGCCCAGGCCGCCGATGCCGCTGGCCCAGCCGAAGATCGACAGCGCCGTCACCCGGTTGCGCGCAGCCAGCGCCACGAGCACGCACGCGATGAACGCGTTGTAGAGGGCGTTGCCCACCGAAAGCACCGTGGTCGCCACATGCGTCCCGTCGTAGGTGCCGGCCGCCGCCAGCCCCAGGCCGGCGAGCAGCGTGAGCACGACAACGTTGCACAGCGCGTCGAACGAGACCTTCCCGCGACGCACGAACACCCAGACAAGCAGCGCAAGGCCGCCCAGGGAGGTAACGGCGGTGTTGAAACTCGGAGACCCGTCGACCTCGCCGAAGCGCAGCGCGAACCCGAACGCAATGAACACGATGAATTGGAAGACGTAAAGCGTGCTCGAGAGGGGCAGGAACGACGCCGGACGGGTGACCGAGGTCTCGGCGGCAGGCTCGGACGTCGCGATGACGTCGCACAGGCCGCATGCCGAGCTGCCGCACAGGGCAAGCATGGCCCAGGGAAGCACCACGATGGCGAGGGCTGCGCACACCCATGGGCCGAAGCACCACACGAGCGCCGCATCAAGCGCGTAGGCGCCCAGCACGCCCACGGCAACGACGGCCGCGACGCGCCCGCCCGACAGCGAGACGGCGGACATGTTCACCGTCACCGCGCTCCAGCTGCGGCAGAAGCACCCGGCGCAGGCCGCAACGACGAGCAGCCACACCTGTCCCCAGACGACGCCCGCCGCCATGCCCGCAAACGCCACCGGTGCGACGGCCCCGACGCCGACGCACAGCGCGCGACCCCTGACGAGATGCGGGCGCCACATCGCCAGGACCGACAACCCGATGAGGCACGCCGCCGAGAACACGATGGAGATGTCGCGCGCATAGGTGAAGACCCCGTCGAACAGCGGGAAAAGCATCTGGTTCATCAACAGGACCGCAAGGTACTGGCACGCCATACCGGCCGCCGCCCGCACGCACGCCGCGTTCATCGCACCTCCGTCCCGCCTGATCCGACCCTCCAGGAACGAGATTGTACGACACAGGCGGCAGGGGTCGCGCGCGGCGGCAAGGAGAACCGCCCGCGCAACAGAAGAACCCGAACCGCACGCGCGGCCCGGGTTCCTCGGTACATCGATCTCTCTTGAGCGGGGCGCAGCGCCTCCCCTACCCGCCGGTCCTTACTTCTCGGCAAGCTCACGGCCGAGGATATAGGCCTCGGTGGTGGTGCGGCCGCAGGCAAGGCCCGTGAACAGGTTGGGATAGCTCACGCAGAAGAAGCCGCCCGAGCAGTCGCCCAGGGCATACAGGCCCTCGATGGGGTTGTTGTCCTGGTCGAGCACCCGCATATGGGTGTCGATGAGCAGGCCGTCGAACGTGGCGAGGTGCCAGGCGCCGGTACGGACGCCGTAGTAGGGCGGGGTGTCGATCTTCGTGAGGCGGTAGGATTCCTTGAAGTAGTCGGGGTCCTCGCCGGCGTCGCAATAGCCGTTGTAGGTCTCAACGGTGGAGGCCAGGGTGTCGGCCGGGATGTCGAGCTTCTCGGCAAGCTCCTCAATGGTGTCGGCGACCTGGATGTAGCCGTCGTCGATGAGGCTCTGGTTCATGCTGTCCCACACCACGTCGAACGAGATGTTGTTCTGGGCGCCGTTGTCGAACGGGAACAGGCGGCAGCAGCCGACCTCCTCCATCTGCTCGGCCTTGGCCTTGGCGTCGGAGTCCCAGATGTCGACGTAGGTGTGCTGAGGCTGCAGCCACGTGCTGTGCAGCATGTAGTCGTAGGGTCCGCTTTCGTTGCAGAAGCGCTCGCCGTTGAGGTTGACCTTGAGGAAGGGCTGCTCGCCGAACCAGAACCAGCGGCCCACGACGCTGTTGCCGGCCACCTGGTCAGGCTGCACGCAGCAGCGGTTGAACAGGATCGAGGTGCCGATCGGGTCCTTGCGGGCGCCGACCCACATGCCCGCCTTGATGCCCGAACCGTCGTCGGTCGAACCGCTCGTGCACAGGATGCGCGCGTCGAGGATCTCGGGCTGCAGGGCCTGCATCATGGCCGTGTTGGTGCTGTAGCCGCCGGTGGCCAGCACGACGCCCTTGGAGGCGTTGATTCGGATGTAGTGGCCGTCGCCGGCGTTGTCCTGGGCGATGGCGCCGGTCACGCAGCCGTCCTCGTCCTGCTCAAGCTTGATGAGCGGGGTGCTCCAACGCACCTCGGCACCCGCAGCGACCGCGGCGTCGCGCATGATGGTGGTGTAGGACTCGTCCTCGCCCGCCTCGTCGTTGGTGTGGGGGCTGTGGCCGGTGGCATACGCACGGTCGCGGCTTTCGCCGTCCTGGTTGCCGATACTGCCCTCGAACTCCATGTAGGCCTTGCCGGTCGACTCGATGGTCTCGGTGACCCAGTCGATGACCTCGCCCGAGCGCTGGGCCCACATCTTGATGAGGTCGTAGTTGCAGTAGCCGTTGGCGTAGCGAACGATGTCCTCGACGGCGTCCTTCTCCGAAATCTCGAACTCGGGGAACTCGTCGAACGACTCCTGCTGCAGCGTGGAGTTGATCGCGCCGAGGTCCTCGCGCATATCCTGGACGGTCTCCTCGGAGTCGCGCTCGATGACGAGGACCTGGTTGCCGCTCTCGGCAGCCGACAGGGCGCAAGGCACGCCGCCCGTGCCGAAGCCGCAGATGAGCACCTCGGTGTCGATGGTCTCGGTAATGTCGGCCTCGTCGATCTCGGGCGCGCTGCCCAGCCATTCGGGAGTCTCGGAAGTCAGCGCGTCGAGCGCCTGGGCGGTCGTGGGCCCGGCGGCGGTCAGCGCGCCCGCAGCGGCCGCGCCGGCGGCAGCGACGCCCGCACCTTGCAGAAAGCTGCGGCGGCTCATGGCAGTGTCCATGTTTTGCTCCTCCTTTGATCATGCGCCAGCGGGTCAGGCCCTCGGCGCACCTCGCACGGTTGCCGGCGTCAGCGCCGGTTGCTGAGACGCATCATGGGCCCGCCCGAAGAAAAAGGCCATTGCCCCGGCGGGGTAATCTTGGAAAACAAAGCGCTTCAGAGGGACGTCACCCCGGCGGGGTAAGGGGCGCACAAAAGGCGTGCGGAGTACGCGCAGCCAGGCGTTTAAACAAAAAAGCCGGAGCGGTTCACCCGCCCCGGCCTAGGATTTCGATGGTGGGCCGTCAGGGATTCGAACCCTGGACCTTGGGATTAAGAGTCCCCTGCTCTGGCCAGCTGAGCTAACGGCCCATCGGCTGCTGGGGTGGGAAAAGGGGCTCGAACCCTCGACCTACGGAGCCACAGTCCGTCGCTCTGCCAACTGAGCTACTCCCACCACGCCTTGCAGCCAGGTAATAATGACGGACACGGCAGTAGAATGCAAGCGCGGCTAGCGGCCGATTTTTTCTTCACGACTTGCCCAAAATCGCCGCATCCCACGCCGGTCCGTCACGGAAACACCGACCTCGGAACGCCTACGCGCTCTTCTTAGTCTCCTTCTTGCTCGTCAGAATCGCCCCGTCGCCAGTCTCGCCGGTATGGATGCGCACGGCCTCTTCAACCGGATAGATAAAAATCTTGCCGTCGCCCACCTCGCCGGACGTTCCGGTGCGCGCGTTTTTGACGATTACCTTGCAGACGTCCTCGATACGGTCGTCGGGCAGTACGATCTCGATCTTCACCTTGGCGCGAAGCTGCACCAGAACCTCGGTGCCACGATAATACTCGGTCCAGCCGTGCTGGTTTCCCGCCCCTTGCACCTGCGAAATCGTCATGCCTTCGACATCGGCAGCGAACAAGGCACTCTTGATGTCTTCGATGACCTCGGGGCGGACGATCGCCTCTATCTTCTTCACGCGCTCACAGCTCCTTTCGTCTCACGGTCTGGTGTGGGCCGGTTGCAGCGAACCCGTGGTGCGGGGAAGACGTGCCCGGCGCTCGATGTTCCACCGGGGACCGAGCACGTCTCGCCACCATGGTGCCAGCCCAATATCGCCAACAGATTTCTAGTTCAAGTCCATACCGCTAAAGGCGGGATAGGCCGGTTCGCCGTGCTGGGAGATATCAAGACCCTGAGCCTCGTCACGCTGGGAGACGCGCAGCGGGCCGCCGACGAGCTGGATGACCTTGGCGATGATGAACGTCATAATCGCGGCGAAGGCCACCACGAACACGACCGACAGGAGCTGGCGCACGAGCTGCATGGGGTCGCCGTAGAACAGTCCGGCAAACCCGCCGAGCTCGGGAACCGCGAACAAGCCGGTCAGGATCGTGCCGCACATACCGCCGATGCCGTGCACGCCAAAGGCGTCGAGGGCGTCGTCGTAGCCGAGGCGTTTCTTAAGGCGCGAAACCGCGAAGTAGCAGATGACCGCGACCACGGCACCCATGACGAGGGCCGCCCAAACCTCGACGTAGCCGGCGGCCGGGGTGATGGCCACCAGGCCCGCCACCGCACCCGAGCAGGCGCCGAGGACGGTGCACTTGCCGGTAGTGAGGCGCTCGACGGCCATCCAGGCAAGCAGGCCCGCCGCCGCCGCGGTATTGGTGGTGGCAAAGGCCAGGCCGGCCTGCCCGTTGGCCGCACCGGCGGAGCCGGCGTTGAAGCCGAACCAGCCAAGCCACAGGAACAGCGTGCCGAGCATCACGAACGGGATGTTATGGGGCTGATAGGTGAGCTTGCCGTTGCCGTGGCGGGAACCGACAACCAGGGCGAGCACCAGGGCCGACACGCCCGAGCTGATGTGCACCACGTCGCCGCCGGCGAAGTCGTAGGCGCCGATGATCTCGGAGACCCAGCCGCCGCCCCAGACCATATGGGCGAGCGGGGCGTACACGAGCAGCACCCACAGGGCGATGAAGACCAGGAAGCGGCTGAACTTCATGCGCTCGACGACCGCACCCGAGATGATGGCGACGGTAATGAGCGCGAACATGCCCTGGAACAGCGCCCACACGAACTCGGGGATGTCGCCCCACATCGTTTCGAGGTCGATGCCCGAGAGGAACAGCCGCTCGAAGCCGCCGATGATGGGGTTGGCCGTCCCGTCGGCGGCTGCAAGGCCGCTGCCGAACGCGATGGTGTAGCCCACCGCGACCCACAGGACGCTCACGACGCCGGCAACGGACACGCACATGAGCATGGTGTTGCCCATGTTCTTGCGACGAACCATGCCGCCGTAGAAGAATCCGATTCCCAACGTCATGATGAACACGAGGAACGCGCAGACCAGGATGAAGGCGGTATCGCCCGTATCGAGCATCGCGGTCACCTCTCCTTCCGTGAACCCACCCCGTACGGGGCGATCCGATATGACGGATGCAACCGTACGGCCTCCGGATTGCGGGAGCGTTTCGGTAAACGAGCGGTAACCGATGCGTCGATAAGCCGTAAACCCCGTCACATCGACTCGAAACCTGGGCTTGCGGAAGACGTGCGGCATACAAAAACGCGCGGCAGGCCCTCCCCTTGCCGGGGACAGGCCCGCCGCGCGCAGCCGTCAGACCCAAGGCCGTCGGGCACGGGATGAATCGAACCTAGGCGACGTCGCCGAGTTGCTCGGTGGAACCGGCCGTCCAGCCGCCCCAACCCCAGCCCCAATCGGAGCCGTAGCCCCAGTCGCTGCCGCCTTCATCCCAACCGGGACCGTAAGCGTCGTTGGAACCGCTGCCCTGGCTACCGTCGTCCCAACTCCAACCGGGCTGGCCACTCTGGCCAGGCACGGTCTCGTCGGGCATACCCTGCTCCCCTTCGGGCGCGGTCCCTTCCTCGGGTGCAGCCTCCTCGGCGGAGGAGTCATCCTCGGTCGCGCCCGGCTCCTCCTCGGTGGAGGCGTCTTCCTCGGACGAGGCGCCTTCCTCAGCAGAGGTGTCTTCCTCGCTGGCGGCGCTGGCAGCGGCGGCCTCGGCGTTGTCGGAACCCAACACCACATCGATGTCGAGCTCCTCGCCGTCGCGGACCACGGTGAGGGTCACGGTGTCGCCGATGGCGTGCGAGCGGACCTGGATGATGACGTCGTCGGAGGAATAGACCTCGTTGCCGTCGATGGCGGTGATGACGTCGCCAACCTGGATGCCGGCCGCCTCGGCGCCCGAGCCTTCGACGACGCCGGCCACGTAGGCGCCCAGCACCGACGACGAGTCACCCAGATGGTAGACACCGCTGTAGTACGCCTCCATCAGGCTCGTGACCGACACGCCGATCTGCGGGTGCTGGACCGTGCCCGTCTCGATGATCTGGGTGGCGATGTCAATGACATAGTTAGACGGGATGGCGTAGCTCATGCCGGCCCAGTCGCCCGTGGTCGTCGTGTTGATGGTGGTCACGCCGATAAGCTGGCCCTCGGCGTTGACGAGAGCGCCGCCCGACGAGCCGGAGTTGATCATGGCATCGGTCTGGATGAGACCGACGTAGTAGGCCTCGGTGCTGTCAAGCTCTATGACGGCGGTACGGTTGAGGCCCGACACGATGCCTTGCGAGACCGTACCGCTCTCGCCGTAGGGCGTGCCGACCGTCATGACCCACTCGCCGACGGAGACCGTCGAGGAGTCACCGATCTCGATGGGGGTCAGCTCATCGTCGCCCGGATCGATCTTGAGCACGGCCACGTCGCTCGTAGGGTCGGAACCCACGACCTCGGCCTCGTAGGCCTCGCCGTTAAGCGTGATCTGGACCTCGGTAGCACCCTCGATGACGTGGTAGTTCGTCAGCAGGTAGCCATCGGCACTCAGCACCACGCAGCTACCCTGCGAGATGCCCTGCTGGTATCCGGTATTGATGAGCGCGTAGACGCTACCCACCGAAGGCAGCACCTTGGCAGCCACCTCCTCGGCCAGAGAGGTGCTTTCGTCGGCCATCGCGACGGTGTCCGACGAATCTGCCTCATCGGCGTAGGCGTTCGACACTGCGGCCCCGCCGAACGTCAGGCCCAGGGCGAGGGCACCCGCGGCAACGGCTCCGGCCAGCCCCAGCGCAGCACGGCGGCGAGGACTTGCAACGAGCTGCCCCTCAGTGGATAACAGAGACCTGTTCATAACCTGCTCCTTCCAAATGCATCCAAACGCATGTCGGCAACCTAAAGGGATGTCGTTCCCGCGCAGCCCGACCCCCGACGGTGCGATTGCCGGACTTTTGCGTCACAACAGGTTTACCCCTCGTCAAGGCTATGCGAAACACCGTTGACATCCTTACCGTAAGACGCCACATCACTGGACAATTTTTCAGGTTTGTGACGCGCAATACCGGCGGCGGCCGTCGGGGCCCTTCTCGAGATGTGCCGCCTCCAGGCACCACACGAAGCACACCGCCACAAGCATAAACGTGATGAGCAGCACGTAGATGGCGGGCATGACCATGTCCACGGGCGGTCTCCAAACTCGACGGTGCGGGCACGCATGTCATCGACCGTAAAAGCGCCCCCCGCGCGTTGCACGGGAGGCGCCTCGAAAACGTTCGCACTTGCGCTTCGTTCTCATGCCGCCGTTCCAAACCGAGTCGGCGACGTGGGCGTGGGACCGCCCCTATGTGGGAAAAGCCCCTCGGCGGCTGTTAGTACATGCCGCCCTGGCCGCCCTGCGCGGCGGCAGCGGCGATGGCGTCCTCAATCGTGGTGTCCTTGGGAACATCGGAAACCGTGGCCTCGGTGATGAGGATGAGGCCGGCGATAGAGGCCGCGTTCTGCAGGGTGATGCGGGAAACCTTCACCGGATCGAGCACACCCATTTCGATCATGTTGCCCCAGGTGCCGCTCGCCGAATCGAGACCGCAGCCGGCCTCCATGTTCTTGACCTTCTCGACGACGACCTGGCCCTCGTAGCCGGCGTTGGCGGCGATGGTGGCCACCGGTGCGGTCATGGCCTTCTTGACAATGTTGATGCCGATGTTCTCGTCGGGGTCGTCGGAAGTCAGCGCGTCGAGCGTGGACAGCGCGTCCATGAAGGCGACGCCGCCGCCGGCGACGATACCCTCCTCGACCGCGGCACGGGTTGCCTGCAGCGCGTCCTCGATGCGGTGCTTGACCTCCTTCATTTCAGACTCGGTCGCGGCACCGACCTTGATGACGGCCACGCCGCCGGCCAGCTTGGCCAGGCGCTCCTGCAGCTTCT
>CAZUFB010000014.1:0-19143 GCA_964619775.1 uncultured Coriobacteriaceae bacterium
GGCGAGGACGACAACTTCTGGGCCGCCGGCCCCACCGGCCCCTGCGGCCCCTGCTCCGAGATCTACTACGACCAGGGTCCCGAGGTAGGCTGCGGAAACCCCGACTGCAAGCCCGGTTGCGACTGCGACCGCTTCCTCGAGTTCTGGAACCTCGTGTTCACCCAGTACGACCGCCAGGAAGACGGCTCGATGCCCGAGCTGCCCCACCGCAACATTGACACCGGCATGGGCCTCGAACGCATCACGGCCATCATGCAGGGCAAGTCGGCCAACTACGACGGCGACCTCATGCGCGGCCTCGTCACCGTGGGCGAGCGTCTCACCGGCGCATCCTACGGGGGCGACGACAAGACCGACATGTCGCTGCGCATCCTCGCCGACCACGCGCGCGCGGTCACCTTCATGATCGGCGACGGCATCCTGCCCTCCAACGAGGGACGCGGCTACGTGCTGCGCCGTCTGCTGCGCCGCGCGGTCTACCACGCCCGTATGCTCGGGGTCGAGGGCGCCTTCATGGGCGCCTACGTCGACGAGGTGGTACGCGAGATGGGGTCGGCCTACCCCGAAGTCGTCGAGAACGCCGACCTCATCCACCGCATCGTGCGCTCCGAGGAGGAGCGCTTCTCCACGACGTTGCGTACCGGGTCGACCTACCTTCAGGAGGCGCTCGCCGGCCTCGCCGAGGGCGAGATCCTCGACGGCAAGACCGCGTTCATGCTGCACGACACCTACGGCTTCCCGTTCGACCTTACGGTCGAGATCGCCGAGGCGGCCGGCCATGAGGTCGACCGCGAGGGCTTCTCCATCGAGATGGAGGCCCAGCGCGAGCGGGCCCGTTCCCAGGTGAAGGACGTCGCCTGGGGCAAGTTCGACACCGTGTGGGTGGCCTTGGCCGACAAGTTCAAGGGCGACGAGTTCTGCGGCTACGGCGAGCTGTCGTGCGACACCTCGGTGCGGGCCCTGGTGGTAGGCGACTCCTCGGTGGACGAGGCCGCCGCCGGCGACAAGGTGGACGTCCTGCTGCCGCGCACCCCGTTCTACAGCGAGAAGGGCGGCCAGGTCGGCGACACCGGCACCATCGAGGGAGGCGGCTTCAAGCTGCAGGTCCTCGACACCACCTTCGCCGAGAAGGTCCTCACCGTCCACCACTGCCAGGTGCTTCGCGGCACCGTGCGCGTGGGCGACGGGTGCTGCGCCTCGGTGGACGCCCTGCGCCGCGCCCGCATCGCCCGCAACCACACCGCGACGCATATCCTGCACACCGCTCTGCGCCAGGTGCTCGGGACGCACGTCAACCAGGCCGGCTCGCTTGTCGAACCCAACCGGCTGCGCTTTGACTTCACGCACTTTCAGGCGACGGCCCCCTCTGAGCTCGAGGAGGTGGAGCGCATCGTTAACGCCAAGGTCATGGCGGCCCTGCCCGTCTCGACCCGCACGATGGGCATCGACGAGGCCCGAGCCTCCGGCGCGATGGCGCTGTTCGGCGAGAAGTACGGAGCCGAGGTGCGCGTCGTCGACGTCGAGGGCTTCTCACGCGAGCTGTGCGGCGGCACCCACGTGGCCAACAGCGCCGAAATCGGCCTGTTCAAAATCACCTCCGAGGGGTCGGTTGCCGCAAACGTGCGCCGCATCGAGGCTGTGACCTCCTTCGACGCCCTCGCGTTCCTCGATGCCGAGGAGAAGGTCCTGCACGAGGCCGCCGAGGCCCTCAAGGTCGCCCCGCGCGACGTCGCCAGGCGCGTCGCCGACAACATCGCCGTCATCAAAGCCTACGAGGACGCCCAGAAGAAGGCCAAGGCCGCCTCGACGGCCTCCCAGGTCGACGCCGTGCTGGACCATGTCCTCGACGCTGGCTACCCCGTGGCGGTGGCGCGCATCGACGGTCTGGACGCCGAGGGCCTGCGCAACGCCTGGGACCTCGTCCGCGACCGTCTGCCCGCCCCGGGCGCCTGCGTGCTCGGCACCGTCACGGAGGCCGGCTCTCCGCTGCTCATGGCGGCCGGCACCGACGAGGCCGTGGCCGCCGGGTTCAACGCCGGCACCGTCATCAAGTCTGTCTCGGGCGCCATCAAGGGCGGCGGCGGCGGCCGTCCCCAGATGGCCCAGGCCGGCGGCAAGGACGCATCGGGTGTCGACGCCGCCCTCGCCAAAGCCCGCGAGCTGCTCGTTCCCAACGCATAAGGAGCCTCATGCGCGTCCTCGCCCTCGACATCGGCCAGAAGCGCGTCGGCGTCGCCTACGCCGACACCGCGCGCCCCGTCGCTCTGCCTTTGACGGTGCTCTCGCTGGCCGACATCGAGGGCGGCACCGCGTCCTTTCGGCGCATCATGGAAGACTACGATCCCGAACTGCTGGTCGTCGGCCGTCCGCTCACGATGGCGGGCGAGCCGGGACCGCAGGCCCGACGCGTCGAGGGCATCGCGCGAGGCGTTTCCAGACGCACCGGTCTCGACCTCGAGTTCGCCGACGAGCGCCTTTCCTCGACGCAGGCTAAGCGCATCCTCCACGAGCAGGGCCTCAACGAGAGGCAGATGCGCGGCAAGGTCGACTGCGTCGCCGCGTCGCTCTTTCTGCAGACCTGGCTCGACCGGCGTGCAAACGAAACGATAGGAGACTCATGAGCCTCAAGCCGCTCGACCCCGAGCACCTGGTTCGCGACACCGAGGACGAACTCGAGCTCGAGCTCGAAGGCGGTGCGCACATCTCCAACAGTGCAAGCTCGATGAACCACTACGGGATGTCGGCCCAGCACCGCCGCCCCGATTCCACGATTCCCCCCGATGCGACGGGCGGTTTCCGCGTATACGCCGCGCCCCGCGCGGCCGAACCTTCCAAGGACCGCAAGAAGACCGTCCTGGTGGCCGTCATCATCGTCGTCGCCCTGGCTGCGATTGCTGTCGGCGCCACGGTTGCCGTCCGCGCCCTCATGGACGGCGACACGTCGACGCAGGAGTTGACCGGCAGCGTCACCGTCACGATTCCCAGCGGCTATGGCACGGGAGACATCGCCCAGCTGCTGCGCGACAACGGGGTGATTTCGAGCACCACCGAGTTCGTGCAGGCCGTCACCCAGCGCGACGCCAGCAACTCGCTGCGCGCGGGCACCTACACCTTCGAACGCGGCTCGGACCCCGACGACATCATCGACATGCTCGTCGCCGGACCCGAGGCCTCGGGCGTCTCGCTCACCATACCTGAGGGCTACACCGTCGAACAGACCGCCCAGCGCGTCGAGGAGGTGCTCGGCATCTCGGCCGACGAGTTCCTTGCCCAGGCGAAGGCATCCAACTACGTGGGCGAGTTCACGTTCTTGGCCAGCGCCGCCAACGACTCTCTTGAGGGCTTCCTGTACCCGCTGACCTATTCGTTTGCCTCCGGCGTCAGCGCCGACGACGTGATACGCGCAATGCTGCAGCAGTTCCAGACCGCCACCGAGAGCCTTGAGTGGAACACCGTGGCGCTCGCCGACGGCACGGTGCTCAGCCAGTACCAGGTGGTCATCCTGGCATCGCTCGTCGAACGCGAGACCGCCGTCTCCGACGAGCGCCCGCTGGTGGCCTCGGTCATCATCAACCGTCTCAACGTCGGCATGCCCATCCAGATCGACGCGGTCATCGCCTACGTCCTCGACAAGGCCGACCTCATCACCAACGAGGACTTGGCCAACGTGGCTCAGAACTACCCGGAGTGGGACATCTACAACAACACCGGCCTGCCGCCGCAGCCCATCTGCTCGCCGTCGCTCGAGTCGATCCAAGCGGTGCTCGACGCGGTCACGACCGACTATCTCTACTACGTCGCCTCCTCGGAGCTTGACGGCACGCATGTGTTCTGCTCCACCGAGGACGAGTTCTGGGCCGCGCGCGAAGCCTACAACCAGGCTGCCGGCATCTCGGGCTAGGGGAGACAGGTCGCGATGGGACTGCTGACCCCCGACCGCTACGTGGCCGACGTGACGGTGGTCGACCTTGCCGAGCTGTGGCGTGCCGGCAAGCGCGCGCTGCTGCTCGACCGCGACAACACCATCGTGCCGCGCGACACCAAGGTCGTGCCGTCCGAGGTCGCAGCATGGCTTGCCCAAGCGCGCGATTTAGGATTCAAGCTGTGCTTCGTGTCAAACAACTGGGCGAGAAACGTCCGCCCCGACGCCGAGCGCTTCGGGGCGGCCCTTGTGTCGCGGGCGGCAAAGCCGCTGCCTTTCGCCCTGTGGCGCGCACTCTCCAAGCTCGGCGCGTCGCGCTCTGAGGCGCTGATGATCGGCGACCAGGTCTTCACCGACCTGCTCGGCGGACGGCTGGCCGGCATCGACACGGTGCTCGTCCAACCCCAGGCCCGGGTCGATCTGGCCCACACGCTCGTGCTGCGGCGCTTCGAGGCGCGCGCCTTGGGCGGCCTCGAACCCGAGCGGGCTCGGGAGCACCCCGACCGACGTCTTTGAGGGCCGGACGGCAGTGGACGTGCCCGACCTTTCCGCTGCAACCGCATATGCCCTTGCCGATGCGCCGGTGCAGGCCGCAAGTCGTGCAGGCGCCGTGATTTCGGTGCTGCTCGTGCTGTGGTTCTTCGCCTGCTGCGTGGCGGCCGCCCTGGTGGACGCGCGCGAGCGTCGCATCCCCAACGCCGTATGCGCCACCCTTGCGTTTGGGGCTCTCGCCCAGACGGCCCTGCGCGACCTTGCCGGGCTGCCGGTGCTCGAGACGCTCGCCCCGGCATGGGGGCGCCTGACGTGGGCGGCGGGGTTTGCGGCGGCGCTCGTGCTCTTCGAACTCGCCTGGCGCCGGACCCACGACGGTCGGCACGGCATGGGGTTCGGCGACGTCAAACTCGCCGCCGCCGCGACCCTGTGGCTCGGTCCGCTCGGGCCGGCGGGCTTTGCGTGCGCCTGCGCGGCGGCGGCCCTCGCGTCGCTCGTCCGGCGGCGGCGCTCCTTCGCGCTCGGCCCCTACCTCGCCCTGGCTTTTGGAGCCTGTCTGCTGCTCACCCTTGCGGGGTGAGGGTGCCGCCAATGCGGCGCCTCGAGGTGGTAGAATTCCATCGGACAACTTGACGAAGGCCGCTTACGCGAAAGGGCGGCGTGCTTGACGACCACGGCAGAGAACCCCGAGAACGGGGGCTACACGCGCCATGAAGGTTGCGACCATATCTTCTTTATCGGCTTCCTCGGTGCAGGCAAGTCGACCGTGGCGCGCAACCTGGGACGCCTTTTCAACCGCCGCCACTTTGACACCGACCGCATGGTAGTCCATCGCGAGCGCGCCTCGGTCGCCGAGCTGTTCGAGACCGTGGGCGAGGGTCGCTTCCGCGAGTACGAACGCCGCGCCCTCCAGCAGCTTGCCCGGGAGAAGAGCTGCCTGGTCTCGTGCGGCGGCGGCATCGTCGAATGCGCGCCCAACGTCGAGCTGATGCGCACGATGGGCAAGGTCGTCTTCCTCGACCTCGACCTCGACGACGCGCTCGGCCACATCTGCCATCCCGAAATTCGGCCAGACTTGGGCGACTACGAGCACGCACGGGCACTCTTCGCGCACCGCCTGCCGCTTTACCAGGCTGCCGCCGACTACACGGTCGACATCCGGGGGCTGTCGTTTTCCGACGTCGCCTACACGGTGGGCGGCATGCTCTATGAGGAGGGCCTGCTTTGACAAGCCCCTCGCGCCCGACGGCACCATGCGGCCCGTGCCTTCGCAGGGGCCGGGACGATACCGACACGATCAGATAGGAGACCAGCATGCCTGTTGAAAACCGGGTCGCTCGCCTGCGTGCCCTCATGGAGGAGCGCGGCTACGACGCCGTCGTACTGCGCAACAATCCCGACCTGCGCTGGCTCACCGGTGCGGCTCGCGTCTTCGACGCCGAGTGCGCCCACACGGCTTTCGTCACCGCCGACGGCCTGTGGCTGCACACCGACTCTCGCTACTACAACGCCTTCTGCGAGCGCCTGGGGGATGGCACCCCCTGGCAGGTCGACATGGACCAGACCGACCACGCCGCCTGGGTCGCGCAGCGCGCCCGCGCCAGCCGCGCCCGCACCGTCGCCGTCGAGGACACCGTGACGCTCGCTTTTGCCGACGGGCTCGAGCGCGCCCTGGCCGACGCCTCTCAGGCCTGCCTGCTACCGCGCCTGCACGGCGACCTCGTCTGGATGCGCGCCGTCAAGGAGCCCGACGAGATCGAGACCATGCGCGCCGCCCAGGCCATCACCGACGCGGCATTCGAGCACATGTGCTCGTTCATCAGGCCCGGACTCACCGAGATGGAGTTGCGCGTCGAACTTGACAATTTCATGCTGACCCATGGCGCCGACGCCCTGTCGTTCGACTCTATCGTCGCCTCGGGCCCCAACACCGCCAACCCCCACGCCCTGCCCGGCCAGCGCAAGGTCGAGATGGGCGACTTCGTGCTCATGGACTACGGCGCGGGCCTCAACGACTACAAGAGCGACATGACCCGCACCGTGGTGGTGGGCGAGCCGAGCGCCAAGCAGCGCGAGCTCTACGACCTCGTGCGCCGCGTCCACGAAGAGTGCGCCGCCGCCGTGCACGCGGGGGTGGTGGGCGAGGACGTCCACAACCTCGCCGTCCGCCTTATCTCCGAGGCCGGGTACGGCGACTACTTCAAGCACGGCCTGGGCCACGGCGTGGGCGTCGAAATCCACGAGATGCCCCGCTTTGGGCGCAACTTCCCCCAGAAGGTCGAGTCCGGCAGCGTCGTCACCATCGAACCGGGCGTCTACCTGCCCGGCTTCGGCGGCGTGCGCCTCGAGGACTACGGCGTGGTCACCGAGAACGGCTACGAGCCCCTTACCCGCTCGACCCACGAGCTCATGGTCGTCGGCGTGCACTGACGCAAGGACCCTGTGCGGAAAAGCCGCGCAGAGCATCTGGAAAGGATTGTACGGCCCTCCGGATGCGCGCTATCATTATATGGTTGGAACCGTACCCGGGTGCCATACATACCCGGGACGTTGCATTCGAGTGAAAGGCGTTATCTGTGGCAACTCTGGGCATCACCGACCTCAAGGCCGGCCTCGGCGTGAACATCAAGGGCAAGGACTGCGTCATCCTCGAGGCGCAGCACGTCAAGCCGGGCAAGGGCAACACCTATGTGCGCACCAAGTACAAGGACATCCGCACCGGCCGCGTCAACGAGGAGAACTTCCAGCAGTCTGCGAAGTTCGAGAGCGTCCGCATGGAGACTCGCGAGATGCAGTACCTCTACAACGACGGCGACGCCTACTGGTTCATGGACAACACCACCTACGAGCAGACCCCCGTCTCCAACGACCTCGTGGGCGGCCAGTCCAAGTGGCTCAAGGAGAACGACGTCTGCCTGATGCAGTACGCCAACGGCGAGCTCTACGCCGTCCAGCCTCCGATGTTCATCGAGGTCGAGATTACCGAGACCGAGCCGGGCTTCAAGGGAGACACCGTGCAGTCGGGCACCAAGCCCGCCACGATCGAGACCGGCGCGAGCATCCAGGTTCCGATGTTCCTCAACACCGGCGATCGCATCAAGGTCGACACGCGCGAGGGCAAGTACATCTCCCGCGTCTAGTCTGTCGGCCAAGGCCGGAGCGCATGTGGACGGGCTGGGCGGCGAATGGGCCGTCCGGCCCGTTTTTTGGTCGACGACGGAAAGGCCGTGATTCATGGCGACGAGCTACCGAAGCATCGCGGGACCGGTGACGGCCGAGGTCGTCGAGCGCAAGAGTCGTTTCATCGGGCGCGCCGAACCGGTGGAAGACGAGCAGGCGGCGTTTGCCGCGCTGGAGGCGGTGCGCGCCGCCAACCCCGACGCACGCCACAACGTGTGGGCCTACCTGCTGCGCGACGGACATGAGCGCTGCTCGGACGACGGGGAGCCGCAGAAGACCGCCGGACTGCCCACGCTCGAGGTGCTGCGTCGCAGCGGCCTGGTCGACCTTGTACTCGTGACGACGCGCTATTTTGGCGGCGTCCTGCTGGGTACGGGCGGCCTCGTGCGCGCCTACACCGCCGCGGCCCAGGAAACCCTTGCCGCCGCCGAGCCGGTTGAGTTCACCAGCTGCGTCGACGTCTCATGCCGGCTGCCCTATGCGCTTTTCGAGCAGGTTCGCCGCCTTGCGGTCGACGCGGGGGGCAAACCGGGGGAAGCGTCCTTCACCGACGAGGTCGTCTTGCCGGTGCTCTTCCGCGCCGGCGACGAAAAGCCGTTCACGGCTGCCGTGGGCGAGCTTGCCCGCGGGCGAGACCTGTGCACGGTGGGCCCTCGGCGCTTCTGCGCGTTCTGACACCCGTTTCCTAGGATGGCTGCCGCGGTACCTTGCGAGGACCCCCCGCAGCGGCAAGCTACAGCGTGCACCCTATGAGCACGCTTTCGGGTTCGAGCCGAACCCCGAAGCGATCCCGCACCCCGTCCTGCACGGTACGCGCCAGTTCGAGCACGTCTTCGGCCCGCGCCTGCCCGCGGTTCGTAAGGGCCAGCGTGTGCAGGCTGCTCAGCGTCGCACGCGACTCTGGGCCGTGCACGCCGAACCCCCTGGCGAACCCCGCCCGCTCGATGAGCCATGCCGCCGACACTTTGACCGTGCCGGGCGTACCGGTTGCATAGCGGGGCGCATCCGGAGGGAGGAGCCGGTCGGCTTCGTCCTCGGCCAGCACGGGGTTTGTGAAGAACGACCCGCTCGACCATCGGTCGTACAGCGGGTCGGAGCCGCACGGGTCGGGGTCGACCACCATGCCTTTGGCTGCGCGCACCTTGAGCACCGCCGCGCGCACCTGCGCAAGCGGCATGCACGCGCCGACCTCGCAGCCCAGTGCCCGCGCAAGCTGCGCGTGCCCGACGACCCCCTCGTCGGCGCCCTCCAGTGCGAACGCCGCCCCGAGCACCACCCAGCGCGGCGTGGGGTGCCATCGGCCGCCCGATGCCGCCGATTCTTCGAGCGACGCGCGCAGCATCGAAGTGCGGTATCCTAGTCCCAGCTCGTCAGCCCCGTAGTCGCGCACCTCGCCCGTCGCGCGGTCGAGCAGCCGCACCGAGCGGAGCGTCGAACCCGCCTCCTGCCCGTAGGCGCCCAGGTTCTGCATCACCGCCGAGCCGATCTGCCCGGGTATGCCGCTCAACGCCTCGATGCCCGCCAGGCCGTGTTCGACCGCAAACACCACGAGATCGTCCCAGTCGGCGCCGGCCTGCGCCTCCACGAGCGTCCGCCCGTCGTCCGCCTCGCCTGCGACGCACACCCCGCCGCCCGCCGTGCGCACCGTCGTCCCGGCGAACCCGACGTCGCCCACCACGACGTTCGACCCGCCGCCGAGCACGAACAGCGGCTCGCCTGCGGCGTCGGCGGCCCGCACGGCATCGGCAAGCCCCTCGGGCGAATGCACCTCGACGAAGCGCGCGGCCGGTCCGCCCACGCGCAGCGTGGTATAGGGCGCAAGCGCAACGTCGAGCGAAGGCGCGGCGGGGGAGGGACGGTCGGCGGTGAGGTTCACGCTGCGAGCTCCTATCGTTTCCGACGGCAGGCGGGCATGCGGGGAGAATGCACGCTGGACACGGGGGTCGCGCGTCTGTCTCCGACCATGCACGCCTGCACAAGGTACTGGCACTATACCCGTCCGGCGTGTGTATCTGCAAGGACTCTCCGACCGGCTCGGCCAGTCGTTATGCGTTTTCAACAGCTCCTCCCGCGGCAAAGGCGGGTTGGCGCCTGAGGCTGCCCGACGGCCTTCCCCCTGCGCGCGTTACCTGAAAAGTACGTCGTTTGCGATTGCCCCGACGCGCAGGGCACGGTGTTGTGAGAAGATGGGCGCACAGAGGCGGGCGCCGGCTACCGTAAGGCGTCCGACCTGCGGTCTCGGCGGTGAAAGGAGGTGTCCATGAGGCGCGAACAGGCATACGGCCTAGGCAGGCACTGCAGACGTTCGGCGCGTCAGCGACGCCCAGACGCGCGTCCCGACGTCATCCAGACGCTTGTGCCTACCTACGCCCGCGAGGCGCTCGAGGTCCTTCTCGATGCCGGCAAGCAGGCGTTTCTGGTGGGGGGATTCGTGCGAGACGCCCTGCGCGGCGTGCGGCCCCACGACGTCGACATGACCACCGACGCCCTGTGGTACCAGACGCGCGACATTTTCATCGGGCGCGGCTACCGCGTCGTCGAGACCGGCGCGCGCCACGGCACGGTCACCGTGTTCGTGGCCGGCCACCCGGTTGAAATAACCACGTTCCGCACCGACGGATTCTACAGCGACCATCGGCGCCCTGATTCGGTGCGCTACGTGCGAAACGTCGAGGAGGATCTTGCCCGGCGCGACTTTACCGTCAACGCGATGGCCTGGAGCCCGGACGCAGGCCTCGTCGACCCCTTCGGGGGACGCAGCGACCTAGCCGCCGGCCTCGTGCGCGCGGTGGGGGACCCGCGTCGGCGCTTCGAGGAAGACGCCCTGCGCGTGATACGCGGCGTGCGCTTCGCCTCCAAGCTCGACTTCGCGGTGGAGGAGGCCACGTCCGACGCCATCCACGCCTGCGTGCCCGACCTTTCTCTGGTGACGCGCGAGCGCATCGGCGCCGAGTACGACGGCATCGTGCGCGGTCCCGGCGCGGTCGCGGCCCTGCGCGCCTACCCCGACGTCGCCGCCTGTGCCGTGCCGCCCATCGCGGCGATGGTGGGGTTCGAACAGCACAGCAAGTGGCATTGTTACGACGTGTGGGAACACTGTCTGCACGCCTTAGGGTCGCTGCCGCCCGACGTCGACCCGCTTGTGCGCCATACGGCGCTTCTCCACGACGTCGGCAAGCCCTCCAGCTTCACCGTCGACTCCGACGGCCACGGCCATTTCTACGGCCATGAGGAACAGGGTTCGCGCATGCTGCACCGCGCGCTAGAGAACCTCCGCTGGCGCCGCGCCGACATCGACCGCATCTGCTGTTTAGTGCGCCTGCACGACCACCGCATCGACCCTACGCCGCGCGGCGTGCGCCGCATGCTCGCCTGCATTGCCTCGTCCTTCGCAGGGGCGGAAGAGTGCGCCCCGCAGCTGTTCGAGCAGCTGCTGCAGGTGAAGCGCGCCGACGCGATCGCCCACGAGCCTTCGTGCGCAGCCAGACGCCTTCGCGAGATCGAGCGCGTGGAACAGACCTATCGCGACGTACGCGCCTCCGAGGGCGTGTTCCGCCTGCGCGACCTGGCCGTCGGCGGTACGGACGTGCTCGACGCGGGCGTTCCAGCTGGCCCGGCAGTGGGGCGCATTCTGCGCCGTCTGCTTGCACAGGTGGTCGACGGCGCACTTCCTAACGACCGAGATGTCCTGCTCGCGGCCCTGCGCGAGCTTACGTCTGGAGACGGCGCACCTTCGGCCGTGGAGTCCCGGTGATAGGGCGGCTCACGGAACCGAGGGCGCCATGCGGAGGCGGCTGGCGTTTCTGCCACCGACATACTGAGGTTCGCAGAACGGAGGGGCTTCACCGAAGCGGCATGTTTTTGACCCCACATCAGCTTGTCTGCTGATTGCCCGCACGCCCGTCGCGGCGCATTTGCAGGCTTTGCGGTTTAGTGTACCCTATCGATGTGCACGAAGAGGAGAGCTGGCCCTGCCCTTTGTGCGGCGTGGTGGATTGCAGGCTCAATGTAACCCTGAATCCCTCTATCGATGAAATCGAAGTTTTGCAAGAAGGGGTGTTAGCTATGGACGAAAGCCGCGTGGTGGAGGTCAAGCGCGAGATTCTGGCAGACAACGACCGCGCCGCCGACGCCTTCCGCGCCGCGCGTGCGGCCGAGGGGACGTTCTGCGTCGACGTCATGGCATCGCCGGGCGCCGGCAAGACGACGCTCATCCTGGCGCTCATCGAAGAGCTGCGTGGGCGCAACCTGTCGCTGGGCGTTGTGGAGGCCGACCTGGAAAGCGACGTCGATGCGATCAAGATTAAAGAAGCCGGCGTCGATTCGGTCGAGCTCAACACCAAGGGCGTGTGCCATGTGGAGATGGGCATGATGGAGAAGGCGTTCGCCGCTTTCGGCGGCAAGCAGTACGACTGCTTGTTCCTCGAAAACATCGGCAACCTCGTGTGCCCGGCCGACTTCGACACCGGGTGCCACGCCCGTGTCATGCTGCTCAGCGTGCCCGAGGGTTACGACAAGGTCTACAAGTACCCGCCGATGTTCGCGGTGGTCGACGCTCTCATCGTCACCAAGTGCGACTACCTGCCGCTCAACCCCGATTTCGACATGGAGGCCCTCAAGACGCAGGCGCGCGTGCTCAACCCCAAGCTCGACATCTTCGTGACGTCGGCGCGCACGGGCGAGGGCGTCCCCGAACTGGCCGACTGGCTCGTCGCACGCCGCGCGGCCGTACTGGCCTAGTAGGGTGCATATCGGACTTTGGGATATCGACAACACGAATCCATCACATTCGCCTGCAAAATCTATGCATAGATTGTTTGGGTGCTGGCATTTTGTTCATGCATCGCTATAATGAACGGGTTGCAGATAGCTGGTGCCCCGCACCGTACCAGGTAGAGCGTTTCGAAGGGATCAACTTCAGTGGCTAACATCAAGTCTCAGATCAAGCGTAATAAGCAGGCTGAAAAGGCTCGTATGCGCAACAAGGCTGTTCGCTCGGAGCTCAAGACGGCCGTCAAGAAGGTTCAGGCCGCCGTTGCCGCCGCCGACACCGAAGCCGCCAACGCTGCCGTCCGTCACTGCTATCACCTGCTCGACAAGGCGGTTGCCAAGGGCGTCATCCACAAGAATCAGGCTGCCAACCGCAAGTCCGGCGTGGCCAAGCTCGCCAACAAGATCGCTGCCTAACCGCGACTCTTCACATCACGCTTTGCAAGGGCGTCCGGATGCAAGTCCGGGCGCCTTTTTTGCGTGCGCAGGACGGGGGAGGGGTGTCTGCGTCGAGCCGGGTAACAGCGATGCCGCCAGCCAGGCGTATCGGGGTATCTTTGGATTTGAGACGGGCGGCCGGCGCCCGAAGGCGTCCGGCCGCCCGCAAAAGGTCAAAACCGTCGTACGGGTTGCCGCACAGGCACAGGGTACGGCGTTACTCCGCAGAGGCGCCGACAACGACCAGCGTGCCGTAGCCTTCCGAAGCCTCGACGGTCGCGCCCGGAATCTCGACCGTGTTCCCGGCCTCGTCGACTATGCTGCCGTACACGGTCAGCGTCGCACCGTCGGCAACGGTCGCCCCCAAGGTGCCGTCGGATGTCGCGATGGTGTTTTCGCCGTAGAGGTAGATGGTCATCTGTCCGTTGAAGCGGGCCTGGTAGGCATCCTCGTTGCCCGAGGCGACCGACCCCATGGAGATGGCGTTGACGGAGGTGTAGTCGTCGACGCTTGCCAGCTGGTTGCCGGAAGCCATGTCGACGGTGCTGTCAACCAGCGTGACGATGACGCGCTCGCCCTTGCTCGAGCTCACCAGCGTGTCTCCCGAGCAGGTGAGCTGGGTGTTTACCAGCGTGAGAGAACCTGCGTCGGTCACCAGGGAGGTCGTGTTCTGGAACGCCGCGGTACCCGCGCTCACCTTGGAGTTCTCAAAGTACTGCGCGGCGTATCCGTTGCCGCCCAGGGTGTTGCCGTACACGCAGTTCTTAACGATGAGCGTCGTGGGTTCGTCGGTAACGCTGTCGCCGCTTGCGACCGAGTCTTCAAAGACCTGGTAGCCACCCCAGAAATCGGAGCTGAACACACGCCCGCTGCCAAGGGCGGCCGCGTCGGTGTAGTGGCACGATCCGTTGTAGAGGATGTTCGTCAGGTGCTGCTCGCTTGAGTACGCGACGGCGTTGGAGACGCTCAGCGTGGCCCCGTACCCGCAGAACACAGTCCCGGCCATGGTGCCCGCCTGATAGGCGGAGTCGCTCGCCTCGCCGTCGATGACGAGGCTGCCGTCGGTGCTGCTGAGCGCGACGACGGTGCCATTACCCCAGACGGGCATGGCCGAGCCGATACCGTAGCGGTAGAAGGCGTTGCGGGCCGATGCGTTGTAGACCAGGCCGTCGCCCTCCGTCTCGGCCTCGCTGCCGTCGCGAGCGGTGTTGGGGTCGGTCGAGTTCACGATGACGCCGGCGGCGGCGTCCGCGTTGCCGGTGAGCGAGACGGTGTTGTCCACAATCTCGAGCCTTCCGCCGATGTCGTTGACGAGCAAGGCGGCGTTCTCCTCGCTGACAAGCGACGCGGGAACCTCGCCCACGCTTCCCGACATAATCGTCGTCGAACCGTAGTCGCTGCCGAACAGCTGCGTGATGTCCGATGTGGCGGACCCGACCTGCTCCGCCCAGGCGGCGTCGGGAGGGATGCGCGACTTGAGGAACCCGCTGACGGTGTAGAGGAGCTTGACGCAGTCCATCTTGGACATCTCCTCGCCCATGGCGGACACGGCCTCCCCGCCGTCGTCGGCGCCTTCGAGCACCTGGGCCACGGCGGCCACCTTCGCCTCGTTGGTGTAGTCGTCGGGTTCCTCGACCTCGGCGCCGTCGTAGGCAGCCGCGGCCTCGGCCAGCGCCTCTGCCGCCGCGTCGCCGTCTTCGTTTTTCATCGACCACTTCGACCGCATCGCGTTGTACAGGCCGACGCGGGCGAACTCACCGGTCACCACCGCCCCGGTCCCCAGCTCCGTGGTCGACTCGTCGATGTTGGTAAGCAGGTAGAACCCCGGGTAGTCTCCCGTGGCACCCGAGTCCTTCGTGTCGGTCATCTTGGTGTAGATGCCGTTCCACACACCGACCTGGAGCGTGGCCGTGACGGAGTCGGAGTAGGGGTCGTTCGAGAACATGGCGCCGCTGTAGTCGGACGCGTCGACAAACCCGCTGGCAAAGGTCACCTGGTCGCATACGATCTGGAAGAGGCGGTAGAGGGCCACGGCGTACTCGAAGCCGTACATCGTGTCGCCGAACTCGGACATCGTGTCGCCCGCGTTGGTCACGCCGCTCGACAGGAACCAGTCGACGGCCTGCGCGTCGTCGCCCTCGAAGCCGTAGTCCGCCGCGGTACGCACCATGCGGTTTCCGCCGACGAACACCGAGCCGGACGTGTTCGCCGCGTCGACGGTCGCGACGTAGTCGCCGTTGGCCATGTTGGGGGCGTAGGAGGTGAGCTGGATGTCGCAGCCGTCCGCAAGCGTCAGCACCGCGTCGTCCTCGTACTCGTCGTTCACGACGTAGATGGTCGTCGCATACGAGTCCTCGCCCGTGCTCAGATAGTATGCGGTGTTTCCTTCGACGTCGACGCCCGTCAGGGTCAGCGTCCCTCCGTCGACGGAGGCGGAAACCCCGGTCGCCTCCTGGGTCAGGGAGGAGTCGAGGTAGACGGAGACCGTCCCGTCAAACGCGGCAGGGGCAAAGCGCACCGTCTCCCCCTCGCCGTAGACCCCGAAGCAGTCGGTCGAGACCGTCCCGTCGTCCCCTACCTCGCCCTGGCTGCCGACGAACACATACTGGCTGAGGGCGAGCATGCCCGTCAGGTCGATGCTGGACGCTCCCATGCCGCCGCCGTCGGGAGCACCGCCTTCCCCTCCTTCCGCGCCGCCGTCCTGGGGTTCGCCCTCGCCTTCGGCGGGCAGATCGTCCGCAAAGGCGGTTCCCGCACCTGCGGCGGCCGCGCACGCCAATACGGACGCTCCTGCGACGAACGACCTGCGACTCAGCTTCGTTTCGAACATTACCATGTGCCTCCTTCATGTGGGGTGTGCTGCGCCCCAAACCGTACCGTGCCGTTTTGGACGGCAGAGCATGACACGGCGGGCGCGGGGCGGGCTCGGGTAGACCGCCGCTAACAAATGTATGCAAACGTTGGCTGACGGTGATAGTCGCCAAAATGTGGCGACCTTCGAGGGCGCGCAGACGCTCCGCCGTTGGTTCACACCATTTGGAGTATTTGCAACGGAAGCCGGCGACGGGGTTTCAGGCGGCGCAGGCCTTTTGCATGCGTTCCAGGCAGGCTGCTTTTCTCGACAAACCGGGTTCTTGAAAAAATCACCCGTTTTGGGTTTACCGCGGTACACCTTCTCATGAGACAGTTGTCAGCGGGTTTTGCGCGTCCGCCCATCGGGGAAGGGCGGACGTACCGTCAAGTTTTGTAAGGATGTCTGTCATTTAGTGTCATAGTCTATGAGACTCCAAAGAAACTTCACGTCCAGCCGTCCAAACTGTCGCTACCCTTGCCGACATGGACACCAACATCTACCTCTGCGGGTGGACGGCTCTGATGCTCTGGCACCGTGTCAGGTGTGCCCGCCAACCCCGTCTCGACCAAACAGACACCGCGCTCCAAGAACTACGGCGCCTCGGCATGCGAACCTCGTCTACCTGTTTGTCGAGAGGGACGCTTGCCGGTTGCAGCGATATGCGCGAACGGATGGGGGAGCGTTTGGACGTGCTGCTCGGCCGCCTGTCCCGCAGTGCCGAGAACATGTCGTATGGGCGCCGCTCAGGCGACCGCTCGATTCCGGTACGTCCGACCCCGGCTTCGTCCGACCCTATTCCCGACGATCTTCCCGTCGACTTGCTTGTCACGTCGGCCGCCGACCGCACGGAACGCCAGGGCGTCCGTTGCCGCGTGTGGGGAGGCCTGATTCCGCCGGGCGCGTTCGTTGCGTTGGGGAACGGCGTGTTCCTCAGCACGCCCGAGTTTGCGTTTTTGCAGCTAGCTCCTCGTATAAGCCTGCCGTTGCTCATTCTGCTCGGATTTGAGGTATGCGGTTTCTTCGCGGTACAGCGCGCCGGATGTCTGTCGCAAAAGCGCTGCCAACCGCTGACGACGGCCTCACGCCTGCGTCGGTTTCTCGATGCCGTGCCTGGCACCTATGGTTCCAAACGGGCCCGAACGGCTGTACGCTACATACTCGACCACGCCGGCTCGATTATGGAGGCAGCCATGGTCGAGTTGACATGCCTGTCTCGGGTGCGCGGCGGGTACGGTCTTCCTTTTCCCCAGATGAACCCGCGCATCGAGGTCCCTTCCGTCAAACGCGAGCTTCTTGGCCGCTCTTGGATTTCGTGCGACGCCTATTGGCCCGGCGCCCGAGTCGCCCTGGAATACGACGGCCGGATCGACCATGAGGGGGCTAATAACGTTGCGCGCGATTACGCCCGCGCCAACGACCTGGTTGCGCTGGGTATCGCGGCGGATTTCGTCACCAAGGAGATCCTGTTCAACGTGCACAGCTTCGACAAGGTTGTCCGCAAGGTGGCCAGGCAGATTGGTTACCAGCTTAACCCGCGGGACTTCGGAAACGCTTGGCATCGCCGGCGCGCCGCGTTGCGCGACGAGGTAGTCGGGTTCGTACGCGGCGGCGGTGCGGGAAGCTGAAGGCGGCGCAACCGTCCGACCGTCCGGATGCTGCGCCGGATTTCGGCCCGCGTGTGGCATTTCTGACGCTTGTGCGGAAGCAGGACCGGCCTACCCCATCGCAACCGAAGGTCCTTCTTACCAAACGCCCAGGTCGCCTCGCTTTTCAGATCTTCCCAAACTCTTCGCCCTGCCCCAGAAACTCGACAGTGCCCGCACACCCGAACAAAATGCCGTGTCCGAGCGATATTTCAGCGAGAAGGGGCGTCACGGTCTCGTTCTCGGCCTCGAATCGCCCTCCCGCCCATTGTCTTTGGCCGCCCGCGGCGCCTGTCACCTGGTCCGCACAGCCCCGTGGCACAGCCCCGGGCGGCCTACACACCTACAGGAAGAAGATCAGCGAGTCGATGATAAACAACGGGATGAGGATCAACACGGACCAGCCCATGTAGCCGAAGAACGACGGCATCTTGACTCCCTTGCCCTCGGCTATGTTCTTCACCAGGAAGTTGGGGGCGTTTCCAATATAGGTGTTGGCGCCCATGAACACCGCACCCGCCGAAATGGCAAGCAGCACCTGGGTGCTGACGGTGCCCGCGGTGGTCGCCACGCCCTCGACGGCCCCCAGGGTGCCGGCCGTGGTGAGGAACACAACGTAGGTGGGGGAGTTGTCGAGGAAGGACGACAGCACGCCCGTCGCCCAGAAGAACTTGAGCGGCGTGTCAATGCCCAGAGACGCGCCGTTGGCGCGCAGCAGGATGAGGGCCGGGATCATCGTGATGAAGATCCCGATGAACAGCTTGGCCACCTCCGCGATGGGCCCGTATTCAAACTCGTTGTGCTCGCGGCAGCGCTTGGGAGTGGTCGCAAGGGACAGCACCACGGCGAGCAGGATGAGACCAATCTGCACGAAGAACTCGATGCCCAGGTAGATGTCGTCGAACAGGTGCACGCGCACAGTCTCGCCCAGGTCGGCCAGCGCACCGTTGAGGATGACGGCCACGATGATGAGGGCAACGAAGGCAAAGTTGTGTGCGCCTTCGATGCGCAGCTTCTCGGGCTGCTCGCCCGGGGCTACAAGGTCGGCGGGAGAACGGCCCTCGGCGGTCTCTTTCTTCATGAAGTGGCGGTCGATGAGGGCGAACACCACGCACAGGACGACGGTGTTGAACAGCAGCAGCGGCCAGATGTGCTGCAGGGTCCAGAAGAACGGCACCCCGCGCAGGTAGCCCAAAAACAGCGGCGGATCCCCGAGAGGCGTGAGGCAGCCGCCGATGTTGGCCACCAAGAAGATGAAGAACACGACGATGTGCACTTTGTGCCGGCGCCAGGCGTTGGCGCGCAGCAGGGGCCGCACGAGCAGCATCGCGGAGCCCGTGGTGCCGATCCAGCTTGACAAGACGGTGCCGATGACGAGCAGGGCCACGTTGTTGCGCGTCGTGCCGGCGATGAGCCCCTTGATGGCGATGCCGCCGGTGACCACGAACAGACCGAACAACAGCACGATGAAGGGCACGTAGTCGAGCACGACGGTTTCGGCGAGTTGGTAGACCAGCTCGTGGCCGCCGTAGGCAATGCCGAACGGGATGCAGAACAGCAGCGCCCAGAAGCCGGCGACGAGCAGCTGGTGGCGCTCGTACCAGTGGGGGATCGTCAACGGCATGATGGCGATGGATAGGAGCATGCCCACAAAGGGGACGATGCTCCAAAGGGGCAGGGTTGCGGCGACGTCCATGTGTGTTCAGCCTCCTTTTTGTCGCTTGCCACCCGGATCGGAGGGGGCTTGTGCCGGGATGCGCGGCCGGTCCTCGGAGATGGTTGGGGGAAATGGTACCGCAAACGCCGCGTCGCCTCGACGCCGATGTGCCAAGTTGCGCCCACGG
>CAZUFB010000014.1:19243-37528 GCA_964619775.1 uncultured Coriobacteriaceae bacterium
GCTCCTGTTCATTGTGCGCACGGGCAGGTGCGTCTTCCCACAAGGGGGGAGCGATGCGCTATCATTTTCCCATTATGGCTATCGAAACCGCATCCCATATCAGGAACTTTTCCATCATCGCCCACATCGACCACGGCAAGTCGACGATTGCGGACCGCATCCTCGAGCAAACCCACACCGTGGCCGCCCGCGATATGGAGGCCCAGCTGCTTGACTCGATGGACATCGAGCGTGAGCGCGGCATCACCATCAAGAGCCAGGCCGTCCGCGTGATGTACCGTGCCGACGACGGCCGGGAGTACCAGTTCAACCTCATCGACACCCCAGGCCACGTCGACTTCACCTACGAGGTGTCGCGTTCGCTCGCCGCGTGCGAGGGGGCGGTGCTCGTGGTCGACGCCACCCAGGGCGTCGAGGCTCAGACGGTCTCCAACGCGCTGCTCGCCATGAACGCGGGGCTCGAGATACTGCCCGCCATCAACAAGATCGACCTGCCCAGCTCCGACGTGGAGCGCACCAAGGTCGAGGTCGAGGAGGGCCTCGCCATCCCGTGCGACGGCGCGGTGTGCGTCTCGGGCAAGACGGGCGACGGCGTGCACGAGCTGCTCGAGGCGATCGTGCGCGACATCCCCGCGCCCCGGGGAGACGCGGGGGCCCCGCTCAAGGCGCTCATCTTCGACTCGTACTTCGACGCCTACCGCGGCGTGGTGGCGCTCGTGCGCATCGTCGACGGCACCCTGCGCACCCGGCAAAAGGTGCGCCTCATGTCCAACGACGTGGTCCTCGAGGTGGAGGAGGTCGGCGTGCGCCGCCCGGCCGAGACCCCGCTTCCCGAGCTCGCAGTGGGCGAGGTGGGCTATCTCGTGACCGGTCTCAAGGACCCGCTGCACGTGCGTGTGGGCGACACGGTGACCGACGCCTCGCGCCCCACCGCCGAGCCGTGCCCCGGCTACCGCGAGGTCAAGCCCATGGTGTACACGGGCATCTTCCCCATCGACACCAACGACTTCGAGAACCTGCGCGACGCCCTCGACAAGCTCAAGCTCAACGACCCGGCCATCGTCTACACGCCCGAGACGAGCGTGGCGCTGGGTTTTGGCTTCCGCACGGGCTTTTTGGGGCTGCTGCACATGGAAGTCGTCAAGGAGCGCCTCGAGCGCGAGTTCGACCTCGACCTCATCGCCACGGCCCCTTCCGTCGAGTACCGCGTCTACCTCACCAACCGCGAGATGATCGAGATCGACTCGCCGCAGGAGATGCCCGAGCCGTCGCGCATCGAGCGCATCGAGGAGCCCTATCTCAACGTCAAGGTGCTTGTACCGCCCGACTACGTGGGCGCGGTCATGGACCTCACCATCGACCACCGCGGCACCTTCAAGAACATGGTCTACCTGAGCCCCACGACGGTGGAGATGCATTGGGACATGCCCCTGTCCGAGCTCATCATGGACTATTTCGACCAGCTCAAAAGCCGCACCCGCGGATATGCGTCGCTCGACTACGAACCTGCCGGCTACCAGGCCAGCAACCTGCAGCGCCTCGACATCCTGCTGGCGGGGGACCAGGTCGACGCCCTCTCGTGCATCGTGCACAAGGACAAGGCCTACGCCCGCGGCAGCTCTCTGTGCAAGAAGCTCAAGGAGATCATCCCGCGCCAGCAGTTCGAGGTTCCCATCCAGGCGGCCCTGGGCGGCCGCATCATCGCGCGCGAGACTGTGCGCGCCGTGCGCAAGGACGTGCTCGCCAAGTGCTACGGCGGCGACATCACCCGCAAGCGCAAGCTGCTCGAGAAGCAGAAGGAAGGCAAGAAGCGCATGAAGGCCATCGGCAGCGTCGAGGTGCCCCAGGAGGCGTTCATGGCCATCCTCAAGGTGGACGAGTAGCCCATGGCCTCTGCGACGCTGGCCGGGGCCGGCTTCGCCCCCGTGCGCGAGGACGACGTGGCGGCCGGCCGCGCGTCGTTCGCCGCGCGCCTGGCCGCCCACCCCTTCATGCTCGCCCCGATGGCCGGCGTCACCGACGCCACCTACCGCGAGATCGCCGTGGAACACGGCGCGCCCCTGTGCTACTCCGAGATGGTGAGCGTCGCCGGGCTGGCCCACGCCTCGGCCAAGACCTGGGAGCTGTGCGATCCCGCCCCCGGCGAGCCGCAGATAGCCGTGCAGCTCTTCGGCAGCCGCCCCGAGCAGTTCGCCTCGGGGGCCGCCGCGGTGCTCGACCGCCTGGGCGGGCGCCTGGCCCTCATAGACATCAACATGGCGTGCCCGGTTCCCAAAGTCTTCAAGAAAGGCGAGGGCAGCGCGCTCATGCTCGATCCCGACCGCGCCTGCGACTGCCTCGTCGGCGCGCTGCGCGGCGTGGCGGGGGCGGTGCCCGTGACCTGCAAGATCCGGGCGGGCGTCTACCAGGGCGAGGAGCTTGCCCCCGTGTTCGCCCGCCGTCTCGAGGAGGCCGGCGCAAGCGGCGTCGCGGTGCACGGCCGCGCCGCCAGGCAGTTCTACACCGGAAACGCCGACTGGGGCGTCATCGCGCGCGTCGTCTCCTCCGTGGACGTGCCCGTGGTGGGGTCGGGCGACGTCTACACGCCCGAGGACGCCGTGCGCATGCTCGCCGAAACCGGGTGCGCCGGCGTGTTCGTGGCCCGCGGCAGCTACGGGAACCCATGGATCTTCGGGCGTGCGGAGGCCCTGTGGAGGACCGGCGAGCTGCCCGACGCGCCCACGGTGGGCGAGCGCCTCGCCACCCTGCGCGAGCACGTGCGCCGCTTCGCGGCCCGCGGGCGCCACATGGCCCGTCTGCGTCCGGTAACCTGCTGGTACATCAAGGGCCTGCCGAGCGCCGCCTCCTGGCGCGACCGTGCGATGGCCTGCCGCGAGGAGGGCGACTTCCTCACGCTTGTCGACGACATCGAGCAGGCCTGCCGCGACCACGGCGTCGATGTGTAGGGCCCTTTCGGCCGGTCGCCGGCACGGTCGAGAGAAGGTGCGCCGCACCTCCGGCCCGCATGCAGGTTGGGAGGCGCGCCCCGTGCAAACCGCGCGTGGTATCATTCCCGCACGGCCCCGCACCGCCCGCGTCGGAAAGGCGCCCGGTCCCCATGAACCCCCAGGCCCTCTACCTGCATATTCCGTTCTGTGCGAGACGCTGCCGCTACTGCGACTTCGCCACCGGCGCCGTCGCGCACGGAGACCCGTTCGTCGCCGCCTACGTCGACGCGCTGCGCGCGCTGGTTGAGCGCCTCGGCGCGCACGGGCTGCTCGCGGACGTCCGCACGGCATACCTCGGAGGCGGCACGCCCACGATGGCGGGAGAGGCGCTGCCCGGCCTCGCCTCCTGCGTGCGCGCCGCCTGCCCCGGGCTGCGGGAGTTCTCCACCGAGGCCAATCCCGAATCGCTGACGGGCGGCCTTGCCCGAAGGCTTGCCGGCGCGGGCGTCACGCGCGTGAGCCTCGGGGTGCAGAGCCTCGACGACGCCGAGCTTGCGCGCCTGGGCCGTGCCCACGGCGCCTGCGACGCACGGCGGGCGGCCGCGGCGGCCGTCGGCGCGGGGCTCGACCTTTCGTGCGACCTCATGTGCGGCATCCCGCTGCAGACCCCGGAAAGCTGGGAGGCGTCGCTGCGGGATGTGCTCGACCTCGGCGCGGGGCATGTGAGCTGCTACCCGCTCGCCCTCGAGGAGGGGACCCCGCTCGAGGAGGCCGTGTCGCGCGGGGACGAGCGCGTGGCCGACGACGACGCTGCCGCCGACCTCATGCTCGCCGCCGCACGCACACTGTCCGCCGCCGGCCTGGCGCGCTACGAAGTCGCAAGCTACGCGCTCCCCGGCAAGGAGTGCGCGCACAACATCGCCTATTGGACCGGCGTGCCCTACCTGGGGCTGGGCTCTTCGGCTGCCGGCATGCTCGACCCGGAGGGGTTCGCCCTCCTCGCGCAGTCGCTGCCCTTTTCGTGCACGCCCGAGGAGGGGCCCGGCTTCCTCGGCCCCAACGACTCCTCAGACCCCGCCTCCGGCTGGTCGACGACCGGCGAGGAGCTCGCGGCGCGGATTGTCGAGGTAGGGGAGGGGCGTGCCGCGCGCGTGCGCCTGCGTATGCTCGACGATGCGCACGGCCTGGTCGCCGCGGTGCGGGAAGGAGCCCCGTTGCGCATGGGGGTCGAGATTCTCTCGCGGCGCGAGGCGGCGGTCGAAGACCTCATGCTCGGCATGCGCATGTCGCGCGGCGTCGCCCCCGACGCGCTCGCCCGCGCCGCCTCGTCGGGAGTCGTCCCGCGTGCCGAGCTCGACGCCGCCCTGGCCGGCATCGAGGCGCGCGGCCTGGCGCGTCATGAACCCGACGGCCGCCTCGTCCCCACCGAACGGGGCTGGCTGCTCGGCAACGAGCTCTACGGTTTGCTCTGGGATCTTGCGGGGGGCTAGCCGGACCTTTGCGCCTCGCGTTCGCCCCCCGCGCCACGGCGGCAAGCGCGTCCGCGATATCCGCTTTTCCTATGCACGGGACGCGTCACGGGTAGAATGGGGGCAACCAAGGCGGGCTGCAGGCCCGCGCCGCCGCCGACCGTAAGGCTATCCGCACCGTGGCTACCGAGACCCGCCCCAAGGACTACTACGAGGTTTTAGGCGTCGCCAAAGACGCTTCGGCCGACGACATCAAGAAGGCGTTTCGCACCAAGGCCCGCACGATGCACCCCGACGTCAGCAAGGCGTCCGACGCCGAGGAGCGCTTCAAGGAGGTCACCGAGGCCTACGAAACGCTGTCCGACCCCGACAAGCGCGCCCGCTACGACGCCGTGCGCACAGGCGGCTTCACCACCGAAAACCCGTTCCGCTCCGCCGGGGGAGGCGCCGGCGGCACGCCCTACGGATCGCCGCAGGACCCCTTCGGGTGGGGTGCCTGGGGGCCGTTCGGACCTTTTGGAGGCACGTCGCAAGGCGGGAGGGGCTCCCGCCCCCACGCCGGCGCGGTCCCCTACATGGTCGAATCCGGGGCGACGCGCCGCGTGACCGTGCAGCTCTCGGCCGTAGAGGCCAAGAAGGGGTGCACCAAGGGCATCTCCTACCAGCATCTCGAAGCCTGCACGGCCTGCCGCGGCAAGGGGAGCGCGTCTGCCGCCGGCCCCGTGCCGTGCCCCGCGTGCCACGGGACGGGCCAGGTCGAAGCCGTCATGGGCGGCCTGTTCACCGCCGCCATGCGCTGCCCCGCGTGCAGCGGGTCGGGCAAGGTCCTGCGCGACCCCTGCCCCGCGTGCCGCGGCACGGGCACCCGCCAGGTGCGCACCACGGCGCGCGTCGAGGTGCCGGCCGGCTCGCACGACGGCGGGAGCGTGCGCGTCCCGGGCATGGGCGACGCGGGGCGCTGCGGCGGGGCGTCGGGCGATCTGCAGGTCGACTTCGAGGTGCCTTCCGAACACCTCACCCAGAACCAGGAGATGGGCTTCACGGCGCTCGGCGTCGTGGCAGCGATTGCCCTGTGCATGGTTTTCGCAGGTACCGTGCTTCGTATCCTGGCGTTTCTCGCGTTGCCGCTGTTCTTCGTCTTCCTCTTCCTGTCCCCTTCGATGTTCAAGAAAAAGGGAGGCAGTTTCGGGCAGCGTGCGCTGAGGCGCTTCTGCTATGGTCTTGTGGTGGGTCTGTTCGTCTTCATACTTTTTAGCCCGGTAATGACTTGCGTGGGACTCTTCTAGGGGACTATCCTTCAGTGATTCGACGACAACCGTTCGGCCCACCGGAACGCATGCGACCGATGGGCCGTTCGCATGGCAAGTGGGAGTTGGAAGGACATGGCAGCTAGCAAGGATTACTACGCGATCCTGGGAGTAGACCGCAACGCCTCGGACGCCGACATCCGCAAGGCGTTCCACACCAAGGCCCGCACGATGCACCCCGACGTGAACAAGGCCTCCGACGCCGAGGAGCGCTTCAAAGAGGTCAACGAGGCGTACGCCGTGCTCTCCGACAGCGAGAAGCGCGCGTACTACGACCGCTACGGCTCGGTCGAGGGCTACGGCCAGGGAGGTCCCGACCTGGGCGACATCTTTGGCGGCTTCGACATGAGCGACCTGTTCAGCTCGTTCTTCGGCGGGTCGTCGGGCGGCGGCGGGCGCGCCGTGCGCATGGACGGCCGCGACATGCGCGCCGGCATCTCCGTCACCTTGCAGGAGGCCGCGACGGGCTGCTCCAAGGAGATCGCCTACAACCGCCTGACGCCGTGCAAGTCGTGCGGCGGCTCGGGCTGCGCCGACGGAGGCCAGGTCGTAAGCTGCCCCACGTGCCACGGCACCGGCCAGGTGGTCACCGTGCAGCGCACGTTCTTGGGCAGCATGCAGACCCGCACCGTATGTCCCGACTGCAACGGCAGCGGCACCGCGATCGACCATCCCTGCCCCGAGTGCGACGGCCAGGGCCGCACGCCCGACCGCGAGCGCGTCAGCGTCAAGGTGCCGGCCGGCTTTCAGGACGGGCAGCAGCTGCGCGTCCCCGGCTACGGCGAGGCGGGCGTGCGCAATTCGCGCTCGGGCGACCTCATCGTCACGGTGTCCGTGCAGCCCGACGAGCACTTCCAGCGCGCCGGCGACGACCTGCACGCCCGCGTGGAGGTGAGCGTGGCCCAGGCCGCCCTGGGGGCCACCGTCGAGATCGAGGGCATCATGCCCGACGAGGCTGTGCAGGTGGAGGTGCCCACCGGCTGTCAGTTCGACGATACCGTGCGCGTGAGCGGCAAGGGCATGCCCCGCATGCGCCGCGACGGGCGCGGCGACCTTGTCGCGCACGTGGACGTCGTGGTGCCCAAACGCCTCACCGACCGGCAGCGCGAGCTGTTCGAGGAGCTCGCCGCCTCGATGGACGAGGAAGTGAACGCCGCCCGGCGGACGCCCTGGCAGCGCATCAAAGACGCGTTGTCGTAGCATGGACGTCCCTATGGCAGGGCAGGCCGGCGCTCCGCGCGTCTGCGTGGTAAACCTCGGCTGCAAGGTCAACCGGGTCGAGAGCGACTGGATGGAGGAGGCGTTCGTCGCAGCCGGCGCGCGCCTCGTCCCCCAGGTCGAGGCCGACGTCGTGGCCGTCAACACGTGCGCCGTGACGGGGGAGGCCGAGGCGAAGACCCGCAAGGCCGTCCGCCGCGCGGCGTCGCTGCCCCAGAGCCCCCTCGTTGCGGTGACCGGGTGTGTCGCCAGGCTGTTTCCCTCCGAGCTCGAGGCGTTGGGAGACAACGTGCGCGTGCTCCCCGACAAGCGGACGCTTGCGGCCGAGGCGCTTGCGGCTTGGCGCGCCCGCACGGCCGGCGGCGCAGCCTCCGAGCCCGGTCCCGCCGAGCATCCCGCGGCTTCCCGACGCCCGGACGAGGCGCTGCCGGCCCCGCACCACGGCGCCTTCCGCTCGCGCCGCGGCGTGAAGGTCCAGGACGGCTGCGACAACCGCTGCACCTACTGTATCGTGTGGAAGGCGCGCGGGCCGGTGCGCTCCATGCCCCTCGACGACATCGAGCGCCAGGTATCGCAGGTGCTCGCCGAAGGGGCCGACGAGGTGGTCCTCTCCGGTATCAACCTGGGGCGCTTCTGTGCGCCCGACGATCGCGGCCGCAGCGTCGACCTCGGCGGTCTCATCGACCGCGTGTGCGCCTTGGGGGCGCGCATGGTGCGCCTTTCGAGCATCGAGCCGCCCGACCTCACCGCGTCGGTGCTCGACGCCATGGCGCGCCACGCTAACGCGGTGGCCGCCCACCTGCACCTGCCGCTGCAGTCGGGCTGCACCGCCACGCTGGGCCGTATGGGCCGCGGCTACACGGCGCGCGAGTTCGCCCTCGTCGCCGCGCGCGCGCGGCGCGCGCTGCCCGCCCTGTCGCTGACGACCGACGTCATCGTCGGCTTCCCCGGCGAGACCGACGCCGAGTTCGAGGAGACGCTCGCGTTCTGCCGTGCGATGCGCTTCAGCAAGATGCACGTCTTCCGCTACTCGGCACGCCCCGGCACCGTGGCCGCGTCCTATCCCGACCAGGTTGCCCCCGAGGTCTCCCGCACCCGCTCGGAACGCCTGCGCGCCCTGGCCGACGAGCTGCGCGCCGCCGACGCCGCGTCGCGCGTGGGAACCGTCGAGCCGGTCCTCGTCGAGTATATCGACCCCGACGGATGCGCGCGCGGCACCACCGCGAGCTACCACGACGTCGTGCTGCCCGCTGCAAGCCACTCCCTCGCCCGACCTGCCCTGGTGCGCGCCGAGCTCGTCGACGTCGACGGCGCACGGCTCGTCGCGCGACAGACGCAGGGGTAGCCCTGCCCGCCCACCGCTCGACACAGGGCAAGGCGGCCGGGACTCGCGTTCCAGCAGACCCGCCTGCCTAGAACGCCTGTAGCGACCTCGTGAACGCATGTCCCCGCACCGCTCGACACACAGGGCGCCGTGCTATCATTTCTCTGCTTGACCCCGTCTTGGATGCGACCTCCATCGGATCGCTTCTCGGACCGGGGCGTCTCAGTTCGACAAGATGGAAAGGAACCCGCACATGATCACCAAAGAGCAGAAGGCCGCCATCATCGCCGAGTACGGCGCCAACCCCCAGGACTCCGGCGCGCCCCGCGTGCAGGTCGCCCTGCTGACCGCCCGCATCCGCGACCTCACCGAGCACATGAAGCGCCATCCCAAGGACTTTCACAGCCGTCGTGGATTGCTGATGCTGGTCGGCCAGCGTCGCCGTCTGCTCGTTTACATCCGCAACCACGACATCAACGAGTACCGCGAGCTTATCAAGAGCCTCGGTCTGCGCGACAACATCCAGTAGAGGTTCCAAGCAGGGGGGCGGGCAACCGCTCCTTTGCGTTTGGGCGCCCGACACGCACCCGCGGGTGCCGTCGGGCGCCTTTGCGTGTACCGGGCCTTCCGGTCTCGCAAAAAGACGGCCCGTCCGCAATGGGGCAGACGGAGATGAAAGAGAGAAGCATGAGCAAGGTTACGCACGAGTTCGACCTCTACGGCAAGCACTACGTCCTCGAGACCGGCGAGTTGGCCAAGCAGGCCACCGGCGCCGTCCTCGTCAAGCAGGGCGACACCACGGTCCTCATGACGGCCGTGGTCTCCAAGGAACGCAAGAACTACGACTTCTTCCCGCTGACGGTAGACTTCGTCGAGAAGATGTACTCGGTGGGCCGCCTGCCCGGCGGGTACCTCAAGCGCGAGACGCGCCCCACCGACAAAGCAACCCTCACGGCCCGCATGATCGACCGTCCCATCCGCCCGAGCTTCCCCGACGGTTTCCGCAACGAGGTCCAGATCGTGGCGACCTCGCTGGTGTGCGACCAGGAGAACCCCTTCGACGTCATCTGCACCATGGGTGCCAGCGCGGCGCTCACCGTGGGCGGTGTGCCGTTCGAGGGCCCGCTCGCGTGCGTGCGCATCGGCCGCGACATCGACACCGGCGAATTCATCGTCAACCCCACCTACGAGGAGCAGGACAACTCCGACCTTGACCTCGAGCTGGGCGGCACCCGCGACTTCGTGAGCATGCTCGAGGCCGGCGCCCACGAGATCACCGAGGAGGACATGCTCGCCGCCATCGAGTTCGGCCAGGAGGCCATCGGTGCGTTCTGCGCCGAGCAGGAGAAGTTCTTCGCCAAGATCGCCGAGGTCAACGGACCCATCGTGCAGAAGGACTACCCGCTCGACGAGCCCAACGCCTACGTCCACGACAAGGTGTTCGCGCATTACGACGAGATGAGCGCCGCCCTCAAGGACGCCGACAAGCAGAGCCGCATGGCCAAGGTCGCCGACCTCAAGGCCTCCATCGCGGCCGAGTTCACCGAGGAGGAGCAGGCCGAGTTCGACCGCGCCCTGCCTGTGGAGCTCAAGAGCCTCGAGAAGCACGCAATGCGCATGATGGTCGTCGAGACCGGCGAGCGCGTCGACGGACGCACCGCCCCCGAGATTCGCCCGATCCTGGTGAAGCCCGGCGACCTGCCCCTCGTCCACGGCTCGGGCCTGTTCCAGCGCGGCCAGACCCAGGTGCTCTCGGTACTCACCTTAGGCATGCTCAACGAGTGGCAGCGCCTCGACACCATCGAGCCCATCGACGGCAAGCGCTACATCCACCAGTACAACTTCCCGCCCTACTGCACCGGCGAGACCGGCCGCATCGGCTCGCCCAAGCGCCGCGAGATCGGCCACGGCGCACTGGCCGAGCGCGCCCTTCTGCCGGTGATCCCCTCCGAGGAGGAGTTCCCCTACACCATCCGCGTGGTCTCCGAGGTCATGGAGTCCAACGGCTCGTCTTCGATGGCGTCGACCTGCGGCAGCTGCCTTGCCCTCATGGACGGCGGCGTGCCCATCAAGCGCCCCGTGTCCGGCATCGCGATGGGCCTCATCCAGGAAGACGGCAAGACCGTCGTGCTCTCCGACATCCAGGGTCTCGAGGACTTCCTCGGCGACATGGACTTCAAGGTGACCGGCACCTCCGAGGGCATCACCGCCATGCAGATGGACAACAAGGCCACCGGCCTCACGATGGACATCCTGCGCCAGGCCCTGCAGCAGGCCAAGGAAGGCCGCGCCTTCATCCTCGACAAGATGCTCGAACAGATCGAGGCCCCGCGCGCCGAGGTCCGCGAGAACGCCCCGCACATCATCACCATCAAGATTCCCGTCGACAAGATTCGCGACGTCATCGGCAGCGGCGGCAAGACCATCCGCGGTATCCAGGAGGACACCGGCGCCACGATCGACATCCAGGAGGACGGCACCGTCTTCATCGGGGCCTGCGACTCCGGCGCCGACGAGGCCCGCGCCCGCATCGAGGCCATCGTGAAGGTACCCGAGATGGGCGAAGAGTACTTTGGCCGCGTCGTGGGCATCCAGCCCTTCGGCGCCTTCGTGGAGCTGCTGCCCGGCAAGGACGGCCTGCTCCACATCTCGCGCGTCGCGCAGGGCCGTGTCGACAAGGTCGAAGACGTGCTCAACGTGGGCGACGAGGTGCACGTCAAGGTCATCGAGGTCGACGAGAAGGGCAAGGTCTCGCTCGACCGCATCGACAAGCCCGAGGCGCCGGCCGGCTCCTCCAACGGCGGGCACGGCCACGAGGGCGGCGAGCGCCGTCCGACCCGCCGTCCCGGCGACCGCGGCGCTAGCGGAGGTGCCAACGGCGGCACGGCCGAACGCCGTCCGCGCCGCCACCACGGGGGCCAGTAAGGCGGTCTTTCCTGGCTGATGTGGGTGCGGACTCGCGTCACACACCCACGTACGTTGCAACGCGAAAAAGCCGTCAGGTTCCCGCAGTTCGCAGGGACTTGGCGGCTTTTCCGGCAGACGCCCATCGGCCGGGGGCGGCCTTCCTGCACAACGGGCGTTCGCCGATCCCTTCCGTGCGGCCCTGACGCAACCCTTTGCGTTTCCTTGCGATTTTCCGGCATCTCGGCCAATCCGGTCCGCAAGCGCAGACACCGGGCCGCCGTGCTGGTACCGTGTATCCCCGTCGCGTCGACGTTTTCGGCGCATCGTTTCAGGCACCGGTCGCCGTGGCCGCCACCCGGCAGGCGTGGAGGAGAGAGGGTCATGGCAGCGCATCGCGGAAAACCGTCGTTTCCGACGAACGGCGAACCCTCCTGCAACCCCGCGTTTGTCGCGACGCGTTCGGCAAGGCCCGTTTCGACATGGCTCGCACGGGTCTGTGCCTGCGTCGCCGTGCTCGGCGTCCTCGTCTCGTGGTGCGTCCCCGCAGAAATCGACGGAACGTTCCCCGTCCCGCAGCTTGCAGCCGCCGGCCCCTGGTATACGGTACCGGCTTTTGCCGCCATGCTCCTCGGTCTTCGGTCGCATCGTCGCGTGACGGCCGCAATCGGCGCCGCCTGCGTCGCCGTGCAGATCGCCGTCCTTGCCGCGTTTGGAATGCCCGTCGCCGTGCAGGGGCTTTCGTCGGCAGGCGGCGACACCGCGTCCGCTTCGGCGGGCGGCGTGCGCGTCATGACCCTCAACGCCTACCACGGCCTGGCCGACGCGCAGGAGATAGTTGCGACCGTGCGCGACGAAGGCGTCTCCGTCCTGTGCATCCAGGAGGCCACCGCCTCCTTCACCGGGGAGCTCGAAGCGGCAGGGCTTGCCGCCTATCTGCCCAACCGCGCCGGCGGAGCTGTGGGAAACCAGATCTGGAGCAGCCTGCCGCTCGAAGACGCCGTGACCGACGCCGTAGGCTACAGCGGATCCGTCATGCCGGCGGCCACGGCGGTGCTGCCCGACGGTTCGCGCATACGGTTCGTGTCGGTCCACACCTGCTCGCCGACGTTTGGCTACGAGGGGCTATGGCACCTGAGCCTGGCGCTGCTTAGCGAGGTCGGAACGCGCGACGACGGGTGGGACGGCGCCGTGCCCTATGTCCTCATGGGCGACTTCAACGCCTCGCTCTACCATGCGTCGTTCCGCGCGGTGCTCGACGCGGGCTTTACCGACGGGGCGTTGCAAGCGGGGGAGGGGCTCGCCTTTACCTGGCCGGCCGGCGTCGCGGTGCCTGCGTTCGTGACCCTCGACCACATCCTGCTCGCCGACGGGCTTGTCGCCAGCAGTTTCGTCTACGTCGACGTCTCGGGCAGCGACCACCGCGCCGTGGTAGCAACCGTGACGGCGGGGTAGGGGAGTGCGTGGCGCGCTGGACGGCGGCGCGTTTCTGGCCTTTCACTACGACGAGGGGTGCCTCGCTTCCGAGCACCTGCGCGCGGGAGGCCGTTAGGACGACCTGCTACACCGGGCAGCCGCCGAAGCTGAATGCATACACCGATTCGTACGACACCGTGCGTCCCTCATAGGGGGAGTGGATCATCATACCGCCGCCGCAGTAGATGCCCACGTGGCTTGCGTGCGGGAACACGAGGTCGCCGGCCTGCAGGTCGCTCATGCTGTAGGTCATCTGCCCCTTGGCCGAGATGTTGGCGGCCTGGGCGTAGGTGTCGCGCCCGATGCTGTAGCCGGCCTGGGCGTAGCAGTACTGGGTGAGGCCGGAGCAGTCGAAGCCCGACGGGTCCGTGCCGCCCCACTTGTACGGCGTGACGCCCACGTAGTTCCATGCGATTCCAACGACGGACGACACATGGTTGCCGCCGGTATAGCCGCTGTCCGAAGAGGTGCTGCCACCCGACGACGACTCGCCGTCGGAGGAAGCGCTGCTCGACGACTCGCCGTCGGAGGAAACACCGTCGGACGAGGCGGCTTGGGCGGCTTCCTCCTCGGCGGCCTGCTGGGCGAGGTAGGCCTCGTAGGCGGCTTGGCGAGCGGCTTCCTCTTCGGCCTGCGCCTGCTCCATGAGCGCGGTAACCTCGGCCGACAGGCTTGCGATGTAGGACTGGTAGTATTCCTGGGTGCTCGCCAGCTCGTCGGCGAGGGCCTGCTGGTTGGCCACGAGCTGTTCCTGCTCGGCGCGCTGTTCCTGCAGGGCGGCTTCCTCGGCCTCGAGCTCGGCCTTGAGATCCTTGACCTCCTGGATGGCCTGGGCGTCGGAGTCCGAGATCTTGCCGGCGTAGTAGAGGCGGCTCACGAAATCCTCGAACGTCGTGGCCGAGAACACCATGTCGAGCAGGTTGATCCCACCCGAGGTGTAGTTGGCGCGGATGCGGTCGGCTAGAACGTCCTGCGCATCCGAAAGCTCCTGCTGCTTCTGAGTGATGGAAGCCTCGGTCTCGGCGATCTGCGCGTTGGTGGCGTCGAGGTTTGCCTGGCACTCCGACAGGTTGTACTGCGCCTCCTCAAGCTGCTCGGTGACGCTTTGCAGGTCTGCCATCGCGGTTTCGTACTCTGCCTGGGCGTCTGCAAGGGCGTTCAGGGTCTCCTCGGTCGCCATCGCGCGCATCGGCGTGTCGATGCCGAAGACGGTGAGGCCCACCAGCGAAAGCGCCGCCCCCTTAAGGAAGAGCCTGCGGTTCATCGGATGCGTTGCGGGGATCGGATCCATGTGCGAAAGCCGCCTTTCCAATCGACATCCCGGTTATTTTACTCACCCGAGCCGGAGGCCGTGCCCGCCGGTGCGTCCGAAGCGCGCGGCGGAAGACAGCGACAAGCATCCGGATTCGCTCCGCTTGAACTGGCATGACGACCCGCCCGCAGCCGTCATGGGTGCCGGCGGACACCACAGATACCCCACAACACGCCGCCCGACGGCCCCGTCCGCGCCACTGCAGGGCCATCCCTCCCATCCCGTCCGGCGCACCGCCTATCCGCATGTCCGTTCCGCCGGCGCGCCCTTCCGCCGCGCGTGCCAGATGAGCACGGCGGCACCGGCGAGCGCCTCGACGGCGAACAGCGCGAACCCGAGCGCGCACGGCTGCGGCACGGCCACGAGCATGGCGTTGTACCAAGCATGGCACAGGATGGGGAAGACGAGCGTCCCGCCCAGCGCCCGCACGGCGCCGAACGAGTAGCTGAGAGCCACGGCGACGCCCATGAAGGGGAGGAAGTCCATCCCGTTCTGGAACGACCCCGGCATGGTGAAGAGCGGCAGGTGCCACACGGCCCACACGACGCCCGTGGCAAGCGGCGCGAGCAGCGCCCCTGCGACCTGCCCACGCCCTGCCCCCGTGGCCGAGGCCTCTCCGACGACCCCCCGCACCCTCCGGCCGCCCAGCAGGTCGCCGAAGAACGCCGTGAGCGCGGGCTGCAGCACCCCGCGCCAGCCGATCTCCTCGAGCCCGCCGCCGAGCAGCAGGGCCGGCAGCGTCGCAAAAAAGTTCGCGAGGGCATCAGCCGGCGTTTCAGGGAATCCGAACGCCGCCCGAAACATCGCCCAGCGCCACACCGCGAGCAGGGCGAACGCAATCCAGCCGCGCAACGGCGGCACGCCGCCGAACGCGAAACGCCAAAAGCCGGCGTGCCGGTCGGGGCGACCGTCTCCGTCGTCCGCGTTGGCTGTTTCCGTTGCCGACCCCGCTAGCCCGCACGCCTTGACGCGCCCGAACAGCGCGTAGGCCACGAGCGGCGGCATGAGCGTCCCCATGACCTGGAGCACGCCCGCAAGCGTGTGGAGACCGCCCGCGGCGTCCGCAACGAGCAAGGCCGTCGCTGCGAACCAGCATGCCCAGCTCCCGCCGAACGCCAGCAGCGCGTAGCGTGCGACGAGCCCCAGAAGGGCGCCCTGCCGGCTGCCGGAAGTGCCGTGTCGTCCCGCCGCAGCCCGCATGGCCGCCCCTTCCTTTATGTGCTTCTTGCCCGGCGGCGGAGGGTCCCGTCGGCCGGTGCTACCCTGGTGCCCGACATCTGCAGCCGCATCCGGCGGGCGCGGTGCCCGCACCGGAAACGCCGCGCCGCCGCACGTGCAGCACATGGTACCGCCTTCGGCAGGAGCGCGGGGCGCACAACGAAGGGAGATCCGCATGATCAGAGTGCTCGTATCGGGCGCGAAGGGCCGCATGGGTACCTGCGTCGTCAACGCCGTCGCCGCAGCCGGCGACATGCAGGTCGTCGGCTGCTACGCGCCGCGGCACGCCGGCCAGACCGTGGTCTGCGCCGACGGCGAGTTCGGCTGCGCGGGCGACCTGGGGGCTGCCATCGGCGCCTGCCGCCCCGACGTCATGGTCGACTTCTCGCAGCCCGACGCGGCGCTCGAAAACGTTCGCTGCGCGCTGTCGCACGGCGTGCACGTGGTCACCGGCACCACCGGCGTCCCGGTCGACGACATGCGCGCGGCGTGGGAGGAGTGCGCGCGGGACGGCGCCAAGCTGTTCTTTGCCCCCAACTTCACCACAGGCGCCGTGCTCATGATGCAGTTCGCCAAGCTGGCGGGCAAATTCTTCCCCGACGTCGAGATCGTCGAGATGCACCACAACGGCAAGAAGGACGCTCCCTCGGGCACCGCGGTGCAGACCGCCCGCATGGTCGCCGCGGCGCGCGACGGTGCCGTGAACGCCGGCCCCGGGTCCGAGACCGAGATTGCCGGCTGCGAGGGTGCGCGCGGCTGCGAGGTCGACGGCGTGCGCATCCACTCCATCCGCGGCGACGGCTACATGGCGTCGCAGGAGGTCGTCATGTCGGCGGCGGGGCAGACACTCACCATCCGCCACGACTCCACGCAGCGCGAAGCGTACATGCCGGGCGTGCTGCTGGCGGTGCGCAGCGTGGCCGACCAGGCCGAAGGTTTCACGGTGGGCCTCGAGGGGCTCATGGGGCTGTAAAAAACCCGAAACAGGCGGGCGCGCGACCCGGTCGAAGTCGCCCGCCCGCCGCAGGACATCCGAGAACCCACCGGTCCCTTTATCGTCGCAGATCACACCTCGGACATCGTGAGGGCGTCCTCGCACGAGTTGCCCAACAGGTCGTCTGGACTCCCCCGAAGAAACGGCAAGGCGCCGCGCGGTCAGACCCGCACGGCGCCTTGCGCTGCTATCGCCCGGTCGGTTCCGAACGTCCGCGCACCTTACGCCTCGGCGTCGATGTCCTCGCACATCCACATGCCGGCAAGGCGGCCGGAGTTGTAGGCGGTCATGAGCGAGGTGCCCTCGTAGTCGCAGTAGGGCGTGCTGATCGTGGAGCCGTTGTCGGCGCCGGCGACAAAGAGGTTGGGCACCGCCGCACCGGTGCGGTCGATCGACTGCAGGCGGTCGTTGGTCTTGACGCCGCCCATCGAGGTCCACCCCGACGGCTGGAACTCGAGCGCATAGAACGGGCCGGTTTCCACAGCGTTCATGAACGAGGCGGGCTTGCCCATGTAGGTGTCCTCGCCGGCGGCGCAGTCGGCGTTGTAGGTCTCCACAGTCTCGACGAGCGCCGGGCAGGCGATGGCCTCGGCCAGTTCCTCAATGGTGTCGGCCTTGTAGCACCAACCCTGTTCGACGGCCGTGTCGAAGCCCTCCTGGACGCCCTCGAGCGGCGTGCCCTCAAGGGTCATCTTGCCGGTGGGCCAGCCTTCCTCGTCGCTGCCGTTGACGGTGTAGGCGTCCGAACCCTCGAGCGCGTCGACGTAGGCCTGGTCGACGATGCAGTAGTAGGTGCCGCCCACCAGGGAGATAGCTCCGCCCAGGGCGAGCGGGAAGTTGGCGAACTCGGCCTCGTTGGCAAAGCGACGGCCGAAGTGGTTCACCATCAGACCGCCGTAGATTCCGCAGCAGAAGGCGGGGTTGGAGCGGTCGTAGACCGGCATGACCTTGTCGGAGGAACCGGTGAACTCGTTGCCGCACAGGCCCCACTGGGTGCCGTACATGCCGCCGGCGGCCACGACGGCGTTGATGCCCGTGCCGTCGGACAGGGTGTTGCCCAGGGCGTTGACCTTGGTGCCGTAGCGTTCGATCATCATCTCCTCGTTGCCTAGGAAGCCGCCGGTGGCCACGAGGGTCTTCTTGCCGCGCACCTCGAGGGCGGTGCCGTCGCCCATGACGCAGTTCATGCCCATGACGGCGCCGTCTTCCACGACGAGCGACTCCATGGCGCAGTCGGTGATGAACTGGGCGCCGCGCTCCTCGCACCACTCCATCAGCGGGAACCAGCGGTCCTCGCCGCGGATGCCCTCCTCAGGGGTGCCGAAGCCGATGCGGACCGACTCGAAGCCCGCACCGTAGTTGTCGGGACGCATGTAGGTGGGGATGCCGAACTCGCTCGTGAACATGTCCACGGTCTCGCCCGACAGCTCGAGGCACTTCTTGACGACCGGTGCGCTGATCGACCAGTGCGCCCAGTCCATCATGTGCTGGAAGGCGTAGTCGACGGTGATGTCGATGCCGGCCTCCTTCTGGGCGGTCGACTCGACGACGAACGGGCCGCCGGCGATTGCGCCGTTGGACATGGCGACCGAGGCGCCCTTCTCGACGACGATGACGCTCTTGCCCGCACGGCACGCCTCGATGGCGGCCCACATGCCGGCCGCACCCGCGCCGGCAATCACGATGTCGGCCTCGAGGACGTCGCCCGCGGCGGGGACCTCCTCGGTCTCGCCGGCCTCTTCGGTCGCGGCTTCGTCGGCAAGCGCGGTGGAGGCGACGGCTCCGGCGGCCACGGCCGCCCCGCCCAGGGCCACGAAGCTGCGACGCGTCAGTTCTGCCATGGTTGCAACCCTTTCTCCTTGGTAATGCCGCGCACCTTGGGCGCGGCGGTGCCTTGTGCCGGGCGCGCCGCGGGAGGCGCCGCGCCCGGTAGATCGCATCTTGGCACCGGGGCCGCCGCGCCGAGGCCGACCCAGCGGGCTGAAATCGCCAAGGCAACGAGGTGAACCCGTCTCACCCGCATATCACCCGCACCCTGTGAGCTGCGATTTTGCAGACACACCACATGCACGTCTACAAAACCATCCCCTTGGCGGGCGCCGTCACGGGCGGGGCGGTGTCGTTCCTCGTCAAGTT
>CAZUFB010000015.1:0-37487 GCA_964619775.1 uncultured Coriobacteriaceae bacterium
GAGCAGCGAGCAGCCGCTCCCCCACAGCCCCCTCGCCGCGGCGAGGTGCTCGTAGGCAGTGTCGTCATGAGATGTGGAGCCAAAGTGAAAGGCGGCGTATCTGCAAAGAACCGGCGCGGGACGCTTCCATATTAGTCGCTTGTTTGAGAGCCCAGAAACGGTTGCGACACGACGCTTTTCGGCCGTTCGGCGGTCCGTGCGGAGCAGAGGCCGGCCCCAAGCGCAACGACGCTCGGCATGTTTGCGGATTGCCCTAAGCGCGGCCTTGCAGCCAGCGCGCCAACTCCTCGCCGGCCGCGGTGGCCCGCCCCTCGGTCGCGGCGTCGGCATCCGCAGGCTTGGGCGTTGCAGACCGGGACAGGGCGCGGTAGCCCACGCAGTCGTGCAAGGCACGCAGCTCGAAGTCGGCCATGCGAAGCGACGAGCGGGCGCACGAGACGAGGGCGTCGTAGCCGAAGGGGTCGCCGCCGCTGCCGACGACAAACAGGTCGAGCGGCCTGCGCTCCCCAGGCGGCAGAACGGGCCGCGTGCGCAGCAGGTAGCGTTGCGCCCACAGCGGCTGCATGCGGTCAAAGAAGGCCTTGAGCTGCGACGGCGGGCCAGAAAAGTAGACGGGCGACACCAGGGCCAACCCGTCGGCGGCGTCGAGGCGCGCGCGCAGGGCGGCGCAGGGCGGGCGGCCCCCCGCCGCGGCCGCACGTCGCTCGCCCGCGTCGAGCACGCAGGCGCCCGTGCTCTCGCAGGTGCCGCAGCCCGTGCATCCGGCAACCGCGAAGTCGGCGAGCAGCACGAGGTCCGCCCGGCAGCCGGCGCGCCCGACGCCCCGCGCGATGCAGGCCGCAAGCGCCGCCGACGCCCCGTCGCGGCGCGGCGAACCCGCAAGGACGCACACGCAGGGGGAGACGGGCTCGGCGGCCTCGGGGGCGGCAGCCGGGGCGTCCCCGTGCACGCCGCCGCCCGGACCGCCTGCCGCGCCGCGCAACGCGGCCTCGGGCGGACACCCCTGCACCCCGCGCCCCCGCGCCCCCGCGCCCACGGTCGCCTACCGCGCGGCGGAAAGCGGGGCGGGGCGGTCGAACAGCCCGACCGCGCGCCCGTAGGCGTCGGCATAGAACCGCGCGGGATCCTCGCCCAGCCCCTCGGCGCGCAGGTCGGCCGCAAAACGCGCGGTCAGCGCCACGTGGGCGGGCTCGCAACGGGTGCCGCGTAGGGGTTCGGGCGCCATGTAGGGGGCGTCGGTCTCGGTGACCACGCCGCCTGCGGGCGCCTGGACGACGGCTGCGCGGGTGGGGTCGTTGCGCTTGAAGGTGAGCGCCCCGCCGACACCGAGCACGCAGCCCATCTCCTGGAAAGGCCGCGCATCGTCGGGCCCCAGGTCGAAGCAGTGGAGCACGGCGCCCGCCGCCGGCAGGCCCGTCTGCCGCATGATGAGGGCCGCGTCGGCATGCGCCTCGCGGATGTGCAGCGACAGCGGGGCGTTCAGCTCGCAGGCAAGCTCGAGCTGCTCGCAGAAGACCGCCCGCTGCACGTCGCGCGGCGAAAGGTCGTAGTGGTAGTCGAGGCCGATCTCGCCCACGCCGCAGCACAGCGGCTCGGCGAGCAGGGCGCGCATCGCCGCGCGGGCAGCGTCGTCGAACAGGCGGGCGTTGTGCGGGTGGCACCCCACAAGCAGGCGCACCCGCGGCGGGGCAGGCGCCTCGCCGAGCGCGTCGAGGACGCCTGCGGCACGCCAGGCGTCGAGGATGCGCGCGCAGCCGTCCTGCCAGCGGGCGAGGTCGGCCATGAGCGCGGCGGGGTCGGCCGCGTCGTCGGCGGGGTCGGCCACCGTCACCAGAAAGCGCACCCCCGCCACCGCGGCACGCGCCAGAGCGAACGCCGGGTCGATGTGGCGCAGCGAGGTGAGGTGGGTGTGGCTGTCGGCAACCGGGCCGTCCGCCGCGGGCAACGCCGCCGGCACGCCCTTCTTCATCGCAAAGAAGGCGTCGCGGGTGGGCGGATCGGGCATCGCGGGCGGCTCCTGCGCCCCGTCTGCAGCGGGGTGCGCCCCCTCTAGCACGGCAGGTCCTCGTCGGCCAGGCGCGGGAACAGCGCCGCGCCCTTCTCCACCGCGCAGCCGCCCTCGTAGAGACCCCAGGCGCAGGCGGCCTCAAGGTCGCGCACCGGCTCGGCCGCGACGCCGATGCGGCGCATGACCTCGGCCGAGGCGCTCGGGGTGAAGGGGCTCAGCAGCGTGGCCGCAATGCGGATGGCCTCGACGAGGCCCCAGATGACAAACGCCAGCCCCTCGGCGTTGGCGGGGTCCTTGGCCAGAGACCACGGCGCGCTGTTTTCGATGTAGAGGTTCGCGGCCGCCACGAAGTCCATGACGTCGCGGGCGGCGTCCTGGTAGTCGAACGCCGCCATGTGGCCGGCGTAACGGCCGTACAGCCCCTCGGCGGCTTGAGACAGAGGGCTCTCGCGCGCCTCCCAGCCGACGGCGCGCGCCGGCGAGCGGCCGTCGAAGTACTTGGCGCTCATGTTGAGGGTGCGGCTCACCAGGTTTCCCCAGCTGTTGGCAAGATCGGCGTTGTAGACCTGGGCCATGCGCTCGAAGCTGATGGCGCCGTCCATGCCGTGGGCAACGTCGGTCATGAAGTAGTAGCGGTAGCCCTCAACGCCGAGCAGGTCGATAACCTGACGCGGGGCGATGGCGTTGCCGCGGCTCTTGGACATCTTCTCGCCCTTGCCGGTCTCGGCGTTGCGAACGAGCAGGAACCCGTGGGCAAGCACGTGCTCGGGCAGCTCGAGGCCGGCCGCCATGAGCATCGCCGGCCAGATGACGCAGTGGAATCGGATGATGTCCTTGCCCACGATGTGCTGCTGGGCCGGCCAGCGGCGCGCCAGCTCGTCGTCGCCCTCGGGGTCGCCGTAGCCCACGGCGGTGAGATAGTTGATGAGCGCGTCGAACCACACGTAGGTCACGTGGTCGGGGTCGAAGGGCAGCGGGATGCCCCAGTCGAACGTCGTGCGGGTCACCGAGAGGTCCCTGAGCCCCCCCTCGACGAACGAGACCACCTCGTTGCGGCGGATCTCGGGCTGGATGAAATCGGGGTGGGCGGCGTAGAAGTCGAGCAGCGGCTGCTGAAACTCGGAAAGCTTGAAGAACCAGCTTTCTTCGCTGATACGCTCGAGCGGGCGGCGGCAGTCGGGGCACAGGGGCGCCTTCGTCGCGTCGAAGTTGCCCTCCGCGTCCTCGTTGGCGTGGCGCACGTCGGTCTCGGTGAAATAGGTCTCGTCGGGCACGCAGTACCAGCCCTCGTAGTTGCCCTTATATATATAGTTCTTCTCCTTGAGGACCTCCCAGAAGTGCTGGACGGCGCGCCCGTGGCGGGGCTGGGTGGTGCGGATGAAGTCGTCGTTAGAAATTTCGAGCTCGTCCCACAGCCCGGTGAAGGCCGGGGCGAGGGAGTCGCACCACCGCTGCGGGGTCATGTCGTGGGCGGCGGCGGAGTCGGCCACCTTCTGGCCGTGCTCGTCGAGGCCGGTGAGGAAGAACGTGTCGTAGCCGTCCATGCGGCGAAAACGCGCCTGCACGTCGGCCACGACGGTGGTGTACGCCGTGCCCAGGTGCGGGGCGGCGTTGACGTAGTAGATGGGGGTCGTGATGTAGTAGGAACCCTTGGAGCCGGCCGGCCGGCCGGCGCACCCGCAATCGCAAGCCATAGGTGAAGCCCTTTCCGAGACATGTCCTGACCGGCCGCGCGAGGCGATCCGGCGTTCGCACTGGCGTATCGTAGCATCTCGCGCAGGCGGGCCGGACGGGGCGGCGCCCGGCACCATACAAGCTGCGGCGCGCGCGGAGGGCCGCCGCGCGAGGCCGACGTGTGCAGGAGGCGTGCGGGTCCGGGCGCCGGACCGCCGCCTCTATCCCTCGTCCGAAGGCCCGCGGCCGTTCGAGATCTCGCAGACGCGGTCGTAAACCTCGCCGCGCGGCAGCCCGGCGCGCACGGCGAGCTCCTTGGCCAGGGCGCTCGCACGCTGGCCGGCGTCGAGGCCGGCGCGGATGGCGGCGTCGAGGTCGAACGCCCCTGCGGCCCCCTGCGGTCCGGCCGCGTCGAGGCCTGCGACCTGCAGGCGCCGCACGCGGGCCCGCTCCTCGGCGCCGGGTGAGTCCACGAGCAGCACCACCTCGCCCTTGAGGTCGCGGCGGGCGGCCACCTGCTCGGCCAGCTCGGGGGCGGGGGCGCGCAGCACCTCCTGGTGGAGCTTGGTGAGCTCGCGGCACAGCGCCGCGCGCCGCCCTGGAAACGCCCGCGCCACCGCCGCCAGCGAGCTGGCCGCGCGGTGGGGCGACTCGTAGAACGCGAGCACCGCCGGCAGCGCCGCCAAGCCCGCGAGCAGCCGGTCGCGCTCGGCGTCGCGCCGAGGCAGGAACCCGCCGAAGTAGAACGCCTCGCAGGCAAAGCCCGCCGCCGCGACGGCGCAGGTCACCGCCGAGGGCCCGGGCACCACGTCCACCGGTACGCCGGCCTGCAGGCACGCGTCCACGAGGCGCGCGCCGGGGTCGGCCACCGCGGGCATCCCCGCGTCGCTCACAAACGCCACGCGCTCGCCGCCCCGCATGCGCTCCACGAGCTGCGGCGTGCGCCGCGCCATGACGTTCTCGTCGCAGCGCTCCAGGCGAGCCTCCACGCCGAAGGCGGCGAGCAGCCGGCCCGAGACGCGGGTGTCCTCGGCGCACACGGTGTCGGCCGCGCGCAGGGCCTCCACCGCCCGCGGCGACAGGTCTCCCAGGTTGCCGATCGGCGTGCCCACCAGCGTCAGCCCTCCGCACGCCGCCTGCTCGCCGCCCCGCCCTCCCATGTGCCGGCCTCCCGTCCGCCCCGCCGTCCGCCCCGCGCGCCCGCGCGGCAAGGGGCGGTTCCGCCCGCCCGGCACGGCCATTGTAGCCCGGGTCCCGGGCCGTCCCCGCACGTGCGCCCGCCGACAAATCGTCCCGCCTGGGTTTCCCCACAGCGCCCACACACATAGAAGGTTGAAATCATGCTAATAAAAGCAAATCCGACGCCCGCACGGACGCCTGGTTTCCCCGTCGATGCACCCGGGGCCCCGGGCCCCGCCACGCGCCTTGCGGGCCGAGTGGGTCGAGGCCGAGGTGTCGTCAAGGAGCGGAGGAATCGTGGGCATCATAGGGTTTCTCATCGCCTTCCCGTTGGTCGCCGCGGCGCTATGCCTGATAGCGCCCAACAGGAGGGTTCGCGAGATCGTCGTATACGTGGCCGCCGCGTGCATAGGGGTCGCGAGCATCGTGCTCGCAAGCAACCACCTCGTGGGCGGCTCCACCTACTACCCCGTTTCTCCCCACTGGGTGAACTGGGTCTGCCTGGTCGTCGACCTGGCGCTGTCGGCCTACATCATGTGGCGCGCCCTCAGCGCGCGGCGCAGGGGGGTCTTCGCCCTCGCCTGCCTGCAGGCGCTGCTCGTGTGCGTGCTCGAGTTCGGCGTGGCCAGCGGCATCGAGGTGCGCAACGCGGTCTACATCGACGCGCTGAGCTCCATCATGGTTCTCGTCGTCGGCATCGTCGGCAGCGGCATCTGCGTTTACGCCGTGGGCTACATGCGCGACTTCCAGCACCACCAAGACGAGCTCGCCGCGCGCGGCGAGGAGGCCGCGCCCGACCGCCAGAACATCTTCTTCGCCGTGATGTTCGCGTTTTTGGCCGCCATGTTCGGCATCGTGCTGTTCAACCACATGATGTGGATGCTCACGATGTGGGAGGTCACCACGGTCTGCTCGTTCTTCCTCATCGGCTACACGCGGACCCGCGAAGCCACGGCCAACTCCTTTCGCCAGATCTGGATGAACCTGCTGGGCGGCATCGCCTTCACGCTCGCCCTCATCTACATGGGCTCCACGGTGGGCGTTCTCGAGCTTGACCGCTTCGTGAACATCGGCCTCATCAGCCCGAGCTTCGCGATGCTGCCGCTGGGGCTGCTCGCCTTCGCCGCGCTCACCAAGGCGGCCCAGATGCCGTTCCACACCTGGCTGCTCGGCGCGATGGTGGCCCCCACGCCCACCAGCGCCCTGCTCCACTCGTCGACGATGGTGAAGGCCGGCGTGTTTCTGCTCATCCGCCTCTCCCCGCTCATGGGGACGTTCGTTTCGGGCAACGTCAACTCGAGCCTCAACCCGGTCGCCATCGCCGTGATGCTCGTGGGCGGCACCACGTTCGTGCTCTGCTCCGTCATCGCCGTCACCCAGAGCAACGCCAAGCGCGTGCTCGCCTACTCCACGGTCGCCAACCTGGGCCTCATCGTGGCCTGCACCGGCATCGGCACCGCGGCGGCGGTGTGGGCGGCCGTTTTCCTGCTCGTGTTCCACGCGGCCGCCAAGTCGCTGCTCTTCCTGGGCGTGGGCACCGCCGAGCACCACATCGGCAGCCGCGACATAGAGAGCATGGACGCGCTGGTGTCGCGCATGCCGCGCCTGGCCTGCCTCATGGCGCTGGGCATCTGCGGCATGTTCGTCGCACCGTTCGGCATGCTCGTGTCCAAGTGGGCGGCCCTGGGCGCGTTCGTCGACTCGGGGCTGCTCCTGCTCGTGGTGATGCTGGGCTTCGGCAGCGCGGCGACGTTCTTCTTCTGGGCCAAGTGGCTCGGCAAGATCATGTGCAACGTGCGCGGCAGGGACTCCCTCGAGGGCACCGTCCACAACGCCGAGTGGGCGTCGCTGGGCATCATGGCGGCGCTCGTCATCCTGCTCGCCGTCTTCTTGCCGTTCGTCTCCGAGACCGTCGTCAGCCCCTACGTCGCGCGCCTCGTGGGCGGCGAGCTGCAGTCGCCCTCGACGGGCGACCTGGCGCTCATGGGCGTCATGGCGCTCGCCATCGTGGCGATCCCGGCGGCGGTGGCCGTCAAGGTGAAGTCCGACCACGCCGAGGACCGCGGCGCCCACCAGGTCAACCTGGGCGGCGTGGCGCTGTCGGACACCACGTTCTCCGGATCGCTGAGCGGCGAGGTCGCCTACGCCCAGCGCAACTGGTACATGGAGCAGCTGTTCGACGAGGCCAAGATCAGCCGCTGGGGCGGCCTCGCATGCCTCCTTATCGCCCTGGCCGGCATCGCGTGCGCCACGGGCATGAGCTACCTGTCGTTCTTCGTGGGGAGCGTGATCTAGATGAGCGCACTGAGTATCGTGCTCGCCATTCTGTTCGTCGTGCTGGGCGGCGCGCTCGGCTGCCTGTTGCAGGGCGCCGACCGCATCGTGTCGGCCCGCATGCAGGGCCGCAAGGGCCCGAGCCTCTGGCAACCCTACTACGACGTGCGCAAGCTGCTTGAGAAGGACCCCAAGGGTTCCGCGCCCCTCACGACCATGCTCACCGGCCTGTCGCTCGCGTGCGTCGTGGTGGCCGGGGCGGTCTTCTTCGCGGGAGGCAACTTCCTACTCGTCGTGTTCACCGTCACGCTGTCGAGCCTGCTGTTCATCCTGGCGGCCTACCTCGACCCCTCGCCGTTCGCCCAGATCGGCGCCCAGCGCGAAATCCTGCAGGTGATGAGCTACGAGCCGATGGTGCTCTTCGTGGCCGTGGGCATCTACCTGTCGACCGGCTCGTTCGAGGTCCAGGCGCTGTTCGACCAGGGCACCTCGCTCGTGGTGTGGCAGCCGCTTATCTTCCTGGGCTTCCTGTTCGTGCTGACCATCAAGCTGCGCAAGTCGCCTTTCGACCTGTCGATGGCCCACCATGCCCACCAGGAGCTGGTGCGCGGAGCCACGACCGAGATGAGCGGGCGCACCCTCGCGTTCGTCGAGGTGACCCACTGGTACGAGAACGTCCTGTTCCTAGGCTGGGTCGGCATGTTCCTCGTCAACGGCAACCCGTTGTCGGTGCTGCTCGCCGTGGTGGTGGCCGCCGTCGTATGGCTGTTCGAGATCTGGACCGACAACAACTTCGCCCGCGTCAAGTGGCAGGTCATGCTCAAGGGCGCCTGGGGCGTGGCCTTGGTCGCCGGTATCGTCAACTTCGCCGTCTTCTACTTTGTGGACAGCGGCGGAATCGTCGTCTTCTAGGAGGGGACCACATGTCGTTCGCAAGCAAGTCCCCGTGGCTCATCCACTACGACGCGGCCAGCTGCAACGGCTGCGACATCGAGGTTCTGGCGTGCCTGACCCCGCTGTACGACGTGGAGCGCTTCGGCATCATCAACACGGGCAACCCCCGCCACGCCGACGTCTTTCTGGTGACCGGGTCGGTCAACGAGCAGGCGGCCGGCGTCATCAGGCAGATCTACGACCAGATGGTCGAGCCCAAGGTGGTCGTCGCCGTGGGCATCTGCGCATGCTCGGGCGGCATCTTCCACGACTGCTACAACGTGGCCGGCGGCATCGACAAGGTCATCCCCGTCGACGTGTACGTGCCCGGCTGCGCAGCCCGTCCGCAGGCCATCATCGACGGCGTGGTGAAGGGCCTCTCCGTCCTCGAGGAGAAACGCGAGGCGCTCGCCGCCGGCATCCCCGTGCCCAAGGGCACGATGCGCTCCGCCGACGAGGAGGTGCGCCGGGTGAACGCGGGGCACGGAGACGCCGCGTTGGCGGATGCCGGCGGCGAGACGGCCCCCGCCGAGGAGGCTCCGCAGCCCGCATCCGCATCGACCGACGACGCCGAGGAGGCCGTCCGATGAACACCCCCCAGTTCGTCAACACCCCGCTCGACGATCTGCTCGCACGTGCGGGCGAGTTCAAAGCCAAAGGTTGGCGCTTCGTGCAGTGCTGCGCCACCCGCAACGGAGAAGGCCGGTTCGAGCTGCTGTACACCTTCTGCGACGACGCGACCAACGAGATCGCCAACCTGCGCCTCGCCGTGTCCTCCAACGACCAGGTGCCCAGCGTGGGGTCGCTGTTCCCCAGCGCCTTCATGTTCGAGAACGAGATGCACGACCTCTTCGACATCGACGTCGTGGGCATCACACTCGATTATCGCGGCGGGTTCTACCACCTGCACATCCCCACCCCGATGGCGAAGGGCGAGCCGCGCCCTGCCAAGAAGGCCGCCAAGGCCCCAGGACAGGAGGCGTAAGCGCGATGGCAGAGAAGACCATCATCCCCTTCGGCCCGCAGCACCCCGTGCTGCCCGAGCCGGTGCACCTCGACCTGGTGCTTGAGGACGAGACCGTGGTGGAGGCCATCCCGCAAGTCGGCTTTGTGCACCGCGGCCTCGAAAAGCTCGTGGAGAAGCGCGACTATCAGCGCTTCGTGTTCGTCGCCGAGCGCGTGTGCGGCATCTGCAGCTTTGGCCACTCCGCCGGCTACAGCCAGGCCATCGAGCAGCTCATGGGCATCGAGGTACCCCGGCGCGCCGAGTACCTGCGCGGCATCTGGCATGAGCTGTCGCGCATCCACAGCCACCTGCTGTGGCTCGGCCTGGCCGCCGACGCCATGGGGTTCGAGAGCCTCTTTATGCACAGCTGGCGCCTGCGCGAGCGCGTGCTCGAGATCTTCGAAAAGACCACCGGCGGCCGCGTCATCCTCTCGGTGTGCACACCGGGAGGCGTGTTCAAGGACATCGAGAACACCGAGCTGCACGCCATCAGCGGCGTGCTCGCAAGCCTGCGCTCCGACTACGACCAGATTGCCGACACTTTCCTGGAGGACGACTCGGTCAGGAGCCGTCTAGTGGGCGTCGGCGTGCTCAGCGCCGACATGGCACGCGAGTACGGCTGCGTGGGCCCCTTTGCCCGCGCAAGCGGCGTGCGCGCCGACGTGCGCCTGGCCGGCGACGGCGCCTACGGCGAGCTGATGGACTTCGAGCCGATCCTGGCCACCGAGGGCGACTGCTACGCGCGCTGCAAGGTGCGCGTGCAGGAGGTGCGCCAGTCGATCGACATCATCAACGAGCTCATCGGGCGTATCCCCGACGGCGAGGTGCGCGTTCCGATAAAAGGCAACCCCGAAGACGGCTCGACGAGCATCGCCCGCATGGAGCAGCCCCGCGGCGAGGCGTTCTACTACGTCAAGGGCAACGGCACCAAGTACCTCGAACGGTTCCGCGTGAGAACCCCCACCTCGGCCAACATCCCCGGCATGGTGGGCGCCATCGCAGGGTGCGACTTGGCCGACGTCGCCAACATCATCCTGACCATCGACCCCTGCATCAGCTGCAGCGAGCGCTAAGGAGGAGGTTGCAAGCATGGCCGAGTTCAAACTTGGGCGCATGACGCTCAAAAGCCTCTTCTCAAAACCGGCGACCAAGCTGTACCCGGTGGAGGAGCCGCAGTACTTTCCCGAAACCAAGGGCCGCGTGACCATCGACACCGACCTCTGCCGCTTCGACGGCAGCTGCGCCAACCTGTGCCCCACCGGCGCGCTCGAGGTCGACCGCAAGGCGCTGACCTGGTCCATCGACCGCTTTAGGTGCATCCAGTGCCGCAACTGCATCAATGTGTGCGTCGAGAACGCGCTGCGCATGGAAAACCGTTACACCGACCCCTCCACCGAGCACGTGATGGAGGTCTACGAGGTCACCCCGCGCGACCGCGAGCGCCGCGAGCGCGAGGCCGCCGAGAAGGCCGCCCGCGCCGCCAAGCTGCGCGAGGAGGCCGCCGCGAAAAAGAAGGCAGCCGCCGAGGCCAAGGCAAAGGCCGAGAAGGCCGAAGGGGGCCCGTCCGGCGAGGCGGGCGCATAGGGAAGTCGCCGCCGGCAAAACCCGGCACCACGGCAAGAGACCGGCAAGAAAGGCCCTGCACCTCGTGCTCACCGCACGAGGTGCAGGGCCTTGTGCAAGCAGCAGAATGCGGCAGGCGGAGACGCACGGAGGAGCCTGGACGCGACACCGGAGGGGCAGTCCACGACTTCACGACGTTTTTCAACGCCTTGTCGGTCAAGAAGCGGCGCACCTACAGTCTGCCGTCGCTGGTAACGGGCGGGTACGCCGAGGCACGGGCGGACATGATTCCTACCACCCCATGCCGCCGAGCACGAAGTCGAGGGCGCGCGGGCGCACCCCGGGGTAGTAGGACAGCCAGGAACGCGCCAGTTCGAGCAGGTCGCCGCCAAGGGCCCGCTCGCCGGGGACGGGGGCCATCGCGCGCAGGTCGGCGAAGCGCATCACGAGCAGGGTCTGCACCCAGGCGAGCACGACGGCGCCGACCGGGCGGCCGCACCGCGCGCCACAGCAGGCGGGACACACGACGCCGCCCTCTTCCAACGAAAGCACGAGGCGCTCGCCGCGAGACGCCGCACCGGCGACGTCGATCTCCCCGCCGCAGAGCACGCACGCGTCGAGCGCGGGGCGGTAGCCCTCCATCGCGGCGGCCTTGAACGCATAGGCGGCTCCCGTCAGCCCCAGACGCTCCTCGGGCACGTCCGACAGGGTGTCGAGCGCCGTCGCGGTGAGCGGGTAGAGCCGCGCATCGTGGCCGCCCTCGGCGGTCAGCTCGCAGGCGACGTCGAGCAGGGCCGCCGCCATCGACGAGCGCCCTATGTCGCAGGCAAGCCCGGCGCGCGACGTCACGAGGCGGGCCTCGGACACCGTGTCGAGCGTGCGCCCGGGATGGAGCAGCAGCTCCGCCTCGTTGCCCAGGTCCACCACCCCGGCCAGGCGCGACCCCGGCCTGCGCGCCCCTTTGGCCACGGCGCGCACCTGCACGGTCGCCCCGCCTTCGGCGTCGGCGCACAGGAAGGTCACGACGAGGTTGGTCTCGCCGAGCTTGGTGCGGCGCAGCACGATGCCCTGGGTGCGGTAGGGGATCGACACGGCGCTACGCCCGCCCTCCCGCCGCGGCGAGCGCGTCGAACTCAGCCATGATCTCCGCGCCGTGCGAGGTGCCCAGCCGGGTCGCCCCGGCCTCGAGCAGGGCCAGCGCGTCGGCCAAGGTGCGGACGCCCCCGGCGGCCTTGACCTGCACGCCCGGCTCGGCGGTGGCGCACATGAGGCGCACGTCCTCCACTGTGGCGCCGCGCGGGCCAAAGCCCGTCGAGGTCTTCACGAAGTCGACGCCCAGCGACGAGACCAGGTCGGTCGCCCGGCACACCTGCTCGGGCGTGAGGTAGCCGGTCTCAAGGATGACCTTGAGCAGCGGCCGCTCCCCGCAGCCCCCGTCTTCGCCGTCCTCGCCGGCCCCGTCGCCGTGCCCGCAGCCGCATCCGTCGTGGCCGTCGCCGTGCCCGCAGCCGCAGCCCTCCCCGTCTTCTGGATCGGCGTCGATGGTCTGCAGGGCGGCCAGGATGGGCGAGGCCACGTCGTCGTAGCTCCCCTCGAGGAAGGCCCCGTAGTTCATCACGAGGTCGAACTCCGAGGCGCCGGCCGCGATGCCCACGGCCACCTCGAAGCACACCGCCTCGGGCGACTCCTGCCCCTGCGGGAACGACAGCACGCAGCACGTGCGCGTCGGGCTGCCGAGACGGTCGAGCTCCCAGGCCACACGCGCGGCGTTGCACGGCTGCACGCACAGGGCCGCAAAGCCCGCGCCCGCGTTGTCCCGCGCCCACGCGGCGACGCGCTCGGGACCGGCAAGGGGGTCGAGCAGGGTCTGGTCGATGCTTGCGGCCAACCCGGCGCGCACCTCCTCGACCGAGGCCTCCTCGCCTTCGCACACCAGGGCCGCCAGCCTCTCCAACGTCGTCGCGGCTCCCATGGCTACGCGCCCTCGCCGTAGCCGAAGCGCTTGATCTGCGCGGCGTCGGATCGCCAGCCGGGCTTCACCTTGACGTTGAGGTCGAGGAAGACCTGGTTGCCCAGCAGGCGCTGCAGGTCGCGGCGCGCCTGGGAACCGATGCGCTTGATCATCTTGCCGCCTGCGCCGATGATGATGCCCTTCTGACCCTCGCGCTCCACGTAGACGGTCGCCCTGACCGTGGAGAGGTCCTTCTTCTCGTTGTAGTAGGTCGAGTCGACCACGACGCCCACCGAGTGGGGAACCTCGTCGCGGGTGTTGAGCAGCACCTTCTCGCGGATGAACTCGGCGATGACGACCTCTATGCGCTGGTCGGTCTTCATGTCGGTCGGGAACCACCGCGGGCCCTCGGGCAGGTAGGAGGCCACCATCCGCAAAAACGAGTCGACGTTGAAGCCCTCCTTGGCCGACAGCACGATCACGTCGTCGAACGTGCAGTACGCACCCATGCGCTCGACCTGCGCGCGGGCCTGGTCTTGGTCGACGATGTCGGCCTTGGAGATGACGAGGATCTTGCGCGCCTTGGAGGCGGCCACGTGCCGGGCGACCCACTCGTCGCCGCGGCCCGCCTCCTGGGAACCGTCGACGAGCATCGCCGCGACGTCGACGTCCTTAAGGGCGTTGAGGGCCGAGATGTTGAGCTCCTCCCCCAGGGCGTCGACCGGCTTGTGCAGGCCGGGGGTGTCCACGAGCACGATCTGCATGTGCGGCTCGTTGTAGACGGCGCTGATGCGATGGCGCGTCGTCTGGGCCGTGGGCGAGGTGATGAGCACCTTGTCGCCCACGATGGCGTTGATGAGGGTCGACTTTCCCGCGTTGGGGCGCCCGACGAGCGCCACGAAGCCGCTCTTGAAAGGGCCCTCGTAGGTGGCGGGGTGGATGTTGGGGTCGGGCCCGTCGCCGGGTTCGGGAGAGCCGGAGGACTCGCCGGCAAAGAAGGCGTCGATGAGAGCGCCGCCGGTCGGGGCACCGTCCTCCCCGTCGTCGAAGCCGTCCTCCCCGTCCAGGTCGTCGTCCAGATCGTCGGCGTCTGCCTCCTGCGCGGCGAGGCGGTCGTATTCCGCGAGCTCCTCGTCAAAGGCCGCGTCGTCGGGCATCGTGTGGTTCACAGGCACGGGGCGTCTCCCATCCGTCGAGGTGGTCGCGTGCGGACCCCGCCGCCGGGACCCGCACGCCGCTTATGGCAACAGGATAGCGTCTAGCCCCCCGTCCCGAAGAGCGCAAGGGCCGCCCGCACGTAAATCACGAGACCGGCCACGCCCACGCACGCCGAAAGCACGAGCACCCCGCCGGCAGCGAGGTCCTTGGCGTACTTGGCGAGGGGGTGGATGTCGGGCGACGCAAGGTCGACCACCGACTCGACGGCGGTGTTGAGCAGCTCGGCGCAGAACACCAGTCCTATCATGAGGATGACGGCGACCCAGCTCAGCGCGTCGAGCCGCAGGACAAAACCGGCGACGACCGCAAGCACGGCCGCCATAAGCATCACCTTGAAGTTGCGCTCGCGACGCGCGGCGGCAACGATGCCCGCAAGCGCGTAGCCGAACGATTTGACGAAACCGGGGTGCCTGCCGCCGGGCATCATCGGGCATCACCGCGCGGCGCGGCGGCGCTGCCTTCGGCGGCATGGTCCACCGTGGGCCCCACGTTGAGCTCGTCGGCGGCCACGCCCGCAAACGGCGCGAGGTAGCGGCGTTCAAGGTCCTCCATCTCCTCGGCCTCGACGGGGTCCTCGTGGTCGTAGCCCATGAGGTGCAGGCAGCCGTGGACGAGAAGCAGGCGCATCTCGTCGGCCACGCTGTTGCCAAACCCGGGCGCCTGGGCGGCGACGACCGCGGGGCACACGACGACGTCGCCGAGCATGAAGGCGTCCTGCATGTCGCCGGGCACGCCGTCCCCACCGGCAAGCCCCTCCTCGAACCCGTCGGTGACCGCGTCGAAGAACTCGTCGGGGTCGTCCATGTTGAACGAGAGCACGTCCGTGGGACGGTCGATGCCGCGGTACTCGCGGTTGAGCGCATGGATGGCGTCCTCGTCCACGAAGCTCACCGACACCTCGCACGGCTCGACGCACCCCTCGCCCGCCAGGACGGCGCACACGATGCGCTCGACCTCCTCGGCGGACAGGACGTCCTGCCCCACCTCGTCGTCGATGGCGACGCGAATCTGCCGCATACCCATGCAAGCCTCCCTTTTCAGTCGGTCCCCACAGCCGCCGGGCACGGCGGCCTACGGGCGGGCGCCCGCGGCGGCGCGGCGGCGCTCGTCGGCATCGTACGCCGCGATGATGCGTGTCACAAGCCCGTGGCGCACCACGTCGGCCCCCGAGAGGTCCACAAAGGCGATGCCCTCGATGCCGTCGAAGATGCGGCGCACCCCGGCCAATGACGAGCGTCCGGCGGGCAGGTCGGTCTGGGTAAGGTCCCCCGTCACGACGAACGTGCTGCCCAGACCCAGGCGCGTGAGGAACATCTTCATCTGCTCAGGCGTGGTGTTCTGTGCCTCGTCGAGGATGACGAAGGCGTCGGAGAGCGTGCGGCCGCGCATGAACGCAAGCGGCGCGATCTCGATGGTGCCGAGCTCGAGCAGGCTGCCGGCCCTCTCGTGGTCCATCATGGAGAAGAGCGCGTCGTAGAGCGGGCGGATGTAGGGGTCCACCTTCTCCTCGAGCGTTCCGGGCAGAAAGCCCAGGTTCTCGCCCGCCTCCACAACCGGCCGCGTGAGCACGATGCGCCCCACCTCGCGCCGGTTGAGCGCGGCCACCGCCAGCGCCATCGCGAGGTAGGTTTTGCCCGTGCCGGCCGGCCCGATGCCGAAGGTGATCGTGTTGGCGCGCACGGCGTCGACGTAGCGTTTCTGGCCCGCCGTCTTGGGGCGCACCGCGTGACCCGCATGGGTGAGGATGACGTCGGAACGCAGGTCGTGCGGGGCATAGGCGTCTTCGCGCAGCAGCTCGATCACCTTCTCCACCGAGGCGAGCGTGGGACGCTCGCCCGTCGCGACCGCCTCGAACAGATCGGTGAAAAGCCGTGAGAGCACGCGGACTTCCGTGGGGTCGCCCGCGATGCCCACCTCGTCGCCGCGCACGGTGACGGCGGCGGTGAAGCGGCTCTCGACGAAGCGCAGCAGCTCGTCGTCGGTACCGGTCACCAACGCCGGGTCGACGCCCGACGGGATGCTCAGATGGACGCGCGTCCGTTCCAAAGGGCTCCTTTCCGCCCACGGCCCGCCTGGCACGGGCCCGCTTCTACTCCGCGGCGCCGGCGTAGCCGTCAGGGTTCATGCTCTGCCAGCGCCACGCGTCGGCGCACATGTCGTCGATGCCGTACCGGGCCTTCCAGCCCATCAGGCGCTCGGCCTTCGAGGCGTCGCAGTAGATGGAGGCCACGTCGCCGTCGCGGCGCGGGCAGATCTTGTAAGGCAGCTCGCGGCCGCACGCCGCACCGAACGCCCTGACGACTTCGAGCACGCTGTAACCGTTGCCCGTGCCCAGGTTGAACACGTGCACGCCGGACTTGCCGCGCATGTAGTCGAGCGCGGAGACGTGGCCGCGGGCGAGGTCGACGACGTGGATGTAGTCGCGCACGCCGGTGCCGTCGGGCGTGGGGTAGTCGTCGCCGAACACCTGGACGCACTCGAGCTGGCCGACGGCGACCTTGGCGACGTAGGGCACGAGGTTGTTGGGGATGCCCTTGGGGTCCTCGCCGATGAGGCCCGAGGGATGAGCGCCGATGGGGTTGAAGTAGCGCAGCAGCATGACGTTCCAGCTGTCGTCGGCCGTATGCAGGTCGCGCAGCATCTGCTCGTTCATGCTCTTGGTGCGGCCGTAGGGGTTGGTGGCCGGCTTGAGCGGCGATTCCTCGGTGACCGGCACCTCGTCGGGGTCGCCGTAGACCGTGGCGGACGAGGAGAACACGATGTCGCGCACACCGTGGTCGCGCATCGCGCGGGCAAGCTCGAGCGTGCCGCCCAGGTTGTTCTGGTAGTACTCGATGGGCTTGTGCACCGACTCGCCCACCGCCTTGAACGCCGCGAAGTGGATGGCCCCCACGATGGGATGTTCCTCGAAAATCCGGTCGAGCAGCGCGCCGTCCCTTACGTCGCCGCGGTAGAAGGCGCGGATCTTGGTGCCAGCGATCTGCTCGACGCGCTTCAGGGCAACCTCGCTGGCGTTGGAGAGGTCGTCGACCACCACCACGTCGTACCCCGCTCCGAGCAGCTCGACGCAGGTGTGGCTTCCGATAAAGCCAGCGCCGCCGGTGACGAGGATGCAGGGCCGGGAGGCGTCGTTGGAGGAGTGGGACATGGAACCCCTTTCGAAACGGAACCGTTCTGTTGCGACCGAAATGATAAACCCCCTATGCGGCGTGTTTGCCGCACAGGGGGACATTCGAATCAAACTGCGTCGAAAACGAAGGGGCGGCGGGCACGCCTACACGAACACGCGCTTGACGGCGAGGACTTCGCCGTAGTCCCAGATGCTCCCGACATGGACGTTGGGCGGGTAGGCGTTGATCACCGCGTCGCCGCCGAGATAGATGGCGATGTGGCCCTCGTAGCAGATAAGGTCGCCGCGCTGGCGCTCGTCCAGGCTGACCGTCATGAACTTGCTGTCGTTGCGCATCGCGTTCGCGTACTGGTCGTGCCCCTCGGTATAGTAGTGGTCGTAGGGCGTGTAGTTGTAGTCGAGGTCCATGCCTACCGCGTACAGGCACTGCAGCACAAGGCCCGCGCAGTCGACGCCCACGCCGGGCGCGCACGCATAGTCCCAGATATAGGTCGTTCCCAGATAGTCGTAGGCGCGCGAGATGAACGCCTCCACGCAGGCGGAGCGCGTAGAGTCGGGGCTGATCAGCGACGGGCTGACGTACGAGAAGATGCCGGCGTCGGGGCTCGAGCTGACCACGCTGTAGGCGCTGAGCTGGTAGTACTGGGACGGGTTCTGGTAGCCGACCTTGCCGGTTACCAGGTAGACCAGCAAACCCTCGTTGTCGGCCTGGTACCACCCGCCGTCGATGAGGATGCAGCCGTTGCGCAGCACGCACCCCGCGTCCGCCTGGCCCCAGAAGGTGCCGTTGAGCTCGGGGGACTCCTCCTCGGTGACCTCGAACAGCCCCGAGCGGGCCGCATGGTCGTCGGGGTCGATGTAGTAGCGCTGCAGCTGGCCGTCGGAGGAGAACTGGGAGGTGACCACCCAGCCGCCCGTCAGGCCCCCCAGCAGCCTGCCGTCGTTGTCGGCCAGGTAGACGCGGCCCGCCCCGTTGTCCCAGACGCCGCGCAGCACGGTGCCGTCGGAGGACGCCCAGGCGTAGTAGCCCGAGTCGTCGCCCTCCGAGGGGCCGACGAGGCGCGAGCTCGCCGCCACGCCGCCGACGAACCAGTAGCGCTGCAGCTGGCCGTCGGTGAAGTCGCCGGTGACCACCCAGCCCGAGGCCAGCAGGCCGTCGTTGTCGGCATAGTACTTTTTGCCGCCGGTCTCAAACGCGCCGCGCAGCACGTATCCCGCCGCGGTGGTGTAGTGCGCCCAGCCGTCTTCAGAGTAGCCGGGCTCGCACGCACGGCTGTCGGCGTCGACCCAGTAGCGCTGCAGCTGGCCGTCGGAGGAGTAGGCCGATGTGACCAGCCAGCCCGCCTGCTCCAGGGCGCCGTCGTTGTCGGCCAGGTAGACGTAGCCGGTGGAGGAGTCGGTCCACGAGCCGCGCACGACGTAGCCCTCGGAAGTGGTGTAGTGGTCCCAGCCCTCCGAAGAGAGGCCCGGGACGCAGGCGCGCTCCTCGGCGTCGACCCAGTAGCGCTGCAGCTGGCCGTCGGAGGAGTAGGCCGATGTGACCAGCCAGCCCGCCTGCTCCAGGGCGCCGTCGTTGTCGGCCAGGTAGACGTAGCCGGTGGAGGGGTCGGTCCACTTGCCGCGCACGACGTAGCCGTCCGGGGTCGCGTAGGCCGCCCAGCCGGCGGCAGCGTCGTCCACCAGGGACGAAACCACCAGGGCGCCTCCGTCCCCGAGCCAGTAGCGCTGCAGGCCCAGCGCGGTCGAACCCGTCAGGGAGACGTCAGTGACCAGCCAGCCCTTCTGGGCCAGCGCGCCATCGGCGCCGTACCAGTACCAGGACCCGTCGGAGCCCAGCAGCCACGTGTTGGGCTCGCCGGTGGTCGGGACGGGGGAAACCAGGAGCACGGGGGACCCGCCCTCCTCCCCCTCGGCTTCGCCGTCCGCTTCGCCCTCGGCCTCGCCGTCTCCGACGAGGTCGACGTTTCCAGCTCCGCCGTCTTCGGCGTCGGCCCCGCCGGGCTCGGCCGAGGCGTCAAGGCCGGCATCCTCCCCGGCCGCCGAGGTATCGTCGAAGGAGCCGCCTTCCTCGTCTCCGGACGGGGCCTCGACGTCTCCGGATCCTTCCTGCCCCGCACCCGACGACACGCCGGAATCGGCCGCATCGTCAGCCGGAACCGCGCCGGAGCCGTCTGTGTCAGCGCCGACCCACTCCCCTTCGCCGGTCGGGTTTTCCGGAGAGGCGTCTTCCGCCGTACCGTCCGATGCGGAAGCGCCGGTGTCCAACCCGGCGGTCACCCCGGCGTCGGGTTCCCCGCCCTCTAAGGAAGTGTCCGCCCCAACGTCGTCGCCTTGCAAAGAGCCTGCGTCCGCATCGTCCGCAGGCGGCACGGCCTCGTCTGAGGGCTCGGCTTCCGCTTCCGACCCGTCGACCGCGACATCCGAGGTCGCAGGCTCTTCAACAACGTCTGGGGTCGGTACGGCCACAGTCGCATCCGCATCCACAGCCGCCGGTTCTTCGCCTGTCCCGCAGGGGGTAGATTCGGACATGGTGGTTGCCGAATCGACCTCGGGAGAAACCGAGCCCGCATCTGCCGCGACCTCGACAGGCTCGACGGCGATTTCGACAACCCCGGAATCGCCGACCATCCCGAGCGCACCCTCGTCGGCGGCGGCCACCCCGGGCACCAACAGCAGACCCGCAAGGCACACGGCCGCCCGGGCGTTCTTTATGAAGAAATTTGTCTGCATCCTCTACCTTTCTGACATGCTGTCCTTTTGCTTCCCCAAAAATATGGTAGCTAAAACAGGAGCCGAAGTAAAACATGCCTCCTTGAAGACGCCGGACCTCTTTCTTGCAGGGCACGCCACCGATTCGTATCTGACATCCCGTCTCCCTTGCACCCCGATCGAGTGGTCGAGTGGTATCATCGCAAAAACCAGCCAGCATCCTCTTTAAAGGAGAGCCTATGGAACAACTCGAACGGCCTCGGCGCGCTGCGGCGTTCGCCGCCGTGCTCGCCCTGTCCCTCTCGCTGGGAGCAGCCGGCACCTCCCTCGCGGCAGAGACCGACGATGCTTTGGACGCCGCGATCCTGTCGAGCGGGGCCGCACAAGAAGGTGCGGCGGCCGCGGGCGATGAAGCGTCCCCGGACGGCGCAGGGCCTTCGGAGGAAGAGGCGTCTGACGACGAGTCTTCTGCCGCAGGCGATGCGGAAGCGTCGGAGTCGCAAACCGACCCCTCAAACGAAGGTGCCGACGACGCCTTGGACGGCACCGCAGCCTCGGATTCCGCAACGGCGACCGACGAGCCTGCAGACGAAGGCCTGGAACTGGAACCGGGCGTTTCGACGTCCGGCAACTCGGCAACCGACGAGCCGGCCTCCGACTCCGGCGCCGAAGATTCTGCAGGCGAGCAGCAGGCAGGCAGCACCGATATGGAGGAAGGGACGGACAAGGACGTCGAGGGCACCGCTACGGACGGTGCGGACGCAACGGAAGGATCCGCCGAAGCGACCGCAACCGTACTGGAAACGGACGGCGTCCTGACAACGAACGCAACGACCGAAGCGGAGTCGGAAGGATCCAACGGGGTGAGCCTTCTCACCACGGCCGCCGTCTCCAACGGGTGGGACAACTCGAGCGGCTCGTGGCGCCACTACACCAACGGGAAGATGGACACCGGATGGCTCGTGACCGGAACGGCCCCGGGCAGCTCGTCGTCTGGGGAACTTGAGCGCTACTGGCTCGATCCCGAAACCGGCAACCTGGTCACCTCGAGCCTCATCAGCGCCTCGGAGGCAGGATGGTGGGCCTATGCCACGTCCTCGGGCGCCGTGGTGCGTGGCATCTACACCGACTCCTCGACCGGCTACGTCTATCTCGCCGACAACGACGGCAGGCTCGAGGACCCCGGCTGGTTGGTCACGGCCGACTATTCCTCCGACGGACAGCTGCAGCGCTACTGGATCGATTCGACCGCCCACGCCTGCATCCCCGGCCTGTCCCTGGACGGGTGGGCCCACTACACCACCTCGGCGGGGTACGTGCTGCGCGGCAGCCAGTCCACAAGCGACGGCGTGCTGCTCGCCGACAACGACGGGCTGCTCGCCTCGGGCAGCGGCTGGCTCGTTACAGGAACGTACACCAACGGCGAGCTGCAGCGCTACTGGCTCGAAAGCCGCGACGGGTACTCGGTCGCCAAAACCGGGCTGTTCTCCGTCGACGGCAGCTACTACTACGGCCGCTCGACGGGCTACGTCGTGCGCGGACGCTGGACCAACTCGTCGACCGGCTACATCTACCTGGCCGACAACGACGGCAAGCTGCTGGGCGGAGAATCCGGCGGATGGGTTGTGACGGACCTTCTGGTCAGCGGCGAGCTGCAGCGCTACTGGATCGACCCCGACGAGCACGCCGCCATTCCCGGCTACTCCTCAGACGGATGGGCCCACTACACCACCTCCGAGGGATACGTGCTGCGCGGCAAACTCGCCACCGGCAACTATGTGCTGCTCGCCGACGACGACGGACTGCTTGCCAGCGGCACAGGCTGGCTCGTCACGGGGACGTACGACGGCGGCGAGCTGCAGCGCTACTGGCTCGAGAGCCTCGGCAACGGCTACTACGGCGCCCTGACGGGGTCGTTCACGGTGGACGGGAGCATGTACTACGGCACCTCGAACGGCTACGTGCTGCGCAACGCGGTCCAGCAGATCGGCAGCACCTGGTACCGCGCCGACAACGACGGCAAGCTCACCGAGGGCGCAGGCGACATGTGGGCGGTCGCCCAGCAGTACACCAGCGCGACGGGCTACCTGCTGCTCATCGACTCCTCGACGCACACGGTCGGCGTCTTCCAGGGCACGGGCAACGCCTACGAATGGAGCCAGTTCGCCGCATGGCCGTGCGGCGACGGGGCGTGGTCGACCCCCACGGTCAAGGGCGTCTTCACGGTCCAGAGCCGCGGCTACTCCTTCGGCAGCGGCTACACCTGCTACTACTGGGTGCAGTTCTACGGCGACTACCTGTTCCATTCGATCCTGTACTACCCCAACACGTTCATCGTGCAGGACGGCACGCTTGGAGCCGCCGTCTCGCACGGGTGCGTCCGCCTCTCCCTTGAGAACGCCAAGTGGATCTATGACAACATCCCGAGCGGAACGACGGTGGTGAGCTACTAACCGCGGCGCGAATCTGCAACCCGCGCGTTCGCACGTCCGCACACACTCGTAAAAAGAGGGGCCCGGCAGCCGCCGGGCCCCTCGTTGTCTTCGCGGACAGGTTGTGCACAGCAGCAGGCATCCCATAGTCCGCGGGTTAAGTTCCAGAAAGTGTGTCCGCCCAGGCCCCATCCCGCCTGGTGGGGCGCCGAAAGCGGACCCCGGGGGTCTCACCGGGCCAACTCCCTGGTGTTTCGGGAAGCGTGTCCGGTTTGCCCTCGACACCCCGGCTCAGGCAGGCTCTCCCATGAGAGAAGTCACCTTGAGACGGGACGGGCGTTGGGCAATCCGAGACGCACCCTTTGCGGCAGCATGAAGAGAAACGGGGAGACTGCGCTGTAAATAAAAACACCAAGGGGGCCGTCTCGACAACGGCCCCCTTGGGTTTCCTTTAAACGATTTCGGCCTTGCCTGCCGGCGCTATGAAGCCTCGATGCTGTCGGCAAGGATAATCGGGGCCCCGTCCGAGTTGCCGGTCACGGTTCCGTACACCGTGTAGTTGGACCCTACCGCCAGCTCGGCATCCGTGCTCTCATACTCGACGTAGACGATGGAGGCCGTATCCCCCGACATGGCGATGGAGGCCACCATGGTCCCGTCGTCGCTCTGCTCGACAGACAGGCAGGCGCCGTTAACGGCAACCTGATGTCCCAGACGCCCATCCACCGGAACCGTCAGGTCTTCATAGGACGGCCACGGATATTCGTCGATCATAGATACCATGGAGGAGATCGTTTCGTTGAGCGACTGTATGGACGCCGCGACTTGCTCGGCCGTCACCGAGCTGTCTTCCAACAGCTCATTGGCCGAACTCAAGGCGCTTTCCAGACACACGAGACTCCAACGCGTGTATGTCCGGTTCGCAGCTTGCTCGTCAAGCACCTCCTGGGCATTGGCCACCGCAGCCTCCAGCCCCGTGGTATCGACCGCGCTCACAACGGGCGTATCGGTATCTTCATCGGTCGACCTGCATGAATTGATAACAACCGACAGGACGACGACGATGGCGATCAAGACGACGATTGCTATCCAAAACGCAACATGCTGGTACAGCGGGCGCACGAACGCGCCGCAATGGGGACAGCGTGACTGGCCGGCATCGACCGGGTTTCCACATATACGGCATTCCTCGCCGACGCCGAGATAGTCGCCGCCGGCATCGCGCACATTTGAAGAGGCCTGCCGAGAAGGGTGGGGTTTTTCGGCACCGCGGGGGGAACGCGGCGCGTCTTTGCCTTTTCTGCCTGCAAACACCCCGCCAATCGAACTGCCGATGCGTTTGGCAGCCCCGACGACCGGGTTCTGGGACGGCGCGCGCCGTGCATTGCTCGATTGATGGCGAGTGAACCCCGTCACCTGCGTCGGATTGCGATTCACGTCACCGTATCCGTTATACGGGCGATAGGCGTCGTACTCACGGACCTCATCGTCCCGAACGTCTCTCGTATACCGGTCGTCTCTCATGGAACCTCCCCGTGCATTCAGCATGCCGGTCCAAACACATATCGACGAAGTGCTCCGCACATCAGCATAGTGACAATCGGACGACAAACCCCCGACTCATTTTAACTCCCACCAGTTCTACCCATTAATTAAGGAGACTTAATAAACCGCATGAACAATGCCCTTGCCGTCGGGTCGCAAGGCATGTGCAACGCGGCTATAGGCCGGTCTTGTCCAACGCGTAGTAGCTGCTCACCGCCAAGTTGTCGTTGAGCATGGGGTCTCCCCACAGATAGTACCGGTACCACCTCATCTGCAGCAGGCACCCCTCGCGGAAGAAGCGCTCCTTCTTTTTGCGAGAGTCGTGCTTGCCGCGGCTGACAGACTCGTAGTGGTGGAGGACGGCCCGCGGCCTGTACACGATACGGTAGCCGCGCTCGCGCAGCTTCATACAGAAGTCGATGTCGTTATAGTCGACCTCGAACCGCTCGTCCAACCCCCCCACCTCGTCAAAGACGGAACGACTGACCAGCAGGCACGCCCCTGTCACGGCGGAGCACCCGTGGTCCACCTGGCACATGCCGTAATAGAGCAGCGAATCAGCCGGCAGCTTCGAGCCTAGGTGGAACGGCCCCGACCTGTGGAAGACGACCCCCGCGTGCTGGATCGTGCCATCCGGGTACAGGAGCTTGGCGCCTGTCGCCCCCACCCCCGCCTCCATGCAGGGCCCCAGAAGCTGCTCGACCCAGTCACTTGCCACAACCTGCGTGTCGTTGTTCAAAAGCAAAAGGTACTCGCCTTTGGCCTGTAGCGCGCCGAAGTTTATGGTGCGCGAGAAGTTGAAAGTCCCGTCGGTCTGCTGAACGACCACGCGGACATGGTCGTCGCGCCCCTGGGCCTCCTCGTAGTAGGAGAACGTCGCGGCTTCGGTGCTGTTGTTCTCGATGACGATGATCTCGTAGTTCGGATAGGAGGTGCGCTCCGCAATCGAGCGCAGGCACCGGTCCAGAACCGGGACCATGTCTTTGTTGGGAATCAATATCGACACCAATGGTTCCGATTTAAGGCGAAAGTCGACGCAGTAGGTGTTCTGGATGGCGTCGTGGGCACGGACGGCTACCGGCACGCCGATGCGGTCGAAATGCCCCTGAACGGCCTTGAGACCCGCTTGCGAAGTGTAGGGCTTTGACTCGGAAACGCCGGCCGTAGAGTTTGCCGACACACGCCAATGGTACAGGACGCGCCTGCAGTGGAACACGTTGCGGGCGCGTTCGCCCACCTTCAACGTCAGGTCGTAGTCCTGCGCGCCGTTGACGTCGTCGCCGGACAGCTCCACCTTGTCCAGCACGGATTTCCTCACCGTCAGGAGGTGGCAGACGTAGTTGCGCGCGCACAAAAGGGCCGGATCCCAGTCAGGTTTGAAGGCCGGGTTGACGTAATGCCCGTCGTTAAGCTTGTCCTCGTCGCAATACAGCAGGTCTGTCTCCGGGTACTCGTTGACACCGCACGTGTACCAGTACAGCAGGTCGGGTTCAATCGTGTCGTCATGGTCGAGAAAGCACAGGAAGTCGCCCCGAGCAACCGCGATTCCTTCGTTAGTGTTGCCGACGATGCCCTTGTTGCCCGAAAGCTCCACCTTGCGTATGCGTGTGTCGAGCTTCGTATAGTGGGAAATTATCTTCTCGAGACTCCCGTTGTCGGGCGACGCGTCCACCAAAAGCAGCTCGAAAGAACCGTACGTCTGCGCCAACACCGACTCGATCATCTCGGTCAGGTCTTCGGGACGGGTGTTGAACACCGGCACGATAATCGAATAGAGGGGACAAAAGGAGAACTGCCTGCGTCGCTGGACGTCGAGGTCGCGCTCCGTCGAACGGTGGACATAAAGAAACCAGTCCTCATAGGCAGGGTCGGCGTCTGCAGAGCAAGTCCTGACGCCCCAGTCGTAACGCAGACCGCGCATCATCGCCTCGTGGATGACGCAGAATCCTGGAATACCGGTTCCGTCTGCAAATCGGACAAGCAGGGTAACCGCCGGCAACGCCCGGGGGATGCGCACTGAAAACGACACTGTACGTTCGAAGCCGCCGCCGTCCCCCTCGGAACGCCGGGCGAGCGCATCCCCCATGTCGACCCATGGATCGGTCGCCAACGGGCAGCCGTCGGGACCGAGGACGGATATCTCGCACGGGCGGGACACTTCCTCCAGCTCTTTGCCCACGACGACGGCAGAAGCCTGCACGATGTCGCTCTCGCCGTCAGCGATGAGGTCGTTGACCTCGATTTCGAACCCCTGCGGCGGAATCCTGACGTCGCAATTGCGTATCGATTCGGTTATCGAGTTCCTTGTCGCGGTGTTGAACTGCGAATGCATCTTGGCCACCAGCGGGCGTACCAGCTTGGTGCAGGATTCGACCGCATCGCCGTTCTCGTTGAGGACTTCGACCACGGCAACCTGGGGAACGGAGACTATAGGGAGCGCCAACACCTTGCCAAAGACTTCCGGCGGGTCCAGCAACTTGCACGGCAGGGCATGTCCGTCTCTTGTCGTGCTCGAAACACGGTACGTGTAGCTGTCCGGCACGCCGTCGGGAACGATGCGTATAAAAATCATTCCACGCCCGCGTGTTGTCTCTGCAAAGAGAACTCTCATAGATAGATCCATTTCCATCGTTTGTCGACGCGCCGGGGTCTGCCGAGCCACCGGTTGCTTCCCGTATCGGCCGCTTTATAGCATGGACTTCTTGCAAAAGTCCTTAAAGGAGATTGCAGCCGCATCCTTGGCCGACAGGTTCGGCACGGCCGGCATCTCGGGCCACGCGACCGCAACGTCGGGGTCGTTCCAGGCGATGCCGCCTTCGTCGTCGGGATGGTAGACGTCGTCGCACTTGTACGAGAACACCGCGACCTCGGACATCACGTAAAAGCCGTGGGCGAAGCCGCGCGGCAAAAACAGCTGGCGGCGGTTGTCTTCGGAGAGGACCGCAGCGACCCACCGGCCGAACGTGGGGCTGCCGGGACGCAGGTCGACCCCCACGTCGAACACCTCGCCGCGCGTGCAGCGCACAAGTTTGGCCTGGGGGTAGTTGATTTGGAAATGCAGGCCGCGCAGCACCCCTGCCGCAGAGCACGACTCGTTGTCCTGCACGAACTGCGCGTCGATGCCGCCTGCGACGAAGTCGGGGCGCTTGTAGGTCTCGGCGAACCAACCGCGTGCGTCCCCGTAGCGTTTTGCCTCGACCAGCACCGCCCCCTCGCACGCAAGCTGGGTAAAGGTAAAGTTGCCGCTCGTCAGCGTGTCTCCCGCAGCCATAGCCGCTCCCATCCCGCAGCCCGTGCACGTTCCCGTTCTGCGCGTCGTTTTTGTCCCTGCTACCGGTTGTCGTACATCGCCGCATAATACGAACGGTACGCACCGCTCGTCACGTGCTCCATCCAGCCGCGATGCGCCAGGTACCATTCGATCGTCTTGACGATGCCGACCTCGAAGGTCGTCTCGGGATACCACCCCAGGTCCTTTTTAATCTTGTCGGGCGCGATGCCGTAGCGCCGGTCGTGGCCCTTGCGGTCGGTAACATAGGCGATAAGCGATTCGTCGACCGCCGCGTCGCCGGTCAGCCGGGCAACCTCTTCGACGACCTTTTTGACGATGAAGATGTTCGGCCGCTCGTTGTGGCCGCCCACGTTGTACACCTCGCCGAGCCGGCCGCCCTCGAGCACCATGTCGATCGCCTTGCAGTGGTCCTCGACGTACAGCCAGTCGCGCACGTTCAGCCCGTCGCCGTATACGGGAAGCTGCTTGTGCTCCAACGCGTTGTTGATCATGAGCGGGATGAGCTTCTCGGGAAACTGGAACGGCCCGTAGTTGTTGGAGCAGCGCGTGATGTTGACGGGCAGACCGTAGGTGTCCCCGTACGCCTTCACGAACATGTCCGCCGCAGCCTTCGAGGCCGAGTAGGGGCTGTGGGGGTTGAGCGGCGTCGTCTCCCGGAAGAACGTGTCGGGCTCGTCGATGCTGAGCGACCCGTACACCTCGTCGGTCGAGACCTGCAGGAACCTGCGGCCGGAAAAACCCTCGTCGCGCGCGGACCACACCTCGCGTGCGGCGTCGAGCAGGCTCACGGTGCCGAGCACGTTCGTGTCGGCAAAGACGCCCGGCGAGGCGATGGAGCGGTCGACGTGGCTCTCGGCGGCAAAGTTGACGACGTAGTCGGGGTCGTACTCCTCGAACAGGGAGCGCACCGCCGCACGGTCGCAGATGTCGGTCTGCGAGAAGACATGGCGCTCGTCGCCCTCGATAGACGCCAGGTTCTCCAGGTTGCCGGCATAGGTCAGCTTGTCAACGTTCACGATACGGATGTCGCCGTGCTTCTCGAGCATGTAAAGCACAAAATTCGAGCCGATGAAACCGGCACCGCCCGTCACCAGATAGGTCTTCACCACTGCCTCCTCAGCTGTAGCCACGCGTGTGGGTTGTGAGCGGTCGACGCCTTAGTCGCCCAGCTCTTCCAAACGGTCGAGATACGAGGCGAGAGCCTCGCGCCACGGCCGCATCTCGTTGCCGACCGTCGCCGCCAGACGGGCGTTGGCCAACGACGAGTACGCCGGGCGCCTTGCCGGGCGCGGGAACTCCTCCGTCGTCAAAGGCGTCTTGGTGCACGCGACCCCCGCCCCGTCGACGACGGCGCACGCGAAGTCGTACCACGAGCACGTTCCCTCGTTCGTGCAGTGGTATACGCCGTACTCCTCGGTCGTCGCCAATTTGAGCATCTCGTAGGCGACGTCGTTGGCCGAGGTGGGGTTGCCGAACTGGTCGGCCACGACCCGGATGGAACCGTTCTCGCGCGCAAGCCTGAGCATCGTCTTCACGAAGTTGCGGCCGCGATACCCGTACAGCCAGGCCGTACGCACGATAAACGAGCGCGGGCAGTAATGGGCGACCAACCGCTCGCCCGCCAGCTTGCTCGCCCCGTACACGCCCAGCGGGCTCACCGCGTCGTCCTCGACGCGGTCGCGCTCGACGTCGCCGGCGAACACGTAGTCGGTCGAGACGTGCACGAGCTTGGCGCCCGACGCCGTGCAGGCGCGCGCGAGCAGCTCGGGTCCGTAGGCGTTGGCCGCGTACGCTTCGTAGCTGTCGGCTTCGCACCTGTCGACGTTCGTATCCGCCGCGCAGTTGAACACCACGTCGAACGGCCCGTGCTGGTCGAAATAGGCGCGCACGGCGTCGTCCGACGCGATGTCCAGGTCGCGACGGGACGCATAGCGCACCTCGGCGCCCTCGTAGCACGCGGGCGTAGGACCAATCTCGCCTCTCCCCTCGGTCAGAAGGCGCCTGAGCTCGCTTCCCAGCTGGCCGTTCGCACCGGTAACCAAAAGTCGCACGCGTATCCCCCTACCGTTTGCTGATGATCTTGTTCTCGGCCACGCGCCGCAGATGCCGGCCGTAGACCGATTTGCCGTAACGGTCGGCGGCCGCCAGCAGGACGTCTTTGCCTATCCAACCGTTCTCGTAGGCAATCTCCTCGATGACCGAGATGGGGAGGTCTTGGCTGCGCACGACGGCCCGCACGAACTCGGTCGCGTCGAACAGCGACTCAACCGTCCCGGTGTCGAGCCACGCGTACCCCCGTCCCAGCGTCACGACGTTGAGCGAGCCGTCCTCCAGATACATCTGGTTGAGCGTCGTGATCTCGAGCTCGCCGCGGGCCGACGGCTTGACCTGTTTCGCCCATTCGCACACCCGATTGTCGTAGAAGTACAGGCCGGTGACCGCATAGTTCGACTTGGGATGCTCGGGTTTCTCCTCGATGGAGACGGCGTTGAAGTTCTCGTCGAACTCCACGACGCCGAAACGCTCGGGGTCGTCGACGTGGTAGCCGAACACCGTCGCGCCGCCGTCCTTCTCGGCGCGCTCGACCGCCTCGCGCAGGCGTCTGCGCAAACCGTTGCCGTAGAAGATGTTGTCGCCCAGCACAAGGGCGCACGGGTCGCCGGCGATGAACTCCTCGCCGATGACGAACGCCTGGGCCAGCCCGTCCGGCGAGGGCTGCTCGGCATAGGACAGGTTGATGCCGTAGTCGGACCCGTCTTTGAGCAGCCGTTGGAAGTTGGGCAGGTCTTGCGGCGTCGAGATGACCAGGATGTCGCGGATGCCCGCCATCATCAGCGTCGACAGGGGGTAGTAGATCATCGGCTTGTCGTAGACCGGCAGCAGCTGCTTGGACGTGACGAGCGTGAGCGGGTACAGGCGCGTGCCCGAACCACCTGCGAGAATGATGCCTTTCATGGTGCCTCCTCAAAAACCGATTCGCCCGACGCCTTCCTCACCGGCAGGGCGGCCCTAATCGTGGCATATCGGCGTGACGTCGAACAAAAGCTCGTCGATTGCCTCGCCGGAGCACACGACGTCGTAGCCAAGCGTTACCTCTTCGCCAGGCAACAGCTGCACGATGCCGAACAACACCTGCAGCCCCATGTGGCTTGCATCGGCAAACGACGGCACAAAGCCCGACAGCGTGCCCTCCCCGACTTCGAGGTTCGCAAACGACCCGCCTGCCGGGGCATAGAGCCAGACTTTGAGAACCATGTCGCCGTCTTGGCGCCTCAACGGGGATGACCCGAACACGTACGCGTTGCCGGCGTTGGCCGCCACCTCTTCGTCGGTCAGCAGGTTTGACAGGCGGACGGAAGTCCGGACGGTGCCGCCGACCTGTCCGGAAGTCTTTTTGGTGAGCCCTGTCAGCGAAATCGGCTCTTCCGACTCCTCTGTCTGGACCTCAAGCTCGACATCGAGCCACCAGTCGATCTTTCCCCACGTCTCGTTGCCCAGGTAGATGCCGGTCTGGGGTCTTTGAGGGTCTTGGCCGACCTCCCCCTCGCAACCGAGTGCGCACATCAGTTCCTGCTCGTCGGCGTCGGCCATCCACGCCATCAAACGCCGCGTGTCCATCGCGTCGTCGAGCACGCCGAGCAGGCCGGCCATATCCCCGTCCATCAGGTTGCCCATAATGAACTCGAACACAGCCTGGGCCGCCTCAGAGAAAAACGCGTCCTGGGAGTCGTTGTCGTCGACGAAGCGCAGGTACGTGTCGTTCATGAAGACGCGCGCGGCGTTCGTTCCGTCGATCACGGTTCCGTCTGACGTAGACACCGAGCCGTACACACCGAGCATGTTCTGGAGCAGGACGGGGTCCACGGCGACGATGCCGTCCAGGGCCGCCCCTCCCATGTTGTAGGAATATTCCTGCGACCACATGTCGCAGACACGAGGGAAGTGGGGGATGAAGTTCATGATTCCCGCATACCAGGAAATATCCTGGCCGAACAGCGCAACCTCCTCGTCGGTGACCTCGACGTTCAGGCCGGAATCGCGCGGCATGAAGTCGTACATGCTGCTAAAACCGCCTATCGAGACCGCGCCGCCCTGCGCCGTGACGACCGCCATGGAGCCCGGGAACCCTCCCGTCGAGCGAATCTCGCAATTGGCCTGGGCAACGACCAGGTAGGTACGCGGGCTCTCGGAGCCCAGCAGGCGCGGCAGCGCGGCGAACATCTTGTGGAGGACGTCGAACTTGTCCTGATAGGGGGCCAGCACGTCGCGGACCTGGCCCACCGCGCTCGACAGCTCATCGATGTGGAAGTCGTCGAGCTCGTCCAAGCGCGCGATGCCGTCTTCCAGCGACGTCAGCGCCGCGTCGGCCACGTCGAGAAGCGCCTGGAGGGACGCGAGGTCGACCGAGACCGTGTCGCCGGTCGTGGTGACGAGCGTGGCCGGCGGCGTCGCGGCCAGCGCGTCGCACAGAGGCACCAAGGCGTCGTCGCACAGGTCGACCACGATGCCGACAAGTTCGCGGGCCGACGAGACGTCGTTGCCGTACACCGGGATGATCTCGGCAAGGCTCCAGATACCGCTGCCGAGCTCGTCCTGCAGCTGCGACGCCAGCTCCCTGACGGCATATGCCTTTTCCTGCGCCGCCGCAAAGTCCATATCGGCCAGGGCGTCCATCAGCCCTTCGGCTTGGGAGACCAGCTCGCCAGCCTGGTCCTGCAGGCTGCCGACGGTCGAGTCGACCAGGCCCGAGGCCATCCCCGGGGCGGCGCACACCAAGCTGCCCACGGCGGATACGGCGACGGCGACCGCCCCGACGACCGCAAACCTGCGCCGCGTCACCGTCCTCCCCCCGGCGAAATGACTGCCTTGGGGGGATGTGCCCGCCTGATCGGGGCTATAGGAACGATGAGGGGCCATGACTTCTCCTCGGCGTCGGCAAAAGCACGTTCACGGTAGGTGGCCGCGCCGCACGCCCGGCCGTCGGGGATGGATGGTATCATCCCCGCGAGCATTCGATGTGAACAGGCTTGGCCGGAACACTATATATCCGCTTCGCCCAAACGATAGTGGGGGCTGTACGGGTCGAAGTTCGGGTTGTGGCTCGGGTCGCCCCCTTTAAGCGAGCACGCGTGCTTGGAGAGCAGGAGCGACCGGTCGCACGCGGGGGCGGCGGGACCCGGTTCGAGCAGGGAGCGTCTCGTCTCCCACTCCGCCGTGGCAAACGGGGTGTACACGTTGGCCTCCCCGCGCTCGAACGCGGAGAGGCAGGCGTCCGCCAACATGTAGGCGACCGTGCAAAAGCTCCGGTCGAGCCCGACCGCATGCAGCGACGACGCACGGACCAGGCAGCAGTCTGCATCGAGCACGGCGGCGTCGTAGGGTCGGTGCAGACGGCCGATGTAGCCCTCGTCGGAGGCAGGAAGGCATCTGCCCAGGGACACCAGCGAACCGTCGGGCGCCACGATGCAGCCGGCCTGATCCACCAAACCGCAGGAGAGAAGGATCCGCGGAGAGACGGCGAACACCTCGGGGCGAGAAAAGTAACCCGCCATCGTCTCGAGCGACGCGGCGTCGAGGGCGAGGCGGCCCGACGCAAACAGGACAAGACCGTCCTTCTGCGCCGAAGCCCAGGAGGCGATGTCGGCGGCCGGAGCGTCGGCGGACACGGACTCGACGGTACCGGACGGGCCTCCGAACGCCGCAACGGCCGCACGCAAGCGCTCGGAGGGTTCGCCCACCACAAGGCAGCGCAGCGGGGGCCGATCGGAACCCACGGCGAAGTCGGCGCGGTAGGTGCTCGGAACGCGCTCGCGCACGACCTCGGCGTCGACGCCCCGCCGGGCGAGATGGTCGGCGATCGCGCGCCGACCCGACTCTTGGGCGTACAGCTTCGAGTCGGGGTTGTTGTTCATCGACCCTTCATGAATGCGCCAGTGGTAGAGCACGTAGGGAACGCGCACGGCCTTAAGGCCGAGCTCGAACACCTTGAGCGTCAGGTCGTAGTCCTGCGCGCCGTCGACCTCGGGACCGGAACGCCGCGTGAGATCCAAGGCGCGACGGCTCACCATGAGCCAGTGGAGGACGTAGTCGTTCGAATAGAGGAGGTCCGGGTTGTGCCCCGGCTTGAAAAGCGGGATACGGTAGCGCCCCAGCTCGTCGATGCTATCCTCGTCGCAGTACAGCAGGTCGGCGGGCTCGGTGCCGCCGACAGCCGTCACCATGGCGGCGAGCGCCTGCGGCTCCACGACGTCGTCATGGTCGAGAAAGCAGACGTAGTCGCCCGTGCAGCACGCTATACCCTCGTTGGTGTTCGCCGCGATCCCGCGGTTCTCGGGGCAGTCGACCACTCGAATGCGGGCGTCGTCGAACGCGGCGAGCACCTCGCGCACGCCCTCGTCGCCGGGGCTCGCATTGACCAGGACGAGCTCCCAGCGCGGGTACGTTTGGGCGAGCACCGAGTCGACCATGGCGCGCAGATACGCTGGGGGCGTGCGGAACACCGGGCACACGATGCTGACGAGGGGACCTTCGCGCGGCACCTCCAGGGCCTCCAGGGCGCGGCGGTGCCCCTCGAGCCAGCGCCCGTATCCCTCGACGTCGGCGGCGGCGTTGCAAATGCGCTCGAAGTAGCCGCGAATCAGCTCGTTGCGTCGCCGATGGTCGACCGGGCGCACAGCGCGCCCCGAACGGATCGAGAACCAGGGCATACGGCTCGAGACGGGCAGCGCGTGCTCGCTCACCACCCAGGCCGCGCCGTCGATATCGAGCATGCGGCTCGCCAAAGGCCCCTCGCCATGCGACGCAAAGTCGCCGGAACCGCCGACGAGGAGCCCTTGCAGCCTCGACGGAAGGCTCAGGTGAACCATGGCGTCGCCTGTGTGGGACGGGGCGCGGAACAGCAGGACGGACCATACGAACCCCGACGGCGGCCTCTGGACGTCGTCGTCGTTGGCGCGCACGCACGACACGACGCGAATCGCCTCGCCGCGGGCCAGCTCGCGCGCCGTGAACGGCTCTTCTTCGACGGATCGACGGGCCAACGCCGCCAGACCGCCTTCCTCCCGCACCGCCGCACCCTCCATACGCCCAGCCTCTCCTCGAGCCCTATGCCGCCTGCACACCATAGCACATGCCCCATACTCCCCGACCGCCCGGACCATGCGAAGCCCGGATGCCCCTTCACCCCTCCGCGAACGCGCGTACGGGGCGGTAGGCCTCCACGAGGCGCTCGAGGGACCAGGAGGCGTTGGCGGGGCTCGTCGAGGGAAGCTTGATTGCCGACACGCCGGTCGCGGGCTCGCAAAAGCGCCGGTACAGGTTCCACGCCTTCGACCCGGTGGCAAAAACCGCCACGATGGGGGCCGCGTCGAGGATGCGGCGCAGGTCGTTGGGCACGGGGTCGGCGATGGAGGCGTCGGACGCGCCGTGGATGGTGCAGCTTGCCAACACGTCCCACAGTGCCACGCGGTGGCGCAGGGCGAATGTGCGGCGCCCTTCGACACCCCGGGGGACCTCCTGCTCGCCGAACAGCGACGCCATCACCGGCCAAAAACGGTTGCGCGGGTGCCCGTAGTAGAACCCGGCGTCCCGCGACGCCGGCGAAGGCATCGTGCCGAGCACCAAGACGCGCGACCGAGCGTCGAACACCGGCTCTATGGTGTGCACCACGCCGACGCGGCCCGCGGCGTCTCTCGGCCCGGACGTCCCTTCGCACCGTGCCATGTCCCTACCTGCCCCTCTGCGTACGGCGCCGCCTTGCGCGCTCGCGCACCCGTTCGGAGGCCAGGCCGCGCGGGCCGCGGACGCACGTCCGCCCCAAAACCACCAGCCTGCCGGGACGCTCGTCGACCTTCGCGCGCACCGGGCGGGCAAGGCGCACCTCGGCTACGACCTCGTCCATCGTGCGGCGCACGCGCCGCTTCTTGAGACGGCACTCCCACACGACGATGACGGTCCAGCCGAGGTCGAGCAGTGTGCGGGTGTGCCGTTTGTCGCGCTCGCGGTTGCGGTGGAACTTGGCCTCCCAGAACTCGGTGTTCGACCGCGGCCGGCTCGGGTGGCAGTACGGGCAGCGGTGCCAGAAGCACCCGTGCACAAAGATGGCCACCTTCCTACCGGGAAACGCCACGTCGGGCCGGCCAAGCTCCCGCTTCCACTGCAACCGGTAGCCGGTGAGGCCCGCCGCGCGCAGATATGAGCGCACGAGCAGTTCGGGCTTCGTGTTTCTGCTGCGGTTGCCCTGCATCGACCGGCGCGTCGCCTCGGAGCTGGCCGGCGGGGCGTCCGGGCCTTTCGACAGGCGGCGCGCGGGTGGAGAGGCGGTGGAACCGCCCGTCTCGCCTGTGCCGCACGCGATGCCCTCTGCCGTCGCCGTACGGACGCCCGTTTTACAGGTGCCCTGCTTTGAACCTGCACGCACGGATGCGATCCGCCCCTACACGGCGACGTCTGCTTCGGCGGCCTCGCCCTCGGCGGACATGTCTTCTTCGACGGTTCCCTCCTCGACGGTTCCCTCCTCGGCGACGTCAGCATCCGTAGTGGCCGCGTCGGTCCCCACGGCGGCGACGTTGGCCTCGGCCGTCTCGGCGGTCGCATCGACCTGCGCGTCGGTAGGCGTCGAGGCGGCATCGATGTCGAGGCCGCCGAGCAGCGCGGTCGTCAAGGCCGTGCCGTCCTCCAGCGTCCAGGTGTTCCCGCTGCGGCTGTAGCTCAACTCGACGGTAGTGGTCGTCGTCCCCAGGCTTGCGTCCTCAAGACACGCCGTCAGCACCTCGGCGAGGTGCTGGGTCAGCTCGGAGTCGTCGAGCGCAGCCAGCGCCTCGCGCCCCGCAGAGGTGGCCAGCTCGTTGGAGATCGTCGCGGTGTAGTTCTGCAGCGCCGTCGTGAGATCCTTGTTCGTGACCGTCAGGGTCACCGTTGCGCTGTCGCCGTCCACCTGCACGTCGTCGACCGTATAGGTCAAATCCGAAAACAGCGGCCCGTAGACCGAGACCAGGTCGACGCCGGCGTTTTGCAGGTCGGTCGTGTAGTCCGAGGCGAAAAGGCTCGCCGCCGTCTCGCTCGACAGCTCCGTGAGCTGGGCGATGTCCTCCTCGATGCCTTGCGTCAGAGCGTCGCGCACGTCCTCGTCGGTGTTCGAGCAGCCCGCAAGGGCGGCGGCCGAGCAGGCAACCGCCGCCGCAAGCAGCACGGCAAGCAGGCGCCTTCCCAGCGAACCTCCACGCATGACGGTCATGGCTCAATGTCCTTTCTCCGCTGGCGCGCTGGGCGCGCCGCACTCCCCTCGTGCATCGGGCAATCGGTTGCTCTGCACCACGATACTATGAACCCCCGCCCGTGGGAACCTCGCACAAATTCTACCCTGCGACCCAGGGCGATCCACGCAGCCTCCGGACGAGGCGCGGGGGCGATGCGCGCAGGGGCGCGCAAGCCCGAAGCGCGGGGGCACCCGGCATTTTGCGGACCGCCATGAGGCCTCCCCTCAGCCCTCCCGCAGAGAACGCCCGTCGGCACGCCCGGCAATCAGCCGTTCGAGCGCGCCCACCACGTCGAGCGGGTTTTCGAGCCCCGCCGACAGCACGTAGCTTCCCGGCACCGGGCCACATGCAAGCACGCTTCGGTCGCACCCGCAGGAAAGCGCCTCGGGCGCCGCCGTCGGCACGCCGCCCCCGTCCGGCACGCCCACCAGCCCGAACGCCACAAGCGGCCCAAAGCCGTGCTCCATCGTGCGACGGGCGGCGTCGTTGGCCGTATCGTCGGGTAAGCCGGGGTAGGACACCCACGCCACGCGCCCGTCGGCCGCCAGGTAGTGCGCCGCCACGAGCGCCGTGTCGCTGCGGCGCTGGGAGCGCAGGGACAGAGGGGCAAGCGCCTCGGCCAGCAGCTCGGCGGCCATCGCGTCGAGCCCGCGCGCCGGCGCTTCGACGTCCCCCGCGTCGACCGCCGCCGCAAGCTCGGCCTCCAGTTCCTCCCCCACCCGATCGGTGCGGCACACGGCGACGAGCAGCGGAACCCGCCCGTCGCCCAGCCCGACGGCCTCAAGCAGCCTCGGGGGAACAAGCTCCCGCACATCCTCGACCGCCACGTCGGCCCCCATCTGCAGCGGACGGCACAGATAAGGGCCGACCGGCCCGTTGAACACTGCGCGCAGCCGCCCTTCCGCCGCCGGTTGGGACAGCCACGCCCTCAAAGGTTCCACCGTCAACCGCCCATCGCCGCCAACCGCCAGCGTCGCGCGCAGCTCGACGCGGCCCGTCCCCCCGCCGTCGCACCAACCCGCAAGCGCCGCCGCGGCGTCCGGCCCGAGCAGCATGCAGCGCGCCCCTCCCGCCAAGGCGGCAAGCGCCGCGCAGAACGGGTCGCGCTCCCACACCCCACACGCCAGCGTGTCGAAGCTCCGGTCGGGCCGTAGAGCCTGCCCCTCGCCTGCGCCGCGCGCGGCCGCGAGCAAGGGCGCCCCTGCGGCCCGCACCCGTTGCGCATTGCATTCCATGCGCGTCTCCTCCCTGTCGGTCACCGTTTGCGCCTATACTGACACCGTACATGCTACCCCCATCGCAAGCCGGCTGCATCG
>CAZUFB010000016.1:0-26293 GCA_964619775.1 uncultured Coriobacteriaceae bacterium
CCTCGACCCGGATGACGTCGCGCTTTGAAAGCTGGTGCTCCGTCGACACGACGGCAACGAGCGGTTCCGTGACGAGCGGGACGCTGGTGAGACCGTCGAGGTTGGCGTTATCGGGATAGACAAGCAACCCCAGGTCGGCATGGCCGCAACGGAGCTCCTCCAACGGCGGTTTGACGATGTCGACCGCCTCGATCTCGACAACCCTCCCCATGCGGCGCAGCTCTTCGGAAGCGGTCGCCAGCAGGTCGTCGGTCAGCTTGTATCCTTGGAACAGCTCGAGGCGCACGTGCAGGGGCGTTGCGCTGCGATAGGACGCCATCCGCGCATGGGCGGCGTCGAACGCGGCGACGATGTTCTGCGCCTCGTCGAACAACGAGCGCCCTTTCCCACGTCCCCGCCGCCATCGTCGACGGCCAGACGCTCAACGTCGCGTCCATCTCAGGCTCAACGTTCACGTGCAACGCCATCGTCTCGGCGGTCGCCGACTGCATCGCCCAGGCAGGGGGAGACCCCGAGGCCCTTAGGGCGGCCGACCCCGCCCCGACGTCGACCGCGCTGGCGGCCGGAACCTACAGCCAAACCGTCCACGGGCACCACAGCGGCGTGGTCGTCGAGGTCGTGCTCGGCGAAAGCTCCATCGACTCCGTCTCCATCGTGGAGGAGGGGGAGACGTTCAATCTGAGCGACGGCGCCCTGACGTCGATTCCCGCGCAGATCGTGGAGCACCAGAGCACCGGCATCGACGTCGTCACCGGGGCGACGTACACAAGCCGGGCCATCATGACCGCCGTCGAAAACGCGCTGACGGAAGCGGGAGGCGAGGCGGCGTTCCGCGGCTTTTCGGCGCGGGTGCCGTCCGAACCCTGGTCGACCGAGGAAATCACCGTCGACGCGGACGTCGTGGTCGTCGGCCGAAGCGGCCGACTCCTCCGACCACCTCGAGGGCAACGTCAACACCGGCGCCATCACGAGCAGTACGCAGTTCATAGAGATTGCCGAAGAGCAGCTTTCGGCCGGCAACAAGCGCTACTTCAAGGCCGACAACCTGGCCGATCTGGCAAAGCAGATCAACATCGTCCCCAACACGCTGCGCTACACCCTGAACCGCTACAACCGGTTCTGCGAGCTGGGCGAGGACACGGACTTCTTCAAGGACTCGTTCCACCTGCACGCCATGCCGCAGGACTCGGGCCCCTGGTACGCCGTCAAGTGCTACATGCTCTACTTCGGTACCATCGGAGGCCTCAAGACCAACACCGAGACCGCCGTGCTCAACGAGAACGGCGACGTCATTCCCGGCCTGTTCGCAGGCGGGGAGACGGCGAACCACGCACTGTTCAACCTCTCGTACCTAGGGGCCATGTCGATGACCTACTGCCTGGTCAGCGGCTATCTCGCCGGGCAGAGCGCGGCGGCGCTTGCGCTGGGCTAAGGCTGGAAGGAACGAGCGTTTAAGGTCGGCGGCGGGCATACCCGGCCGGGACGGCCCCGGTTCCCGCAGGTTGGGGACCGGGGCCGCCTCTCGTCTCCGCGCATCCTTCCGGCGGCGCACCCGTCGCCGGGCCGCGCGCAAGGGGATCCTATTTCATCATCTCGCGCATGAGCCTCTGCATCTCGGCCATGTTGGGCATGCCGCCGCCCATCATGCCGGCAAGGCCGCCCATTCCTCCCCTGCCGCCCTTTTTTCCTTTCTTGCCCTTGCCCGAACCCTGCTGCATGGAAGAGCGCATCCTGCTCATCATCTTGTTCATCTGGTCGAACTGTTTGATGAGGTTGTTGACGTCGTAGACCTCCACGCCGCTTCCGCGGGCGATGCGGGCGCGGCGGCTGCCGTTGATGATGCGGGGCTTGGCGCGCTCTTCCTTGGTCATCGACATGATGATGGCCTCGGTCTTGTCCATGATGGAGTCGTCTATCTGGCCGCCGGCCTTCTGCATGAGGCGGTCGCCGCCGGGCAGGGCCGACAGGATGTTCATGAAGCCGCCCATCTTCTTGATGGAGCGCATCTGCATGAGGAAGTCGTCAAAGGTGAGGCCCTGGTTGAGCATGCGCTCGGCCGCGGCGGCCTGCTCCTCGTCGACCTCGGCCTGGGCCTTCTCGATGATCGAGACCATGTCGCCCATGCCCAGGATGCGCCGGGCCATGCGGTCGGGGTGGAACACCTGGAAGGCGTCGGGCCTCTCGCCGGTGGAGATGAACTTGATGGGCTTGCCGGTGACGCTGCGCACCGACAGCGCGCCGCCGCCGCGCGAGTCGCCGTCGAGCTTGGTCATGACGACGCCGTCGAAATCGACGCGCTCGGCGAACACCTGCACCACGTTGACGATGTCCTGGCCGGTCATGGAGTCCACGACCATGAGGATCTGGTCGGGCTTGACGGCGGCCTTGATGTCGGCGGCCTCCTGCATCATGGCCTCGTCGATCTGCAGGCGGCCGGCGGTGTCGACGATCACGACGTCCTTCATGTCGTCGACGGCGGCGCGGACGGCCTCCTTGGCGATCTGCACGGGATGCCGGCCGTCGCCGCGGTAGACCTTGACGCCGAGCTCGGCGCCCAGGGTGGCGAGCTGGTCGGCCGCGGCGGGGCGATAGACGTCGCAGGCGGCGAGCAGCGGCGCGTGCCCCTGGCCCTTGAGCAGGTTGGCGAGCTTGGCCGCCGCCGTGGTCTTGCCCGAGCCCTGCAGACCCACGAGCATGATGACGTTGGGGATGCGGCTCGACAGCACCAGGCGGCTCTCGGTGGAGCCGAGCAGCCCGGTGAGCTCGTCGAGCACGACCTTGACGACGTTTTGCGCCGGGGTGAGCGACTCGAGCACCTCGGAGGCGAGGCTGCGCTCCTTGCAGCGGGCAACGAACTCCTTGACTACCTTGAAGTTGACGTCGGCCTCCAGAAGCGCCATGCGCACCTCGCGCATCGCGGCGTCGATGTCGGCCTCGGTGAGGCGACCCTTGCCGCGCAGGCCCTCGAAGGTGTTCTGCAGGCGGTTGGACAGGCTCTCGAACACGGCCACGGTTACTCCTCCTCTCCGGTGATGAGCGCGCGGGAGAACTCGCGCGCGTCGAAGGGCCTGAGGTCGTCGATGGTCTCGCCGACGCCCACGCGCAGGACGGGCAGGCCCAGGTCGTGGCTCACCGCCAGCGCGATGCCGCCCTTGGCGGTGCCGTCGAGCTTGGTCATGACGACGCCGTCGACGCCTAGGGCGGCGTTGAACTCCTTGGCCTGCGACAGGCCGTTCTGCCCGGTGGTTGAGTCTATGACGAGCACCACGTAGACGGGCATGGCGGCACGTTTGCGGGTGACCTGAACGACCTTGGCCAGCTCGCGCAGCAGATCCACCGAGGTGTGCAGGCGCCCCGCAGTGTCGATGAGGACCAGGTCGCTCCCCTCGCGCTCGGCTGCCTCGATCGTGTCGTAGCACACGCTCGCCGGGTCGCTGCCGCGCTCGCGCTTCACCACCTGCACCCCGGCGCGGCACCCCCAGACCTCGAGCTGCTCGATGGCCGCGGCGCGGAAGGTGTCGGCGCTGCCGATGATGGGGCGGCGCCCCTGGTTCTTGGCCTCGGAGGCGATCTTGCCCACCGTGGTGGTCTTGCCGGCGCCGTTGACACCCACGAACAGCACGCAGGAGGGGTTCTGCGCGAAGGGGTCGGCATCGCAGGGGGTGAAGGCCTCGGCAAGCAGCTCGACGAGGGCGTTTCGAACCTCGCGCACGCCGGTGAGCTCCTCGCGCTGGGACTTCTCGCGCAGGCGGCCGACCACCTGGTCGGTGGCACCGGCGCCGATGTCTGCCATGATGAGCGTGGCCTCGAGGTCGTCCCAGAACTCGTCTCCAACCTGCGGGCCGATCTCGAACAGGACGTTGAGCTCGCCGGTTATCTTCTTGCGGGTCTTGCTGAGGCCTTCTGAGAGCCTTTGGAACCATCCCATGGTCAACCAGTCCCTTCACGTGTCTTTGCGGCGGCTACGACGCCGGGGCCGCCTCGCGGTCGAGCTTCTGAGAGATGACGCGACTCACGCCGTCCGCCTGCATCGAGACGCCGTAGAGCACGTCGGCGCTCTCCATCGTGCGCCGCTGGTGGCTGATGACGATGAGCTGCGTGGTCTTGCGCAAGGTCTCGATGGCCGCAAGCAGCCGGTCGAGGTTCGAGTCGTCGAGCGCGGCCTCGACCTCGTCGAGCACGTAGAACGGCACCGTGCGGGTGCGGTAGACCGCGAACAGCAGCCCCAGGGCCGTAAGCGACCGTTCCCCGCCCGAAAGCAGCGACATCTTGGTGACGCGCTTGCCGCGCGGCTGGGCCACGACCTCGATGCCGGTCGTCGCCGGGTCGTCGGGCTCGGTCAGCTCGAGATGGCCGTTGCCGCCCGGAAAGAGCATCGCGAAGACCTCTTCGAAGTTCTCGTTGACCTTCTTGAAGGTGTCGGTGAAGCTCGCGCGCATCTTGCGGTCGATGGCGGACAGGATCTTGGCGAGGTCGCCGCGGGCTCGCTGCAGGTCGTCGACCTGCTCGCCGATGTAGTCGCTGCGGCGCCTGAGGTTCTCGTACTCCTCGAAGGCGACCTGGTTCACCGGCCCGATCTGCGCGAGCTCGCCCTCGAGCTTTTGCAGCTCGCGCTCGTCGGCCGCACGGTCGGCGGGCTCGGGCAGGCCCAGGGCGTCCTCGAGCACGACGCCCTTGTGCGACGAGATGGCCTTGACGGCGTTTTCGACCTGCACGTCGAGGCGGCCCTTCGCGACCCGGACCTCGCCGGCGCCCGTGAGCGCGCGGCTGCGGGCGACGTCGGCGTCGGCGACCGCCACGCGCGCCTCCTCGATGGAGCGGCGCAGCCCCGAGGCGTCGGCCTCGGCGCGCCCGGCAAGCTCGCGAGCCAGCGCCGCGCGCTCCTCGGCGGCCTCGCGCAGCGCGGCGTAGCGCGCGGCGAGCGGCCCGACGCGGGCGCAGCGGGCCTCCAGCGCCGCCGCGAGGGCGCGGCCCTCCTCGAGGGCCGCCGCCAGCTCGGCAGCCTCGCGCTGCAGGCGGGCGCAGCGGCTTTCCAGACCGCCGGCGCGCTCCTGCACGCGCGCGAGCTCGAGCTGGCAGGCGTTCGCCTCGTCGTGGGCGGCGCGGTCCTCGCGGCGCGCCGCGTCGAAGGCGTCCTGCGCCTCGGCAAGCTCCCCGTCGAGCTCGCCGATGGCCTCCTCGGCCGCGGCGAGCGCCTCGGCGTCGCGCTCGGTGGAGGCGGCGGCCTCCTGGGCGCGCCGGGCGGCCGAGGAGCGCTGGTCGCGCACGCGCCCCAGCTCGGAGGCGGAGGCCCCCGCGGCGCGGCGCAGGCGCTGGACCTCGGAGGACAGCGAGGTCACCTCGCCTGCGAGGCGGGCGACGAGCTGGGCGTGGGCCTCGTGCGCGGCACGCGCCTCGGACAGGTCGGCCTCGGCCTGGCCCGCGGCGCGGGCCGCCTCGTCGGCCCCGGCGGCCAGTCCGGGCAGCCGCGCCTGCAGCTCGCGCAGCATACGGCGACGCTCGAGCAGGCCGGCGGTGCCGTCCCGGGCCTCGCCGGCACGCACCCGCCCGCCGCGCGCCGCGGCCCACCCCTGCGGGGTGGCGTAGGTGCACGCGGGGTCGGCCTGCGCCGCGGCGCAGGCCTCCTCGACGGTCGCGACGACGCGCACGTCGCCCAAAAGCGCCCGCGCGACGCCCTCGTAGCCCGGCCGCACGCCCACGCGGTCGAGCAGGGCGTAGCCCGGGGCCCCGGCGCGGGAGGGGTCCTGGGCCGGCGCGGGGGCGGCGTCGGGGGAACCGGTGCGGTCGAACAGCTCCACCTGGCCGCCCGACGACGCCGACAGCGTCGCGGCCTCGGTCGCCAGGGCCGCCAGGTCCTCGGCGCCGTCGGCGACGAAGCCCGCAAGGCCGCCGCCGAGCAGGTGCTCCACGAGCGATGCAAGCTCGGCGGGCACGTCGAGCACCTCGCTGGCACGCGGCAGGCCCTCGCCGGCGGCACCCTTCGACGCCAGGCGCCCCGCCAGCGGCGCGGCGTTCTCCCCGGCGCGGGCGGACTGCTCCAGACCGGCGGCCTGGGCCTGCGCGCTGTCGCGCTCGCGGCGCGCCGCGCCCTCGTCGGCCTGGGCCCGCGCGAGCACCGCACGGGCGTCGTCCACGGCCTGGCGGCTCGCGGCCTCGTCGGCGCGGGCCTGCTCCAGGTCGGCGCGCAGGGTCTCCAGGCGCTCCTCGGCCCGGGCGGCGTCGCGCTCGGAGGTGCGCTGCGCTTCCTCGAGCTGTGCGACGCGCGACGCGAGCAGGTCGTCCTGCACGCGGGCGTTCTCGGCGGCGTCGCGGGCCTTGGCCAAAGCCACCGAGGCGGCGTCGCGCTCGCGCTGCAGGCCGCGCAGGCGCGCCTGCGCGGCGTTGAGCGCGCCTTCGGCATCCCGGCGGGCGTCGCGGGCGGCCCTCACGCGGGCGTTGGCGGCGTCCATGCGCGCACGCAGGTCGCGCGCCGCGGCGCGGTTGACGGCGCGCTCGGCGGCGGCCTCGTCCAGCTCGGCGGCGGCGTCGCGGGCGCGCGCCTCCGAGCGCCCCAAAGACGAGCGCAGCTCTTCGAGGCGCGCCCGCATGTTGCGGCCCTTCTCGTCCAGCAGCCGCTCCCCCGACGCCAGGCGGTCGGCCGCGCTCTGGCAGCGCCGGCGCCGCTCGGCAGCCTCGGTGGAGGAAACCCCCCGCTCGTCGAGGCGGGCCTGCAAGGCGGCCAGCTCGTCCTGGCGCGCGGCGAGCGCGGCCTCGGCGTCGGCCAGCTCGCGGGCGGCGGCGGCCTCGGTGTCCTCGAGCTCCTTCCAGCGGGCCTGCAGGCGGCGCAGGTCGTCCACCTCGAGCGACACGCGCAGCTCCAAGGCGCGCGCCGACAGCTCGTTGGCGCGCTGGGCTCGGGCCACCTGGCGCTCGAGCGGGCGCAGCTGGCGGGCGACCTCCTTCTGCACGTCGAGGGCGCGGCGCAGGTGCACGTCCATCGAGGCCAGCTTGCGCTCGGCGCGCTCGCGGCGACGCTTGTGCTTAGAGATGCCCGCGGCCTCCTCGATGAGGGCGCGGCGCTCCTCGGGACGGCTCATGAGGATGGTGTCGAGCTTGCCCTGGCTGATGATGGAATGCGTGTCCTTGCCCAGGCCCGAGTCGTGCAGGATGTCGGTGATGTCGAGCAGGCGCGCAGGCGACCCGTTGACAAGGTACTCGCTTTCGCCCGAACGGTACATGCGCCGCGTGATGACGACCTCGTCGAAGTCGACCGGCAGCGTGCCGTCGGAGTTGTCGAGCGTCAGGTCGACCTCGGCCACGCCCACCGGCTTGCGCGCCGACGAGCCCGCGAACACCACGTCCTCCATCGCCTGGCCGCGCAGCTGCTTGGCGCTCTGCTCGCCCAAAACCCACAGGATGGCGTCGCTGACGTTGGACTTGCCGCTGCCGTTGGGACCGACGACGACCGTGAGGCCCGGCTCGAACACCATGTGGGCCCGGTCGGCGAACGATTTGAACCCTTTGAGCGTGAGGGACTTGAGGTACACCGGCTAGCCCCGCTTAATCCGGACGGGGGCCAGCGGCCAGGGTTGGTCGGCCTCGAACTCCCCGGCCGGGGAGTCCTCCTCCACATAGCCGAGCGTGCGCAGGCCCATGGCGGCCGCGGCGGCCTCGGCCTCCTTTTTGGACGACCCCTCGCCGCGCCCCACGGTGCGCTCGCCGACCAGGCAGTCGCACACGAAGGTCGGCTTGTGGGCGGGCCCGCCGGTGGCGACCAGCTCGTAGCGGGGAGTCTCGCGCAGGTCGGCCTGAGTCTTCTCCTGCAGCAGCGACTTGGGGTTCTCGGGCAGCCCCGCGCGCCAAGGCGCGAGGTGGGGCTGCAGGGTGTCGAGCACCCAGCGCCGCGCCGGCTCGAGACCGCCGTCGAGGTAGACGGCGCCCGTCACGGCCTCGTAGACGTTCTCGAGCGCCGAGTGCAGGCCGCGCGCTCCGGTGCCGCGCTCGCTCGACCCGAAGACGATGACGTCGGCAAAACCCCGCTCGGCCGCGGCGGCCGCAAGCGACTCTCCCGAGATGAGCGAGACCTTCAGGCGGGTCAGGCCGCCCTCGTCCATCTCGGGGAAGCGCTCGTAGAGCTCCTCTGACACGATGAAGCCGACCACGGAGTCGCCCAAAAACTCCAAGCGCTCGTAGCCTGCCGAAACGGGTTTGCCCTCGACCGCCGAAGGATGCGTTATGGCGCTCCTGAGCAGCTCGGGGTCGTGGAAACAGTAGCCCAGGATCTCCTGGGCGCGCGCGACCTTGCTGAGGATTGTCGGCACGGATACGCTCCTCTCTTGGCTCCGAAGGCGCGCCCGGGGCCCGCACGGCAGGCGCGCGCCGGGGCGCGGGGTTTCCCTGCGGTCGATTCTACCCCGCCGCGGGGCGCAGGCGCTATCGGGCGCAGAGCGCCGCGACCTGCTGCACCAGACCGCCACGAACGGCCCGGGCCACGCACAGGGTACCGTTCTTGACCGCCTCGGGCGAGGTGGCCCCGTGGCCGATGGCGACCACGCCCTTCACCCCGAGCAGGATGGCGCCGCCGTAGCGGTCGCCCGAAAGCTCGTCCTTGAGGCCCGCCAGCGACGGCTGCAGGACCTTGCCGGCGATCTTGTTGGGCAGCGACGACATGATGGCGCCCTTGAGCTGCCTGAGAATGAACTTGGCGGTGCCCTCGACGCTCTTGAGCACGGCGTTGCCGGTGAAGCCGTCGGTCACCACGACGTCGAACGACCCGTTGAACAGGTCGGTCCCCTCCGCGTTGCCGGCGAACTCGGGCACCTGCCGCGACAAGGCGGCGAAGCACTCCTGGGCGAAGCGCGACCCCTTCGCCTCCTCGGACCCGATGTTGAGCAGGCCCACGCGCGGGCTCTCCACCCCGAGCACGACGCGCGCATAGGCGCAGCCCATGCCGGCGAACTGCACGATGTACTCGGGCTTGCAGTCGGCGTTTGCCCCCATGTCGAGGAAGACCGTGGGCTTGGGGCCGGGCAGGGCCGTCGTGATGGCCGGGCGCTCGATGCCCGCCAGCCGACCGATGCCCAGAGTGGCGGCGCTCATCACGGCGCCGGTGGACCCGGCCGAGAAGAACCCCTGCGCGGTGCCCTGGCGCACGAGCTTGCAGCCCACGACGATGCTCGAGTCCCGCTTGGCGCGCACGGCTTCGGCGGGATGCTCCCCCATGCCGATGACTTGCGTGGTGGGATGGGCCTCGCAGCGCGCGTGCGCCGCCGCGAACGGCTCGATCTCCTCGGCCGGCCCGGTGAGCACCACCGTCAGGTCGGGGTCGGCCTCGAGCGCCAGCGCCACCCCCTCGAGCACGGTCGCCACAGGGCGGTCGCCGCCCGCCGCGTCGACGCACACCGTCACCTTGCCGCCCGCGGGGACCGTCCCCGCCGCCTGCTCCTCGGTCGAGAGCATGCGCCAGCACCTCCCTTTGCCGCGCCCCGCGGGGCGCTCTGGTCACCAAGGAGGCCGGCACCGCCTGACGCGGCACCGGCCTCCGGCACATTGCTGCCTTGAATCGCCTTGCGGCAACACCCTAGTCGACGGCGATGACCTGGCGGCCCTTGTAGGTGCCGCAGTTGGGACACACACGGTGGGGCAGCTTAGCCGCGCCGCACTGGGGGCAAGGCTCGGTCTGCATCGTCTTGACGTTGCGGGTGTTGGCGGCGTAGCGAGAACGCGTCTTCATACGGCCGGTTTTACGCTTGGGAACTGGCATCTCGTACCTCTCTTAAGAATCGGCCGCGATACGGCCGAACCGCTTTGTTGCACGAAAACTGATAATAGCACACACGGAGGACGTATGCCGAGAGCGGCGATACGCTGCGCACCGCCTTCACACCTTCCCTCCGCCGCACAGCAGAATGCCCGCCTCGGCGAAGGCGACAAGCGCGGTCGCCCCGGGTCGGGACGGCGCGGCTACTCCCCCGCAGGGCTCCCGCCGCCGTGCAGGAGCTCCCATTCCCGTTCGAACTCCTCGTCCGACAGGTCGTCCTCCCCGTCGTCCTCCTGCGCCGCGCGGGCAGCCTCGAGCTCGTCGGCGTGGTCGGCCACCACGGTGCCGTCCTCGAAGGTGAAGCCGGCAAGCACCGCGAAGGGGTTGGGGCGCTCGAAGTCGGGGTCGGGCTCCACCGTGCAGCCGCAGGGCCCCTCGTTGAGGTTCGCGCCGCACACGGGGCACAGGCCCTTGCAGTCGTCGCGGCACAGCACGACGAACGGCACCTCCATCGCCAGGGCGCCCTGGATGGCGTCGGCGAGGTCGACGGTGTCCGACTGCTCGTCGATAAGCCCGAAATCCTCCTCGTCCTCCACCTCGTCGACCGGCTCCTCGTGCAGGTAGTAGCACGACAGCTCGGCCGCGACGTCCACCGAGGCGGGCTCGAGGCAGCGGTCGCACGCCGTGACCGCGCGCCCGCGCACGATGCCGGTCGCCAAAATCCCCTCGCCGGTGTTGGTGAGCGCCACGTCGTAGCTCAGGCCCTCGGGCAGCTCGAACGAGCGCCCGCCCATCTCGAAGGAAGATGGCGGAAGCGCGTCTTGACGCGAGACGGTGTCGCCGGGGCTGGCAAGGCCCGACGCTATCGAGAGCGCCACGGGGCCGAACGGCGCCGCCGGGGCGTTATTGGAGGGCATAGCGGTCGTCCATCTCGTCGCGGACGTCCCCCTCGTCGCCCTTGCCCGACAGCAGTGCGCGGCAGTAGGACATCTGGTTCAGCAGGCCCTGGGTCTTCTCGATGACGGAGCGCATCTCCTCCTCGAGCTTCGCGAAGGTCTGCTCGGCGGCGTTCTCGGCCCAGTAGCGGATCTCACGGGCCTCCTCATCGGCGCGGCGGCGAACGTCATCGGCCGCGTTGTTAGCCAGACGCACGACCTCCTGCTCGCTGGCGAGGGTGTTGGCCCTGTCCTCGGCGTCCTGGACGATGTGATCGGCCTCCTCCGTGGCGGAGTCGAGGATCTCGTCGCGCTCGCGCAGGATGCGGCGGGCCTTTTGGAACTCGTCAGGCAAGGAGCGCTTGATGTCGTCGAGAATCTCGTAGGCCGCGTCGGCGTCGATGATCTTCTTGGAGCCGCCACCGGACAGGGGCGACTTGGCGTTGTTGATGAGGTCCTCGAGCTCTTCGATGAAGGCTTCGATCTCGCTACCTGGCATGGAGTCCCCTCCGGAAGGTCATAGGCGTGTATATGCTCAGTGGGCGCCCCGGCAGGGCACTGCCCGGTACAGTCGACAACTGATAGTAGCAAAAATACGAACGGCCGTGGTGCGCCGCCCAACCGCTTCAGCCAATCGAAACTGCAATTCCATGCAAGGGCGCCGCCGCACCGCGCGGCTAGCCGCGTGGCGCGGGGTAGCGCCGGCGCAGCGCCTCCTCGACGTTGGGGGTCACGAACTGCGACACGTCGCCGCCCAGCGAGGCGATCTCGCGCACCGCCGAGCTCGACACGTAGCCGTAGGAGGCGCCCCCCATGACGAAGATGGCTTCGAGCTCGGGAGCGAGCCGGTAGTTGAGGTTGGCCTGCTGCAGCTCGTACTCGAAGTCGGTCATGAGACGCAGACCCTTGACCACCGCCGTGACGCCGCCGATCGAGCGGGCAAACTCGACGAGCAGCCCCGTGAAGGGCATCACCCGTACCGCGGGCATGCCCGCGAGCGCCTCGGCGACCATCTCGACGCGCTCCTCCAGCGTGAAAGCCGTACCCCCGCGCTTGTCGCGCGAGGCGGCCACCGCGACGACGACCTCGTCGCACAGGTGCGCGGCGCGCTCGATCACGTCGAGGTGCCCGCGCGTGATAGGGTCGTAGGTGCCCGGGACCAGAAAGCGCCGCAACGGGCGCAGGACCTGTTCCCCCGCAGCGTCGAGGCGCACCGTGGCGTCGTCCATGCAACCGTCTCCTTTCGTCATCCGCCGCCGACGTCTTTGAAGACGTCGCCGTAACGCCGAATCGTCTCGGCGCGCACCGGGCGCAGCGCCGTCCCCTCGAGAAGGGGGTCGGCCACCAGCGCCTCCCTCATGTCGGAGCGCGCCGCCTCGAGCAGGTCGCCGTCGCGCGCAAGGTCCACGAAACGCAGCACCGCCTCACCCGACTGGCGAAAACCCAGGATGTCGCCCTCACGGCGCAGCCGCAGGTCCTCCTCAGCCAGCTCGAAGCCGTCGCTGGTGCGCTCAAGGGCTTCCATGCGCGCCTTCGACGCGGGGCTCTTCGCGTCGGCGGCGATGAACACGCGCCCGGGGTGGCTCCCGCGCCCCACCCGGCCGCGCAGCTGGTGGAGCTGCGCAAGGCCGAAGCGCTCGCCGTCCTCGACGAGCATCACCGTGGCGTTGGGGACGTCGACGCCCACCTCCACCACCGTGGTCGAGACGAGCACCTGGATGCGCCCCGCGCGGAAGTCGGCCATGACGCGGGCCTTCTCGTCGGGGCGCATGCGCCCGGTAAGCAGGCCCACCGTGTAGCCGCGGAACACCTGGCGCCGCAGGGTCTCGGCCTCGCGCTCGGCGGCCTTGGGGTCCGAGGGGTCGGCGCCGCCCTCCAGCTCGCGCGCCGCGCCGTCGACCGCCGCGCCGCTCTCGTCGCGACCCGCCGAGGTGCCCACGAGCGGGCACACCACATACGCCTGGCGGCCCTCGTCGAGCGCCGCGCGCATCGCCGCGTAGGCGTCGCCGCGGTTGCGCTTGGCGATGACCTCCGTGGTGACGCCCGCGCCGGCCACGGGGCGCTCGCGCAGGTAGCTGCACTCCAGGTCGCCGTAGATGGACAGCGCCAGCGTGCGCGGGATGGGCGTCGCCGTCATCACGAGCAGGTCGGCGCCGCGGCCCTTCTCGCGCAGGGCGTGGCGCTGTCCCACGCCGAAGCGCTGCTGCTCGTCGACCACCACAAGCGACAGGCGTTCAAACGCCACGTCGTCGGTGATGAGCGCGTGGGTGCCGAACAGCACCGTGACCGCCCCGTCGGCGAGCCGCCCCAGCACCTCGGCACGCTCGCGGGCCGGCGTGGCTCCCGTGAGCAACGCCCAGACCACGCCCGCGGCGTCGAGCAGGGGACCCACCTTCTCGGCGTACTGCGCCGCAAGGACACCGGTGGGCGCCATGACAGCGGCTTGGGTGCCCGTGTCGGCGACGGCGCCGAGCACGGCGGCGGCCACGGCGGTCTTGCCGGTCCCCACGTCGCCCAGCAGCAGGCGGTTCATGGGACGCGGGGCGGCCATGTCGGCGAGGATCTCGCCGACGGCGCGCCTCTGGTCGTCCGTCAGCGGGAAGGGCATCGCGGCGCGCACGGCCGCCATGCGCGGGCCCGCCACCTCGTGGGCCACCGGGCACACCCCGGGAAGCCGCGCGTCGCGCCGGGCCGCCAGGGCCAGCTGCAAAAGGGCCGCCTCATCATAGGCCAGACGGCGCCGGGCCTCCTCGGCCTCCTCGGCGTCGGCCGGGAAGTGCGCCGCGCGCAGGGCCCGGGCGAGCGGCATGAGAGCGCGCCGGGCGCGCAGCGCGGCCGGCCAAAAATCGCACACGTCGCCGTAGTCCTCGAGCGCGCAGGAGGCGACGCGGCGCGCCCACTGCTGCGACAGGCCCTCGGTGGTGCGGTGGAACGGCAGCATGCGCACGCGCAGCGCCTCGGCCGACGGATCGCCGGGCGCGGGGCCGTCGGCCTCGGACACCACGTCGTGGAAAGGCCCGACCATGCGCTTGAAGCCGTAGGAGAACCCCATCTTGCCGCTCAGCGCCACGCGCTGCCCGCGGCGGAACTGCCTGGCGAGCCACGGCTGGCCGAAGTAGGACGCAACCACCACGCCGGTGTCGTCGTAGCAGCTCAGCTCCACCACCGCCATGCGCGGGCGGGGGCGCTTGAGCTCGACGCGGTCGACGGTCACCACCACGGTGACCTCCGAGCCGACCGGGGCCGCCTCCACCGTCGACACGTTGGTGAGGTCGAGGTGGCGCCGCGGCACGTTGTACAGCTCGTCGGCCACCGTACGCACCCCCAGGCGCGCCAGCGCCTGGGCGCGCTCGCCGTTCACGAGGCGCACCCGCTCGACCGGGCGGCCGAGCGCCACCGTGCGCGCAAGGCGGGCGGCGGCGGGGTCGCAGGCGATGTGCCCGGCGTCCGGGTGCGGCGCGCAGGTCACGGGGCGCCTACTCGACTGCCATGACGACCGGGTAGAGGGGCTGCTCGCCGCGGTGCGCGTCGACGTCGAGGCCGGCGACGGAGGCCTCCACGGCCTCGAGCAGCGCGGTGAAGGCCGCGTCGTCGAGGTCGGAGCCGGCGAGCACGGTGAGCGTGTCGCCGCCGAACTCGTCCTGCAGGACGGCCGCCGTGCGCGCCGCGACCACGGCCACGTCGCTGCCCACCAGGCGGATGGCGTCGTCGACGATGCCGATGACGTCGCCCGCGCGGATGGGGGTGCCGTCGTCGGTGCGCGAGTCGCGCACCGCCAGGGTGACCTCGCCGTCGTGGACGCCCGCGGCTGCCTCGGTCATCGCCGCGACGTTGTCCTCGAGCGACGCCTCGGCGTCGAAGGCGAACATCGCCGAGAAGCCCTGGGGCACGCTGCGCGTGGGGACGACCTTCATCGGGAAGCCGGCCGCCTCGCAGGCCGTGCGGGCCGCCATGACGACGTTGCCGTTGTCGGGCAGGACGATGACGGCCTGGGCGCCGGTGCGCTCGGCGGCGGACAGCAGGTCTGCCGTCGAGGGGTTCATCGTCTGGCCGCCCTCCACGACGACGTCCACGCCCAGCGAGCGCAGGATCTCGGCCTGGCCCGACCCGGCCGCCACGGCCACCACGCCGAGCGGCTTGGAAGGCGCGGCGGCCGCCTTGTCCTGGGCTATCTTCTCGGTGCGCTCGTGGGCCTCCATGTCCATGTTGTGGATGAAGACCTTGTAGACCTGGCCCAGGCCGAGCATGCGGTCGAGCACGCGGTCGGGCCGGTCGGTGTGCACGTGGATCTTGTAGTCGGGGAACGACCCAACCAGCAGCTCGCAGTCGCCCACGCCGGCCAGAAAGCCGCGCACCCCGCCCTCGTCGAAGGGGGCGTCGGCGCAGAAGAGGAACTCTGTGCAGTAGCGGAACTGCGAGCCCTCCCAGTCGTCGTTGAGCTCGATGTCGACCTTGGCCGTGGCGCGCGCCACGGCGGCCTCGGCGGCGCGGGAAGCGCCCGTGCGGCCCAGCGCGGCGTTGCAGAACGCCTCGAGGAAAACCGCGAAGCCGAAGGCGCCCGAGTCGACGACGCCGTTCTCTTTGAGCACGGGCAGCAGGTCGGGGGTGCGCGCCACCGATTCGAACGCCTCGGCCACCAGCACGTCGAGCGTGTCGGCAAGCGTCACCTTGCGCCTCTCGCACTGTTCGGCGCACCTGCCCACGTCGCGCAGGACGGTGAGGATGGTTCCCTCCACGGGCTTGCCCACTGCCTGAAAGGCCACCTTCACCGAGCGGCGGAAAGCCGCGGCCACCTCGGGGGTGCCCACCGAGTCGTCCACCTCGGCTAGGCCCTCGGCCAGGCCACGCAGGATCTGGCTCATGATGACGCCCGAGTTGCCGCGGGCACCCATAAGCGACCCGTGCGTCAGCGCGGCGGCGACCTTGGGCATGGGCGCGTCGGGGGGCAGGCGTTCGAGCTCGCCCACCACGGTCGCAAGCGTCAGGGCCATGTTGGTGCCGGTGTCGCCGTCGGGAACGGGGAACACGTTCAGCTTGTTGATATCCTCGCTGCGCTCCTGGACCGCCTGCGCGGCGACGGCGAAACTGGAGCGGACGATCTGCTCAATCATCGGGACACTCTCCGTAGTAGGCCGGCTTTACGGCTCGCGGACTTTCATGCCGTCAACGTGCACGGCCACCTCGACGTCGTCGATCTGGGCGATGTCCTTCAGGACGAACTTCACCGCATCGACGAGGTTCTGGGAGACGGCGGCGAGGTTGACGCCGTACTCGAGCACCACGTGCAGGGCCACCGCGAGGCCGCCCTCCTGCGTGCGCTCGATCTCGATCCCGCGGCGCAGGCGCTGGGCGGGCAGCAGGCCCGCGATGCCCTCCTGGACCGAGGCGGGAGCCGGCGCGGACATGCCCACGACGCCGTAGCACCCCTTCGCGGCGTACCCTACCAGGTCGGCAAGCACGTCGTCCGATACGGTCAAGGACCCGTTGACTTTGGTGTCCATGCGCAAGCTCCTTAGCTCGTCGGCGCCGCCCGGCGCCGGGTCTCGGGGTCAAGTATATAACAGCGGCGCCGCCCGGCGCCCGCCACCTGCCGGCTTCCGGCCGCGGCAGGCGCCGGACAGACCATCGTCGGGCGCACCGTGGCTGCCTGCCGGCTTGCACGCATAAAAAAGGGCCCCGTCAGGGACCCTTCTGTAATGCGTCTGTGGTGCAGGCTTGGGGCAATCCGCAAAACTAGCCGCGTACGACCTTGCCGGCTTTGAGGCACTTCATGCAGACCTTCATCTTGCGGCGCTCGCCGTCCACCACCACGTAGACGTCCTTGACGTTGGGGATATGCTTACGGTTGGTGACGCGGTGGGAGTGGCTGATAGAGCGGCTGGCCACCGGGTGCTTGCCGCAGACCTCGCAAACTCTCGACATGTCGGAAACTCCTTCGTACAGCGTAACGCGCGGTGCAGACCGCAACTAAAATCGACAACTTTGGGATTCTAGCACACAACGCGGGAGATGTGCAAAACTCCACACGCGAAGCGCGCAAAGCTTCGACGTAACCCGTAGGGGCGGCGCATATACTCCGTAAAATACAACAAACGCACAACAACGGGGGAAATTTACCAGAAAATGTTTATGGAGCAAGTGCCATGTCTCCCGATTTCAAGCTTTGACAGGCATAATGGATAGACTTATTCGCCACCGCTCGACGGTGCAGGGACGGGCGGCACCCTCAGGGCCGCCCAACGGACTAAAGGAGGAATCATCCCTATGAGGATTATCGTGGCGGGCGGCGACGGCTTCTGCGGCTGGCCTACGGCGCTCTACCTTTCGAAGGCCGGTCACGAGGTGACCATCGTCGACAGCCTGGTGCGTCGCAAGATCGACGAGGAGCTCAGGAGCAACTCGGTGACCCCCATAGCCTCGCTCGACGAGCGCGTGGCCGCCTGGAAGGAGGTCACCGGCAACGACATCAAGGTCTTCAAGGGCGATCTCACCCACTACGACTTCCTCGGCGAGGTCTTCCGCCAGGTGCGCCCCGAGGCGTTCGTGCACTTCGCCGAGCAGCGCAGCGCGCCCTACTCGATGATCGACCGCGAGCACGCCGTCTACACCCACGACAACAACGTCATAGGCAACCTCAACGTCCTGTGGGCCATCAGGGAGTTCGCCCCCGAGTGCCACCTCGTGAAGCTCGGCACGATGGGCGAGTACGGCCAGCCCAACATCGACATCGAGGAGGGCTACCTCACCGTCGAGCACAACGGCCGCACCGAGACGTTCCTCTACCCCAAGTCGCCCGGCTCGTTCTACCACCTCACCAAGGTGCACGACTCCAACAACATCTACTTCGCGTGCCGCACCTGGGGCATCCGCGCCACCGACCTCAACCAAGGCGTCGTCTACAACGTCCACACCGCCGAGACCCGGCTCGACCCGCGCCTTGCCAACCGCTTCGACTACGACGGCATCTTCGGCACCGCCCTCGACCGTTTCGTGGTGCAGGCCGCGGTGGGCCATCCGTTGACGGTCTACGGCCGCGGCGGCCAGACGCGCGGCTACATCAACATCGTCGACACGGTACGCTGCATCGAGCTGGCCTGCGAGAACCCCGCCGAGCCCGGCAAGATGCGCGTCATGAACCAGATCACCGAATGGTTCAGCGTCAACCAGCTCGCCGAGCGCGTGCAGCGCGTCGCTGCCGGCATGGGCATCGACGTGCAGATCGACCACATGGACAACCCCCGCGTCGAGCGGGAGGACGACCACTACTTCAGCGTCGTCCACACCGCGCTGCCCGAGCTCGGCCTCGAGCCGCACCTGCTCGACGACGAGACGCTCGCCGCGCTCATCCGCACCACGCAGGAGAACCGCGACCGCATCGACGTCTCACTAATTTGCAACTCGCCCTCCTGGAAGTAGCGCGCCGGCACGGCCCGCGCGCAACGGGCGGCCAGGCTTAACCGAGAGAAGGGACGGCGGCCGCACGGCCGTCCGGAGGGCACATGAGAATCGCACTTGTCACAGAGACCTTTCTGCCGTCAGTCGACGGCGTGGTGACCAGGCTCACCCACACCGTCGACTGGCTGGCAGACCACGGTCACGAGCTCTGCGTGGTGGCGCCCGACCTGGGCGTCTCGGACTATCGGGGCGTGCCGGTGCTCGGCGTGACGGCCATCACCTGGCCGTTCTACCGCTCGCGGGCCTGGGGAACGCCCGCCCCGCGCGTCGCACGCCACCTGCGCGACTTCAAACCCGACATCGTGCACGTATGGCAGCCGGCCTTGGTGGGCTTCCCGGCGGTGGCCGCCTGCACGCGCGACCGCATACCGCTCGTGACCTCCTACCACACCGACCTTGCGAGCTACCTCGACTACTACGGCCCCGTCGCCCGCCTGGGACGGCGCCTTGTGATGTGGTACCAGCGCCGCGAGAACAACCTCTCGCCTCTCACGCTCGTCACGAGCCGCGCGATGCAGCGCAAGCTCGCGGAGATGGGCGTGCGGGGCGTGTCGGTGCTTCCGCGCGGCGTCGACCTCTCCGCGCGCGACCCGCGCTTCGCCAGCGACGCGATGCGCGCACACCTGTCGGGCGGCGACCCGACGCGCCCCCTCGTCGTGTACGTGGGACGCGTCGCCGCGGAGAAGAACCTCGAAAGCCTCGTCCCGGTGATGCGCGCCCACCCCGGCTGGTCGCTTGCCATCGTGGGCGACGGTCCGGCGCTTTCGCACCTCAAGCAGGCCTTCGCCGGAACTCAGACCGTCTTCACCGGCTTCATGGGCGGCGAGGACCTGTCCGCGGCCTTCGCGTCGGCCGACGCCTTCGCGTTCCCCAGCACCACCGAGACCCTGGGGCTGGTCATCCTCGAGGCGCAGGCGTCGGGCATCCCGGTGGTCGCGGCGGCGAGCCCGGCCACCGTGGAGCAGCTGCACGACGGCGAGAACGGCTTCGTGTACGACCCGTCCGACCCCGAGGCCCTCGGGCGCACCCTGGAGCGCGTCCTCTCCCCCGCAGGCGAGGCCCTGGCCCGCCGGGTCGCACGGACCGGCCTTGAGGAGGCGCGTCAGAACGGCTGGGAGCAGGCCTCTGCGGCCGTCTACGACGCCTACGAGGCGGTGCTCGCGATGTACGCGCAGGGCTGGACGCCCCCCCGCCATCCGGGCAGGAGGCCCCCCCGATGACGGCCAGGTTCGCGGTTGGGGGGACGGTCAGGGGCGCGTCGCTTGTGGTGGAAGGCGGCGGGATGCGCGGCTTCTTTGCCGGCGGATTGCTCAAACGCCTGCTCGACGAAGGCATTCGGTTTGGATACGTCATCGGGGTCAGCTCGGGAGCGCTCGTGGCCTGCGCCTACGTGGCCGAGCGGCTCGACCTCGACTTCGCGCAGATGCGGCGGCGCTCGACCCTGGGGTTCTTCAACCCCCGGGGCTTCTTGCACCCCCTCGAAGGCATCGTGCGGACCGACGCCTTCATCGACTTCCTCACCGACGGGTGCCACCCCGGCGTCATGGCCTCGGGCACGCGACTGCTCATCCCGGCGACCGACGCCCAGACCGGCGAGCTGGCATGGTGGGACACCCCCGACTACGCCTCCGGGCCTGACGCCCTGCGCGACCGCATCGTGGCCTCCGCGAGCATCCCCTTCGTGATGCCGCAGGCCCGCGTCGACGGCCGCGTCTACGCCGACGGCGGCATCCGCGACTCCATCCCCATCGACCGCGCCGAGGACGACGGCTTCGACCGCCACGTGGTGGTGCTCTCGCGCCCGCGCGGCTACGTCAAGGGGTCCCAGCACCTCGAACTCTACCTGCGCCACGTGCTCAAGCCCTACCCCGCCCTCAAGCAGGCCATGCTCAGGCGCCACGAGCACTACAACTTCGCCGCACGGCGCGTAGAGCGCGCCGAGGACGAAGGGCGCGCCTTCGTGTTCCGCATGGACGAGCAGAACCTCGGGCGCTTCGAGTGGTCGCCCGTCAAGTTCGAAGCGAGCTTCGAGGCAGGGTACCGCTACGCCGAGACGCGCCTGGACGAGCTGGCGGAGTTCCTCGAACGCGCCGCCGCACGGGCATAGGGGACAGGCTGCACGGCGTCGCCGAGGCGTCACCCCGCAGAGGCGGAAACGCGGCGCGCCCACGACTTGAACTCGCACGTGCACCAGCTCGACGGGGCCGTCTCGCTGAGCCGCTTGATCGGCTGGTCACTTGCACCCGCGCGCGTGCACCAGCTCGACGAGCGCCGTGCCCGCATGGACGCGCACGCACGCCTGCGGCCCCTCGACGATGTTGGAGACCCCCCGGTCGTCGAGCACGCCGATCATCGCGTGGTCAAGGTCCCAATGCATGCCCTCCTCGCTCACGCAGGTGCCGCCCTCCAGGGCGAGCACGCTGAGGGTGCACCCCACGTCGGAGGGCGACAGGCGCCACTCCGGGTCGCCGGCGACGGACAGCACGCGGTACGAGGCGTCCTCCTCCTCCACGGCCGGCACGAGGTCGGCCGCGCGGGCCAGCAGACCCCACACCGCCAGGCTGTGGTCCGCACGCCCGCCGCAGACCCCCGTGAACGTCGCGCGCACCCCGCCCGGACAGCTGCGGCGCAGCCAGTCGAGCGCGAGGCCGAAGTCGGTGTCGTCCTTCTCCCACGAGCACGCAACCTCCTCGGCGCCCTGCGCGCGGGCGTATCCAAGCCCTTGGGGCGAAACCGAGTCGAGGTCGCCCACCAGCACATCGACGCGCACGCCCGCGGCCCGGCACGCGTCGGCCCCCGCGTCGCACGCCACCACGACGTCGGCCTGCAGGACAAGCGCCTGCAGCAGGGCGGGGCCGGGACGCACGGGCGACCCGCCCACGACGAGCGCACGGGTGCGCCGGGACGCGACGCCGGCGGCCGCGTCCGGAGCCGGCGGCGCCGCAAGGCGCCAGGGGGCCATGTGGTCCATCGGGCCGCCCCCCGCGCCCAGATCGAGCCCGGCGGATAGACAGGCGGCGACGTACGCCTTCGCGCGGCGCACCGCCTCCTCCACCGAGGCGCCCAGCGCAAGGTTGCAGGCGACGGCCGACGACAGCGTGCAGCCCGTCCCGTGGGTGTTGACGGTGTCGACCCGCGCGCCGTCCACCACGACCGGCTCGGCGGCACCCGGCATGAGGAGCACGTCGGCACAGCCAGGGGCGCCGACCGGGGCGGTCGGAGAAGCCAGGCGTCCTCCCTTCACGAGCACCGCGGCCTGCGGGGCGAGGCGCGCCACCGCCCGCGCCGCGGCGACCATCCCCTCGACGTCCGCGGGAGGCTCGGCGAGGCCCGCCAGGACCTGCGCCTCGGGGATGTTGGGGGTCACGACGTCGGCGATTGGCAGCAGCTCGCCCACCAGCGCGTCAAACGCGTCGCCGCGTGGCAGCGACCCGCCCGAGGTCTCCGCCATCACGGGGTCGACCACCACGTTGCGGGCGCCGTGCGCGCGCAGCCGCCGCGCGACCGCGCGCACGTTGGCGGCCGACGACAGCATGCCGACCTTCACCGCGTCGGGCGGGATGTCGGCGAACACGGCGTCGATCTGGGCGACGACGAAGTCGGCCGGCACGTCGAGCACCGCATCCGCCCCCCGGGTGTTCTGGGCGATGAGCGCCGCCAGGACGCTCTCTCCGTACAGAAGGTGCGCGGCCACCGTCTTGAGGTCCGCCTGGACGCCGGCCCCTCCCGACGAGTCGCTGCCGGCTATGGTGAGGACGCGCCTGAGGTCCACGGGGCATCCCTCCTTTCTCGCTTGTTCATAAAACCGCGGCGTCGCGGGCGGCTACCGCCGCGTCGGCGCGCAGGGCGCTCGCGCCGGCGCCCACCGGGTCGAGCACGATGGGACGGTCGAGCTCCGCGGCGCGGGTGGCGGCGAGGTCCATCACCTCGATGGAGCGCATGTTGAGGGTGCCGATGTTCGCGTCGAGCGCGCCGCAGATGCACGTGATGTCCTCGACGTCCCGGGGCTCGTCGCTCATGAAGGGCGAGCAGCCGCAGGCGATGACGACGTTGGCGGCGTCGCGCGCCGTCAACTGGCGGCGCCGTCTTTCGACCTCGCCGGGCCGCATCCCGGGCGCGCCGGGTCGCACCGGGCGGGCGGCGTGACGCGGGCGTGCGGCGCAGGTCGCCGGTTCGAATCGTAAAGCATATGGAACCCGCGTCAACAGCGTTACGGGCCGGGTGCGTTTGGATACAGTACTAACGGTCAAAAAACAAAGGCCCGCCACAGCCTGCGCACACCCGCACGGCTGCGGCGGGCCGTCGATTGAAAAACGGAAGAGGTCCGACCATGCCCCGCTACGACTACCGATGCACCGCCTGCGAAACCGTGTTCGAGATCGAGCATGGCATGCGCGAGCACCCCGACGCCACCTGCCCCGAGTGCGGCGCGCCCGCCGCGCGCGTCTTCGACGCGAGCGGCATCGTCTTCAAAGGCAGCGGCTTCTACAACACCGACCAGCGCAGCAAGAAGGGCGGCACCGAGGGCACCGGTACCGGGCGCCCCACCTCCGAGTCGACCGAGCTCGCTAAGACCGACAGCGGGTCGAAGGAGATCAAGAAGTCCGAGAAGGGCGAGACCGCGATGGCGAAGGCCTCCGACAAGCCCGCCAAGCCCGCGAAGAAGGACGCGTAGGCAGGTGCGGCGCGGGCCGGGACCGCCGGCCCAAAGGGGCGGCGGCCAGCGAAAAGGGCCCCGCGCCGCCTACCCCAGCCTCGCCTCGACCACCCTTCTCAAGTCGCCGGGGACCGAGTACACCACGGTCCTTTTGCCCCTCACCTCGCTACGCAGCAGCGAGAGGTTGGCCAGGTCGGTCAGGTCGGCGCGGGCCGTCGCATAGGCCACCTGATAGATGTCGCGATACGTCTCGTAGTCGAACTCGACGTCCGTGTCGGCGAGGCAGGCGAGCACCACGTCGCGCTGTCGATGGTTGAGACGGTGCGACGAGCGTACAAGGCCGCGCAGAGCCTCCTCGTGTGACTCGTCATCTTTGACGCGGCGTTCGAATCCGTCGAGACATGACGACACTTTCTGCAGATAGACGGCAAAATACGGGGTCAGGTCGTAGTACATCCCGTTCTCGTCCCACAGCTCGGGCCGCGCATCGCGGCTGTGGATCCAGCCCCTGCGGACCGGAAGCCCCGCACTGCCAGCCAGCGAGCCATGGTGCAACGAAGACGAGACCTCGAGTGCGACCTCCAGCGAACGGCTCCCCTGCTCGAACATGGCCTTGGTCAAAGGCAGAAACGACAGAACAGCGCGTGAGCAGCGAATGAAGTAGACCTTGCGCAGCAGACTGCCAAAAACGACGTTCCATGTCGAAAAGGGACGGGTCCACGACGGGTTTTCGAACAGATGGGCCGAAAAGACAACTGTTTCGAAGGCATCTCCCCGCCCGGCCCGCGCCAAACTCTGGGAAAGCCGCTGGACGGTGAAGGAATCGGTGACGTCCGGCTCGACGCCCAGCGGCTTGACCAGGGAGGCATACAAGTCGCGCGCCGAAGGAAGGGTCGCCGGCAACCGCCCTGCAACCGCGCCGGAAAACTCTCCCTCAAGTATGCGGCAGTACCCGTCGACCACCTTCTCGGCGTCGGAGAGCGGCTTGCGGTTGCCCACCACGATGTCGCGCACCGCCTCGTAGCCCATCGGCCGACCATCCCAGGCCAGGCAAACCACCAACTCGTCAACCTGGTCTTGAATGTCGATGCCCCGATACGGACGGGAGCGCACGTACTCGTAGAGCTGGGAAGACGCATCGCTGCGCGCCAGCAGGTCCCATACCATGCGCTGTTCGTCGAGCGGCAGGTTGCACCAGGGCTTCGGGCTGCGCGGAAGCGGGACGATACGCCCCGCAAGCCGGCGCAACGTCGTCACAACGCGCCATATAACCATCGCGTCACAGCCGGCGGGCATATCGAGCGTCGAAAACTCCTCCCAGGAGACGAACCGCTCGCTGCAGAGCGTCCACAGACGGGCAAACGCCTCGTCTTCCACCAGCGTCTCCGCCGCCCGAGCCCTATCGCCCGGCACCAACACCTCGCCCGCCATGGCAACCCCTTTCCGCCCGTCGCCCTTCCCCGTAAGACAACAAGGCATGCAATCAGTTCAGTATAGACCTTGTGCCTGGCCGTTTAATAAGTCGTTTTTTATCCAGTCAGACAAAAGCGGACGCACGCGTCGCCAAAGCTCGCTTTATGAAAAACGCATGCCGCACCTCAGAGCATATCGTAAGGTCCGCCCTCAGACGGCAGCCCCCAGGCTCCGTAATGGGGAGACGATCGAACGACAGCATCAAGGAGGAAACACATGGATACCACGACCGCAACCACCCGCCGCAGCTTCGTCAAGGGGGCCGCCATGACCGGGGCGCTCGCCGTCAGCGGCCTCGCTGCGGCCCAGACGGGCACCGCGCACGCCGACGAGACCTTGGAGTGGGACGAGGAGCACGAGTTCGTCGTCATCGGGGCCGGCGGCGCCATCTTCGCTGCCATCGCGGCGCACAACCTCGGCCACGACGTGGTCGTCCTCGAGAAGCGCACCGTCTACGGCGGCACGATGTTCTACAGCGCGGGCGCGTTCTGGGTGCCCTGCAACGACCTCATGGCCGACGAGTACAAAGCGAAGGAGACGCCCGAGGGGGTGCTGTCGTATATGACCGGCTGCGACCACGGCCACACCCACGACCTCTCCCTCGCCGAGGACTGGATCAAGCGCTCGCCTGCCGTCTTCACCTACCTGTGCGACGAGCTGGGCATCCCCTTCCAGACCCTCAACGTCCACGACTACTACGACTACGAGGGCAGCAACAACGGCCATACCTGCTACGTGCTTGACGCCTCGGGCGAGATGCTCAACTTCCCGGCCTGCTGGCAGGAAAGCGTGTCTCCCGTCGTCGACGCCTCGGGCGTGGACATCCGCCTGCAGACCGCCGCGACGTTCCTGGTGACCGATGAAAGCGGCGCGGTCGTGGGCGTGGTTGCGACCGACCCCGAAGGAAACGAGCTGCGCATCAAGGCCGAAAAGGGTGTCCTGCTTGCGACGGGCAGCTTCGACTGCAACGAAGAGATGGTCAACAGCTACGTTACACCCAAGATTTGGACGCGCATCCCCGCAGAGCTCACCGGCGACGGCCACAAGATGGCCATGGAGATCGGCGCCGACATTGCCCACATGGGCGGTGACTTCGGCCACATCATGGTCAAGGGCATCGACGACGAGTACGGCCATATCATGTGGTACGACGGCTGCCTGCTATACCCCGGGTGCATCATGGTCGGCACGGACGGCAAGCGCTTCTGCAACGAGTCGGCAAGCTACGACGAACTCGCACGCACCATGTGCAATATCAACACCAACATCAACGGCCATCCCGACTACTACAGCGAAAACTCGTTCGTCATCTGGGACACCAAGACCGTGGAGGAATACGGATTTCCCAGCAACACCGAAGAATGCCCCGGCTGGATCTCGCAGTTCGACACCCTTGAGGAGCTTGCCGACGGCATGGGCATCGACAAGGAGGCCCTGCTGGCCGAGGTCGAGAAGTTCAACGGCTACTGCGAGACGGGTTCCGACCCGGACTACCGCCGCGGTGAAGGGCCCTACGACAGCGAAGAGATGTTCGGCCAGGGCTTCGGTGTGGGCATCAAGCCCCGCGAAGGCTACAGCAACCCGCTGCTCGTGCCTGTCGCCGAACCGCCGTTTTACGCCTGCGTCGCGGTGCGCGGCTCCCTCGGCACGTCCGGTGGCGTGGTGGTGGACAAGAACGCCCGCGCCCTGCGCAACGGGGAGCCCATCCCGGGCCTGTACGCAGCTGGATGCGTGGCCGACGCGATGGTCAACGGCTACCCGGGCGGAGGCTTCCCGATTTTTTCAAGCGTCTCCCGTTCGTTCTTCGCCCTGGAGCACGCGCTGGGTCTCGGCATCGTAGAAAGCCCTGAAGAGTAGGACCGACGCTTCCGCCGCGGCACTTCCCTGCATTTGGCGACCGACCCCCCTGATTCAGACCGCCCCGGCCTCGCACAAAAGGCCGGGGCGGTCGTCTATTGACGAGTTGGTGCAGGCGACAAGGCTTGCGCGGGATCCGCCTGACCGCAATCGCGCACCGGAGAGGCCGCCACCGCG
>CAZUFB010000016.1:26393-36546 GCA_964619775.1 uncultured Coriobacteriaceae bacterium
CGCGCCGCCGCCTGCCGTCTTTTGCCGGGGAGCTCTATCTACTGCCGCACGCAGGCGGCCACGGCCTGCGCCACGACGTCGGCCACGCGCCTGTCGAGCGCCGAGGGGATGATGAACTCGGGCGAAAGCTCGTCGTCGGAGACCATCGAGGCGATGGCGCGGGCGGCCTCGACCTCCATCTCGGCGGTGATCTCCTTGGCGCGGGCGGCCAGGGCGCCTTTGAAGACACCGGGGAACACCAGGACGTTGTTGATCTGGTTGGGGAAGTCCGACCGGCCGGTGGCGACCACCCGGGCACCGCCCGCCAGTGCCTCGTCAGGCATGATCTCGGGCACGGGGTTGGCCATGGCGAAGACGATGCCGTCGTTCATGGTGCCCACCATCTCGGGGGTCAGCACGCCGGGGGCGGACACGCCGATGAAGACGTCGGCCCCGCGCACGGCGTCGGCCAGGGTGCCGGTCAGGCGAGCGCGGTTGGTGCGGCGGGCGATGTCGGCCTTGGCCTCGTTGAGGCGAGGATCGCCCTCGCAGACGATGCCCTTGGAGTCGCACAGCACCACTTCGCCGAAGCCCATGCGCAGCAGCAGGTCGGCGATCGCGATGCCCGCCGCGCCGGCGCCGTTGACGGCCACCTTGAGCGCGCCCATCTCCTTGCCGGTCACCTTGACGGCGTTGAGCAGGCCGGCGGCGGTCACGACGGCGGTGCCGTGCTGGTCGTCGTGGAACACCGGGACGTCGCAGACCTCCTTGAGGCGGCGCTCCACCTCGAAGCAGCGCGGGGCGGCGATGTCCTCGAGATTGATGCCGCCGAACGACTTGGAGATGAGCTGGACCGTGCGAACGAGCTCGTCCACGTCGTGGGTGTCGACGCAGATGGGGAACGCGTCCACGTCGCCGAACTCTTTGAACAACACGCACTTGCCCTCCATCACGGGCATGCCGGCGGCCGGGCCGATGTCGCCCAGGCCGAGCACCGCGCTGCCGTCGGTGACCACGGCCACCAGGTTCGCCCGGCGCGTGAGCTCCCAGGACTTGCCGTAGTCGGCGTGGATCGCCCGGCAGGGCTCGGCCACGCCGGGGGTGTAGAGCAGCGACAGGTCGTCGGCGGTCTCGACGCTGCGACGCGCCACGACCTCTATCTTGCCGTGCAGCTCCTCGTGCAGCCTGAGGCTCTGCTCGCTCACGCTTTTGGTGTCGCTCATGGGTTAGACCATCTCCTCGGGTTTACATACTTCGTCGAACTCCTCGGCCGTCATGAAGCCCAGCGCCGCGCACGCCTCCTTGAGGCTCGTGCCCTCGGCAAAGGCCTTCTTGGCGACCTCGGCGGCGTTCTCGTAACCGATGTGGGGGTTGAGGCAGGTGACGAGCATGAGCGAATGCTCGAGGTTGAACGACATCCGCTCGCGGTTGGCCTTGATGCCGCTTGCGCAGTGCTCGTCGAACGACGCTATGGCGTCGGCCAGCAGGCGCACCGACTGAAGGTAGTTGTAGGCGATGACCGGCATGAAGACGTTGAGCTCGAAGTTGCCCTGGCTCGCCGCGAAGCCCACCGCCGCGTCGTTGCCCATGACCTGCACGGCCACCATGGTGAGCGCCTCGCACTGCGTGGGGTTCACCTTGCCGGGCATGATGGAGCTGCCGGGCTCGTTGGCCGGGATCGTGATCTCGCCCAGGCCCAGGCGCGGACCCGATGCGAGCCAGCGCACGTCGTTGGCGATCTTCATCATGTTGGCGGCCAGGGCCTTGACCGCACCGTGGGACACGACGATGGCGTCCTTGCCCGACAGGGCGCTGAACTTGTTGGGGTCGCTCACGAACGGCTCGCCGGTCAGCCCGGCCACCTGGGCGGCCACCTCCTCGGCGAAACCCTGCGGGGCGTTGAGGCCGGTGCCCACCGCCGTGCCGCCCAGCGCCAGGCGGTACAGCCCCGCCAGGCTCGCCTCGAGCGCCGCGACGCCGTTCTCCACCAGGCCGCGCCAGCCGCTGATCTCCTCGGAGAAGGAAATGGGCACGGCGTCCTGCAGATGGGTGCGGCCGCTCTTGAGCACACCGGCGTTTTCGGCCTCGAGACGCCTGAAGGTGGAGACGAGCCCTTGGGCGGCGGGGACGAGCCGCCTTTTGACGGCCTGGACCGCCGCGATGTGCATCGCCGTGGGAAACGTGTCGTTGGACGATTGCGAGCGGTTCACCGTGTCGTTGGGGTGCAGCGGCGACGAGGCGTCGCCCCGCCCGGCCGCCAGGAGGTTGCCCCGGTTGGCGACGACCTCGTTGACGTTCATGTTGGACTGGGTGCCCGAGCCGGTCTGCCACACCTTGAGCGGGAACTCGGCGTCGTGGCGACCGGCGAGGATCTCGTCGGCCGCCTCGGCGATGAGGTCGGCGCGGTAGGCGTCGAGCACGCCGAGGCGCTCGTTGGCACGGGCGGCGGCCTTTTTGAGCACTGCGAAGGCGCGGATCAGCTCAAGGGGCATCGTCTCGGTCCCGATGCGGAAGTTCTCGCAGCTGCGCTGGGTCTGAGCACCCCACAGCCGCCGCTGCGGGACGCGGACCTCTCCCATCGAGTCGTGCTCTATGCGGTACCCCTGCGCTGCGAGATCGGCCACCGGGCACCTCCTTGTCTCGGCTCCACAACGCACGCCCGCCCGACGCCTTGCCCCGCGGGGCAAACAGGCGCGGGCGGGCGGAAATCCGCCGGTCGGCTATGCATTGTAGGCAACGGGCGCGGTGCCCGGCGGCGCGGGGCACGAGCTGGACAGTCTTTCCAGAAGCGCAAAGGGCGGCGGGCGGCGCGGCGCTTTCCGGCGCGCCCGATTTGCCCGTGCCGTGTTTGGGAATCCGTGTGGGCAGGCCGGCCGCACCGGAAAGGCGAAAGGCCTCGCGCCGCTCACGCCCGATAGCGCTTACCGGAACGCGCGACGGTCGCGCGCACGAGGGCGTCCAAGGCGTCGACGCAGTCGTTGGGCAGGCGGTGCAGCGTGCGGTACACCGACAGCTCGGTGCAGCCGAGCACCACCGCGTCGGCCCCCTGGCCCTTCACGTCGCAGTAGGCCGCCTCAAAGAGCCCCTCGCCGCCGTCTTTGCCCCGCTTCACGTACCCGTAGACCAGCTCCATCACGGCCTTTTGGCGCTCGGGCGCGGGATAGACCGCCTCCAGGCCGTGGTGCAGGCACGCCCGCGTGTACAGGCCGTCGGCGCGCGTGCCGTCGGTGCACAGGACGCCGACGGTGCACGCGGCGGGGTCGAACTCGAGCACCCGCAGCACCGCAGCGTCCACCATGTCGATGATGGGCAGCGGGCTTAACGCGCTCAGGGCGTCGTAGTGTACGTGGGCGGTGTTGCAGGGGATGGCGACGAAGTCGGCCCCCGCGTCCCTGAGCAGGACGATGTCGTCGGCCAGCTGGCTGACGAGGGAGCGCGCCGAGGCCCCGGGGCGCGTGCGGTCGGGCAGGGTGGCGTGGCTCAGGATGACGGCGTCGATGTGCTCCTGGTCGCACGACGCCGCGGTGTGGGCCACCAGCTCGCGGTAGAACAGGCTCGTCGCGGCGGGCCCCATGCCCCCTAGGACTCCAACGCGCGCTCCGGATCCCACCATGGCTTACCCGCTCCTTCCGTCGGGTGATAGTACGTGCGGTAGTCGGCGTAGTGGCGGACGTGCCCCTTGAGGAGCCGGGCCAGGCGGAGCGGGTTCGGGTCCGCGGCGCAGAACAGCGGGTTGACCCACGGGTGGGGGCTCGCGCGCAGCTCGGTCGCCTCCGCGTAGCGCCGCGCGACCCCCTTGGGCACGACGGTCCACACGCGGCCCGGCTCGCACTGGGCGTAGGGCAGCGGCCGGTGGTTGACCACGTCCTCCACGAGGTGGCGCACCAGCGGCACGCCCCCGACCGCGGCGAAGTAGTTGCTGCGCCCCTGGCGGGCGTTGAGCTCCAGGAAGTGGTAGGTGCCCGTCTCGGCGTCGCGACGGATGTCGAAGTTCGAGAACCCGCGGAACCCCACCGACTCCAGCAGGTTCACCGCCGTCTGGACCAGCCCGGCGTTCTCCTCGGTGATGATGAGCGCGGGGTTGCCGATGCCCAGCGGGGTGTGCTCCTCAAGCAGGACGTGGCCCAGGCAGGCTGCGCGCACCCTGCCCTCGGTGTCCGAGTAGCAGGTGAGGACGTGCATGCAGTCGTCGTTGCCGCGGATGTACTCCTGCACTACGAGGCCACCGCCGTAGCCCGAGGCCCGCACGGCCGCGACCGTCTCCTCGAACCGGGCCCGGCTGTCGACGAAGTAGACCTTGTGCTGGCCGGGGAAGGGATGTCCGAAGTAGTCGGCGCTGTCCGAGGGCTTTACCACGAGCGGGAAGGTGAAGGGAATCGCCGCGGGGGCGTCCTCGTCAAGCCGGTAGACGAACGTCTTGGGATGGGCGATACCGAAGCGGTCGCACAGCCCGTAGAAGAACTCCTTGACGATGTAGCGGTCGAGCTCGTCGTTGTCGAGGTAGGGAACGGCGACGTTTGCCGGGACCTTGGCCTTGCAGCCGCTCAGCAGGCGCACGTAGCCGTCGTCCGCACCCAGGGCAAGAACCGTCCCCTCGGTGGAGGCGGCTAGGCCCAACAGGTACCCCTCGAGGGCCTCCGGCGTCCCGACCCGAGGGTCCGCCGTGTATTTGAGGATGCGGCTGTCCATGCAGGGGCCGGAGGGGTACTTGCCGAAGACGTGCGCCTTGACGCCGTAGCACTCGTAGAACGAACGCGCCAGACTGTAGGCGCCGACGTCCGAACCGAAAATCGCGGGGACGAACACCGCAGGTTCCATGTGTTCCTCCTCCTTGGAAAGGCCGCTGCTCCCCGCCGCGCGACCCTCCACCACGGCGGCAGACTCGTTTTCGCGATATATGGTATCTTCAGACTACCCCCCCCCCGGCCGGCATGGATTCACAGCACGCACATTTCCTTTCAGCTTGAAAGCCGCCTGTGCCGTTCTTTGGGGTGGCGAAGAGCGACGCCGAGGACGTCGCCGTCGCGGCGGGCATGCCCCAGCCGCCGGTGCCCGGCGGGGGCGACAGCCCGGGGTCATGCGCGGCCAGCATGGGCGGGGTGGTAAAATGGAGAGTTCTACCGCGCCGACCGCGCCCGCTCGGGCGAGGGCAGCGGGCTGGGGCTCGCCATCGTCGCACAGCTGTGCCGCGCCATGGGCGTTCCCGTCGCGGCGCGGATCGAGAGCGACGACCTCGTCGTCGAGATGGACTTTGCGCAGGCGGCGGCCGATCCAAGGCAAAGCGCCCCGCATGCGCGGACGGGGGCTAGCCCCGACGACGCACGAACTCCCGCTCGATGAAATCCGCAATCGCCGGCGCCTCGTCGAGCCCGAAGGCGGCCAGGCCCAGCCGGCGCGCGGCCTCGAGCACCGCGGGGATGTCGCTCGCCACGCCCACGGTGAGCCCGTCGGGCATGCGGTCGGCGTCGCGGCCCAGCGCGCCGGCGTCGAACGCGAAGGGGTCGTCGCCGGCTGCCGCACGCAGGAACTCGGCCGCGGCGGCGGCGTCGCGCTCGTTGGCGGCGCGCATGACCTCGACGGTGGGAACGCCGCTGTGGCGGTAGCCCTCCACCACCACCACGTCGTGCGGGCGCATGAGGTTCACCACCTCGCCGACCTCCATGGGCTCGTCGAGCCCGCGCATCAGGGCAAGGCGGTCGGGCGAGCACACCGCAACCTCGTTGGCTCCCGCCTCGCGGTGGCGCCAGGAGTCCTTGCCGGGCACGTCGATCTCAAAACCCGCATGGCCGTGGTGCTTGACCGACCCCACGTCGACCCCGCGGGCAACGAGCTCGGCGACGACCTGCACCACGAGCGTGGTCTTGCCCGAGTTGTGGCGCCCCACGAAGGCGACCGCGGGGCTGCGCAGGGCCGCGGGACGGTCCGGCCCCGGCCGCTCCGCAGGCCGCGGGACGGCCGGGACGGCACGGTCCCACCCGGAAGACGCGCGCTCGGCCCACCAGGCGTCGACCGCCCGGGCAAGCGCGGCCTCGTCGCCGTCGTTGGCGAGCACGGCGTCGGCCAGCGCGGCGCGCTCGGCGTCGGTGGCCTGGCGGGCGTCGCGGGCGTCGAAGTCGCCGGGGTCCATGCCGCGCGACGCGGCGCGCCTGCGGCGCAGCCCGACGGGGCACGACACGGCAAGCACCTCGTCGGCCAGCACCAACGCGTCGCGCGACGCCTCGATGAGCGGAACCTCCACGACCGTGACCTTCTCGCGCGTGCCCATGCAGCACGCGCCGGTCAGGATCTCGCCGAGACGCGCGACGATGCGGGGGTGGGTGATGGCGTTGAGAGCGGCGGTCTCCTCGGCGTTCGCGAAGGCGCGCTCGGCGAGCAGCGCGCGGTTCACGGTGGCGTAGTCGCCCGTGCCCCGGCACATGCCGTCCACGGGGTCGCCGGCCTCCACGAGCGTGCAGGCGCGGCTCGGGGCGAAGCGGGCCCGCCAGTCGGCCAGGCAGGCGTCGGGGTCGGCTTCCCAGTCGGCCTCGGTGGGGCAGGGAGCGCAGTTCAAGACGCCCGCGCCCGCGGCGATCCAGCAGACGTCGAACCCCTCGGGCCATTCGAGCACGTCCTCGCCGAAGCGGCGCGCCAGCTCGAGCTTGACCTGGGGCTCGCACAGCACTTCGCGGGCCACCTGGTCGAGGTCCACCACGCGCGCGCCCTTGGCGTGCAGCATCCCGCAGACCGTCGACTTGCCCGACCCTATGCCGCCCGTCACAAACACCGTGTACATCGCCGAGACCCTCCCGCTCTCCAAAACCCCCTGAAGCCCCCACCCCGCCCCCTGCACGGGACGGCCGCGCGGACGGCGCCCTCAGCCCTGCTCCGCCCGCGCGGCCGCACGCCCCACTGACAAGCGCAGCCTCTGCAGAAAGCGCGCCTCCTGGCGCGCGAGGCGCTGGGCCTCCTCGACCGAGACCCGCTCGAAACGCACCGTCCTGCCGGGTCGGCATTGGGCCAGGCGAGGCAGGTCGATGCCCGCCACCACGCCCGCCTTGGCGTAGCCGCCCGTCGTCTGGTGGTCCGCCATGACCACGATGGGCTCGCCCCCCGCCGGCACCTGCACGGTGCCCAGGGCCACGCCCTCGCTCACCAGGTCGGCCTGCGCCACGGGCGGCAACGGCACGCAGGGGGCCAGGCGCACGCCCATGCGGTCCGAGCGCGCCGTGACGCGAAACGCCGTGCCGTAGAACGCCCGCAGCCAGTCGGCCCCCAGACGCGCCTCTCCGGCGTTCGCCACCACGCGCACCCACACCGGACGCTCCCCGGCACCCTGCGCCGCGCGCCCACGGCCGAAGTAGGCGTCGTGCGAGGCGAGCCGCCTCGCCGCCAAACCCGGCAGCGTCCCGGGAGCGTCCGGCGCAAGCGGCAGCACGTCGCCCTCGCGCAGGGCTCGCCCCTCGAGGCCGCCCAGCCCGCAGACCGCGCTCGTCGAGCGGCTCCCCATGGCCGAAGGCACGTCGACGCCGCCCGCAACCGCCAGATAGGCGTAGGCTCCCGTGACGGCGCGGCCCACCTCGACCGTCTGGCCGGCCTCCACCGCGCGGGCCGCATAGGGCTCCAGCGGCACGCCGTCGAGCCGGGCCTCGGTGGACGCCCCGGCAAGGCACACCACGGCGGGCCGCTCGAAGAGCAGCCGCGGCCCCTCGAACGCGCATTCGAGCACCGCGGCCTGGACGGGGTTGCCCAGAAGCAGGTTGGCGATGGCGGCCGAGCGCCGGTCCATCGCCCCGGCGGGCGAAAAGCCCAGCGCCTGGTAGCCAAAGCGGCCGCGGTCCTGCACCGTGTCGTGCAGGCCGGCACTCAGCACGCGGATGCCCGTCATCTCCGCACCTCCCCCGTCGGGCCTGCGCCTTGTTCGGGCGCAAGCGGTTCCTCGAACACGTGCACGACGTCCTCACCCGCGTCCACGCGCGCGGCAAGCTCGTCGTAGCGCGCGCGGGTCACCGGTGCGAAGCGCAGCCAGTCGCCTGCCCGGTAGCATATGGGCTTGGGGCGCGCGGGGTCGTATACGCGCACCGGGGTGCGCCCGATGAGGCGCCAGCCGCCCGGCGAGTCGAGCGGGTAGACGCCGGTCTGCTGCGCCGCAATGCCCACCGAGCCGGCCGGGATGCGCGTGCGCGGCACGTCGAGGCGCGGGGTGGCGAGGCGCGGGTCCATGCCGGTGCAGTAGGCAAAACCCGGCAGGAAACCAAGCATGTCGATGCGGTAGGAGCGTCCGCTGTGCAGCGCCACCACCTCCTCGGCCGAAAGGCCCGCATGGCGCGCGACGTCGCCGAGGTCGGGGCCGAGGTCGCCGCCGTAGCACACGGGCAGCTCCACCACCCGGCGCATGGCGGGCGGCGCGAGCTCGAGGCCCGCCAGTGCGGCGTAGACGGCGGAGCACATCTCGGTGAAACTCGCCGCAAGTGGGTCGTAGCACAGCATGACCGTGCAGTAGGTGGGCACGATCTCGCACGGGCTGGGAAGTGCCGCCTCCTCGAGAGAGCGCGCGGCGGCGGCCACCAGGTATGCGGCCTGCCCGCCGGGCTCGTCGACCAGGCGCACGGTGAGCGCGGAGTCCCCCTCGGGCTCGATGCGAATGCGGGCATGCGTGGGTGCCGGGGCGGCGGACAGGCGCCGCGCGTCGTCGCGGGCCGCCATCAGAGCCTGCACAGGTGCCAGAACGCCACGGCCGAGGCCGCCGCAACGTTGAGCGAGTCGACGCCGTGGGACATCGGGATGCGCACCGCGAGGTCGCATCCTTCCACGGTAGCACGCGCCAGGCCGTCGCCCTCGGTGCCGAACACCATCGCAAGCCTGTCCACCTCGGCCAGGGACGGGTCGTCCAGGGGCAGCGCCCCCTCGTCGAGCGCGAAGGCCGCGGTGGTGAAGCCCAGACCGCGCAAGGTGGACAGGCCCGGGTCGGGCCACTGCGAGCAGTCGTCGCCGATGCGCGTCCAGGGCACCTGGAACACCGTCCCCATGCTCACGCGCGCCGCCCGGCGGTAGAGCGGGTCGCAGCAGGTAGGGGTCACGAGCACCGCGTCGACGTCGAGGGCGGCGGCACTGCGAAAGATGGCGCCCACGTTGGTGTGGTCAACGATGCCCTCGAGCACGACGACGCGCCGGGCGCCCGCCACAACGTCCTCCACCGCGGGCAGCGCCGGACGGCGCATCGCGCACAGCGCGCCACGCGTCAGGTTGAAGCCGGTAAGCTCCCTGAGCACGTCGACCTCGGCCACGAAGACCGGCAGCTCGCCGCCCGAGCCCGCCCCCGCGGCGCAGGCGACCTCGGCGCGGGCGACCGCCTCGTCGAGCCAGCGCGGCGTCACGAGGAACGACACGGGTTCGACGCCGGCCTCCAGGGCTCGGTCGATAACCTTGAACGACTCGGCGATGAACACGCCCTTCTCCGGTTCGAGCCGGCAGCGCAGCTGCGCCTCGGTGAGGCGGGCGAAGACGTCGAGCCTCTCGTCGTCGAAGGACGCTATGGGCACGGTGGACACGGGCATGGTATGCTCCCTTCACACGACGGAGCCGAACAAAAATCGCCGGTCTGCACAGCCACGGGACACGACGGACCGGTAGCCGGGAACGAAAAAGGGCAGGCCGCCCGAAGACGGCCCGCCCTGCGGCAACTCGCTGCGAATGGGTCGCGGCGCGGCTTTGCCGGAAGCCCGCCCGCTACTCGGCCTTGGACGCGGCGGCCTCGGCTTTGTCAGCCTTGGGCTCGGGCTTGGGCTCAAGCGGGGTCACCTGGACCTCGATACCCAGGGTTTCGGCGGCCGACTTCATCGACAGGGAGACGCGGCGACGGTCGAGGTCGATCTCCATGACCTTGACGTGCACGGTCTCGCCGACGTGGGTAACCTGCGAGGGCTGGTCGACGTGGGCCTTGGCCATCTCGGAGATGTGCACCAGACCCTCGATGCCGTCGCCGAGCTCCACAAACACACCGAAGGGCACGAGCTTGGTGACGCGGCCCTCGACGATGGCGCCGACGGGGTACTTCTTGACGAGCGAACGCCACGGATCCTCGGTGGTCTGCTTGAGGCCCAGCGAGATGCGCTCGCGGTTCATGTCGACGTCGAGCACCTCGACCTCGACCTCCTGGCCGACCTTGACGACCTCGGAGGGGTGGTTGACGTGGTTC
>CAZUFB010000017.1:0-1176 GCA_964619775.1 uncultured Coriobacteriaceae bacterium
CCGCAGAGGTGTCGACGGCCTCGCTCTCAGCAGCAGCCTCGGGGTCGACGTAGGTGGGATCGCCCATCGTGACGTTGTCGATGTCGTAGCCAGCCTGTTCGGCGATGTAGCGCACCGCATGGCGGCCGAAGGTCACCGTGCGGCCGCAGGCGCAGGCAACCACAAGCTCGGGGTAGTTGTTGGCGAACAGGCTGCCCGAGCAGTCGCCGGCGGCGTAGAGGCCCTCGATGGGAGCGTCCTCCATGTCGAGCACCTGCATGTTCTCATTGATGCGCAGGCCGTCAACCGTGGTGAGGAAGCTGCCGCCGTACCAGCCGCCGAAGAACGGCGGGGTGCGCAGCTCGGAGAGGCGGTAGGCCTCCTTGCCGAACTCGTCGTCCTCCTGGGCGTCGTACATCTCGTTGTAGTGGTCGCAGGTAGCCAGGAAGGTCTCTTTGGCCTCGCCCTCGAAGCCCAGCTTGTCGGCCAGCTCGTCGAGGGTGTCGGCCATCAGGATGGTGCCCTCTTCGATCTTGTCGGCAAAGAACTCCTCAAGGGTGCCCTCGTGCGCGGCGAGCTGCTGCTGGATCTGGCGCGAGCAGCCGATGGTGTTGAAGCGCACGATGTCCTCTTTGGCGTTGTTGTCGAACACCTGGCAGAAGACGCCGCCCGGGCGCTCGGCGACGGCGTTGAGGTCGAAGTCGTAGGGTGCGCTCTCGTTGCAGTAGCGACGACCGGTGCGGTCGACCTTCATGAAGGGCTGCGAGCCGATGTTGTACTGCCTGCCCACGCCGGCGAAGCTGCCGGTGCCCTCGGTGGAGGTGTAGCCGGCGTCCTCGCCGGGCTTCACGAGGCCGCGGTTGAAGAGCATCGGGGCCTGGTCCTCGTCCTTCTGGGCGCCGACCCACATGGCGGCCTTGATGCCGTCGCCGGTATCGTTGGTGTTGTAGTAGACCAGCGTCACGACGCGGTCGATGACCGGGGCGCATGCCTGGACCATCTGAGGGTTCGCAGGGTAGCCGCCCGTGGTGAGCAGCACGCCGGCCGAGGCGTTGATGCGCACGTAGCCGTCGGCGGTCTGGAAGATGCCGCCGGTCACGCGGCCGCCGTCCTCGCGCTCGAGCTTGACGAGCGAGGTCTCGTAGGTGACGTGGTAGCCGAGGCTGTTGATATATGCCTCGAAGATGCCGTTGCGGG
>CAZUFB010000017.1:1276-17265 GCA_964619775.1 uncultured Coriobacteriaceae bacterium
GGTCGAGCCAGTCGATCATCGCGGCGGACTCGTCGATCCAGACCCTCCACACGCGCATGTCGCACTTGCCCGACGCGTAGCGCGCAAGCTCGTTGAGGAGCTGGCCCTTGTTGTCCTCAAGACCCTGCTCCGTCAGGTACTTCGAGTTGACGGCGCCCAGCCAGTGGCGCGTCGACCCGACGGTCGAACCCTTCTCGCAGATGATGAAGTCCATGCCGAGCTCGGCGGCGGTGGCGGCGGCGGGCATGCCGCCGTTGCCGGCACCCACGATGAGGAGCTCGCACTCGCGGGTCTCGACGATGTCGCCCTCGGCGATCTCGGGGGCGGTGCCGAGCCAGTCGGAGTTGTCCTCGGTCGGCGCCTTGGCTTGGGCGGCCTGCGGGGCGGCGGCGAGCGAGACGCTGCCGGCGGCGGTGACAACCGCGGCGGTTGCGGCGGCGCCTGTGAGGAGGTTGCGGCGGGTCAGTTCCATGGCGACGTTCCCTTTCTCGTTGGTGTCCCTGCGTGGAGGGACGCACGTACCGCGTCGGGGTATCCGGCGGCTTGACGGGGCACACTATGGCCCAGACGGGTCCGACGCGTCCTCGACCCGGCGGTATGAAACCTTTCACCAGGAGTTTCATCGGTCTGCCGTCCTGCGGGGCGCAGGGCGTGCGACGTCCTCGTCCCCAGGGGATGAAACCCCCTCGACCTGGGACGATGCATGCAAAGGCACACCGTTTCTCCATAAACGCCCTCGACTCGGCGCGTGCGGCGAGACGGCGCGATTACACTTGCAAACGACGACGCGACGGAAAGGCGGGTGCGCATGGAGCGAGACGCTGCGGTCGGGGGAGCTGCGGGACCCTCCCTCTCCCTCAAGACCGCGCTTGCGCTGCCCGCCTTTTGGCTGTGCGCGGCGGCCGTCGCGCTGCACCAACTGGGGGTGACGCTGCTCAACACGTCGGTGTTCCCTCTGTTCGACGGCATCTTTACCGAAGCCAGAGACGTGGGCTCGCTCTTTGGCGTAGCGGTGGACCTCGCGCTCTACGCCCTGGCGGCGCGCCGGCCCACGGTGTTCCGCCCGCCGGTGTTTGCCGCAGGCGCGCTCCTTGCCACCGTGCTGGGCGTCGCAACCGTCGCGCTCGGCGTGCAGACGGCGAGCCCGGCGCTGCTCGCGGTGGGCACATGCCTGCGTTCGGCAGGCTCCGCGTGGATCGGCTGCATGCTGCTGCTCGCACTCATCGGGCTGCTTATGCAGACGGGCGGCCGTGCACTGTTGGCGGCCCTGTGCCTAGGCTGGGCGGCCAGTTACCTCCTTGAGGTGGGTTGTTCCCTCGTCCCCACGTCGGTGCAGATGGGCGTCTTTCTCGGCGCGTCCCTTGTAGGGGCCGCGCTGGTGTACCGCCTGTCTGCCGAGGTGGGAGCCCCGGCGTTCGAGATGGCGCCGGTCGCCAGCCTGCGCGTGACCAACCCGCGCTCGTTCCTACCGCTCGGACACACGGTGTTTGTGACCATCGTGCTGCTCAAAGCGTCGTTCGGCTTTGCGATGACCTTCGCCGACAGCTACACCGACCCGCTCGGCACCGTCTTCGCCTGCGTGCCGGCGCTGGTGGTGGCGGTGGGGTTTGCGGTTGCCGACCGGCCTGGCCTCAACGGCTTCTACCGCGCCACGATGCTCTGCGTGCTGGCCGGGTTTTTGCTCGTCAACCCCGCCATCGAAGACGTCACGGGCATCCCGTCGCTCGCCAACGTGGTGCTGCGGGCCGGCGGGGACCTGACGCGCATCCTCGTCTTCCTGCTCGTGGCGCACCTCGGCGCGCGCAACCCCGTGAACGCGCTGTGCCTGTCGTTCTACATATCGGCCGCCAGCTCGCTGGGCACCGTGGTGGGCGCGCAGCTGGGCATCGCCGCCAACAACGCGCTCGCCAACGACTCGGGCACGTTCTCGCTGCTGCTTGCCGCCATCGTGTTCGCCTTCGTGGCCTACAACGTGCTGTCTCCCAAAGACTTCGACTTCGACGAGGCCGCCCGTTCCATCGAGGCGGTCGAGGTTCCCCAGGTGGCGTCACCGACGGACCTGCTCGCAACCGCCGCCGCGCGCATAGCCTCTTCCCGGGGCCTCACCCCGCGCGAGGCCGAGGCACTCGAGCTGCTCGCCCACGGACGCAACACGCAGGCCATTCAGGAGCGCATGACCGTCTCGCGCAGCACGGCCAAAACCCACATCCGCAACGTCTACGCCAAACTCGAGGTGCACTCGCAGCAGGAACTCATCGACCTCGTGGAGGGAGAGGTCGAGCGGCGGCAGGGTTAGCCTTTCCGTTGGGCACGCCTGGACAGGAGTCGGCAGCCACCTGCCGAGATGCCGGTTGCAGAGGACGCCCGACGAGAGGCGCGGTGGCAGGCCGCGACACGGCGAATGCGGCCAGGCGCGCAGGGCATTCGATGTACTCGCCCACAAACTGGATGAGCTCGTCGCACGAGTAGACGCCAAGCTTGTGGTAGACGTTGGCAGCATGGGTGCGCACGGTCGCGTCGGCAAGACCGAGCCTGCGCGCGCAGTAGCTTGCCGAAAAACCGCGGGCCAGGTAGGGCAGCACGTCGCGCTCGCGGCGAGTCAGGTGAAAGGTGTCGGCGAGCGCGATGCACGCATCGTCGAGGCCGGACCCGCGACAGGACGCGGTCCCTTGGCAGGCATTGGGCGGCACCGACCCGCTACCGTCGGAAACTCCCGCATTTTCCAAAGGGCCGGATCCCTCGGACGTCACAGTGCAGGATGCACCCCGGTCCCGCACCGCCATGACCGTCTTGACCAGCGCGGCTGTCAACGCAAGCAGCAGAAGGACGCCCTCGAGATGGGGCAACGCCTCGATGTGGGCGGAAAAGGGCGTGCCGACGGCCCCGCCGAGCATCATGCCCACGGAGGCCATGCCGCACACCGCCGCACGTCGTCGCTGGGACAGCGCGACGGCCCACGCGCACCCGCGAATGAACGAATGGAGACAGGCGCCCCACAGCGACGCGTACAAAGCGAGCGCGAAGGCGCACGGCCAACCGCAGGCAAAGAGCGCGACCATCCACAGCGAAAACGCCAACGCCCCGACGGCGAACGGTGCATGCGACGCAGCGACGCGGTTCAACACGAAATGCGTCAGGGCAAACACCACCAGCGCCACGATACCTGCCAAAAAGACCGGCTCGAGTGCGACGGCGCAACCGCTGCGGATGGCCGGGGGCAACGAGGCGACGAAGCCCAAACCGAGCGGCGGGATGCACAACGACAACATTCGGCTGCGATGATTGCCCGTCTCAGTCTGCATAGATGTCACCTCATCCAATATATCTATTAAGAGGTCAATTTAGTATCCAATAATTTACTATTACTTTTCTTATATGGATGGTATGTGTAGTTCTCAAAAGAATTTTTCAGATAGTTTTCAGATAGTTGAAAAAAGGGGCGACATGTGTCCCGAGCCATACCCCCCAATCCCCGTGCTCGGAAGGACCCGCACGCGTCGAGGCGCCCTGCCACAGACAGCAGGACGCCTCGAGGGTTTCAGGAAATCGGGACCGCCAGGGCTGCAGTCGACGGGGCGCCATGGGCTTGGAAGCAGGGACGGCCTCGCGCAGGAATACGGAGGGGCCGCCCTACGAGCAGACCCGCACGAACCCGGGCCGAGGAGTTGAACCGGCGTTTCTCTAGGCCCCGCGCACCATCCTTTGGCGGATGACGCCGCGCGCCACGCGGTAGGTCACGAACAAGTACCCTCCGTAGACCGCCACGAACAGGGCGCCGCACATAAATGCCGAGGTCGTGATGTCGAGGTTGCCGAAAAGCGCCACCACATCGGTCACCACCCGCAGGGCAACCAGGCTGTGCGCCAGACCCACGACGAGCGGGAACAGGAAGTAGACGCACGCCTGCACCAACAGCGAGCGGTGCATGAGGCGCGCGGGGCAGCCGAGCTCCGAGAGCAGCCGGTAGCCCCCTTGGGCGTCGCTGGCCGCCGAGAGCTGCTGGATGGCCAGGATCGCCGCGCACGAGATGACAAGCACGAAGCCGATGTAGATGGCCATGTAGCTGATGAGGCCCGTCATGCCGGCCGCGGACTCGTAGTTGGCCGTGGCGGTGACGGTCGTGCCGATGAACGCGAAGGTCTCGCCGTCCTCGACGAAGATCGACGAGGTATCGAGCTCGCCAAGCCCGTTGAAGAACGCATCCCCCTCCTCGGTCGAGACGTCGTAGTCGACGTTGATGTAGGTCGCATAGGGGGCAAAGGCGGCGACCAGGTCGTCGGGCAGCACGACGATGCCGTAGTTGGACCCCGCAGAGTTGTTGATCAGCGACGCAGACTGATCGCACACCACGCCCTGCGCGCACGGGACCAGGACGCGGCCGTCCAGCTCGACGGTATAGCCGGCATCGACGACGGCCTGGTAGAAGTCGACCATCGATTCGCCGATGTCGGTGAGGATCAGGTACTCGCCGTCCCCCATCTCGACGGGGTCGAGACCCAGGAAGGCGCGCACGGCGTTGTAGGTGCTCTGCGAGACCACGTCCAAGACCCGCGCCTCGTCGCCCGAGGCCGCGATGCTGCTGAGCAGCGCAACGGGAACGTCCGCACCGGACCGCTCGGCCATCGTGAGCAGGTCGAGCGCCCCCGAATCCTCGACCGACGAGCCGGAACGCACGTCGATCTGCACATACGAGCCGACCTCGCCCAGGTCGAAACCGGCTTCGGCAAGCATGGCGGCCACATCGTGCTCTTCCTCGGCAGCCCGGTAGCCGGCCGCCACCGTGCCGTCGGAGGACACAGGCAGGCCGTTGATGCCGTCCTCGGTGAAGTAGACCACGCTCACCGAGGCGTCGTAGGGGGTGTGCTGCTCGAGGGTGCTATTCATCGTGTTGCAGATGCTCATACCGCCCGTAACACTCGTGACGGCGAGGAACAGGACAAGCGATATGACCGCCAGCGACACCGACGTCGTGTTGATCTTGGCGTTGAGCTGGCGCAGCGTGAACATGTTGAGCCCGCGCCAGTACACGGCGGGGAACCGCCGCACAAACGACAGCAGAAAGCCCGACAGCGCATAGAAGAACAGCAGCGTGCCCACGACCACCATGGCCGTCGTGACGGCGAACCGCACCCCCTCGCCGTTCTGGAGGCCGTTGATGGGCAGCCCGTCGCTCAGGAGGCGCGCATAGGCGACCGCGATGAACGCCAGGCCCACCAGGAACAGCGCCACGGCGAGCGGCAGGCTGCGCACCTTGATGTCCTCGTTCACGCGCTCACTCTGCATGAGTTCCACGAGGCGCGCCCGGCGGATTGTGCGCAGGTTGAACAGCAGCATCACGAGGAACATCACGCCGAAGCACGCCAGCGCGAGCCCAAAGGCGCAACCCGAGAAGCGAAACTCAAAATAGTCGATGCGGCTCTGAAAAAGCGCCGCCGTGACGAACACGAGCACCTGCGAGAGAAGCACGCCCACCAGGATGCCCACGACGAACGACGCGGCAGACGCCGCAAGCGTCTCGAGGGCAAGCACAGCCGAAACCTGCCCGCGGCGCATGCCGAGCACCTGGTAGAGGCCCATTTCGCGTTTACGGCGCCGCAAGAGGTAGTTGTTGGCGTAGACCATGAGGAAGCCCAGCACCAAGGCAAGAAAGACCGTGAGGCCGGTCATGACAGAACCGAGCATCTGCAGCAGCGAGTCGGAAGCGCCGTTAAGGAAGTCGGCCTGGTCCGAAATGGTGTTGAAAGCATAGAACACCGCCACGCCCAGCACGATGGTGACAAAGTAGACAGCGTAGTCGCGCAGGGATTTGCGGACGTTGCCAAGCGCAAGCTTACCGAGCATCGGAGTCGTCACCCCCGATGACGGCGACGACCTCCATGATGCGGTCGAAGAACTGCCTGCGGGTGACCGCCCCGCGCACGACCTCGGTGAACACCCTGCCGTCGCGGATGAACACCACGCGCTTGCAGTAGCTCGCCGCAAACGAGTCGTGCGTCACCATGAGGATGGAGGCGCCCAGACGCTCGTTGAGCATGTCGAAGCATTCGAGAAGCAGCTTGGCGTTTTTGGAGTCGAGGGAACCCGTGGGCTCGTCGGCCAGCACGAGCTTGGGGTCGCCCACCATCGCCCGCGCCGCGGCGACACGCTGTTTTTGGCCGCCCGACATCTGGTAGGGATACTTGTCGAGGATGTCCCCGATGCCGAGCTCCCCCGCCGTCCGCTCAACGCGCTCGCGGATCTGGCGCGGCGCAACCCGGCCGATGGTAAGCGGAAGCGCGATGTTCTCGCGCGCCGTGAGGGTGTCGAGCAGGTTTGAGTCCTGGAACACGAACCCGAGCTGCTCGCGGCGAAAGTCCGCGAGCTGTCGCGACGACATGCGCGTCACGTCCTGCCCGCCGATGAGCACCGCGCCGCTCGTGGGGACGTCGATGGTGGCGATGCAGTTGAGCAGCGTCGTCTTGCCAGAGCCCGATGCGCCCATGATGCCCACGTAGTCGCCCTTCTCCACCGAGAACGACACCCCCGACAAGGCCCGCGTGGACGACCCCCTGCCTCCGTAGACCTTCTCGACGTTCTTGACCTCAAGCACTGCCGTCATGGCGGCGTCCCTCCTTCCGCGCGGGCGGTGCGAGCCCGGTCCGATCCCGGACGCGCACCGCCGCCTATTGTCACCCACCAGCATGGACGATGCATGCGATGCGAGCCATCGAAGGCGCTTACCGCTTGGTTGCAGTTATGTAAGGCTGGAAACTGGGGCCGAGCAGGGGGACGCAAGGGTGCCTTGCGACGGCCGACGGGCGGCCTAGCGGCCGTGCGGTCGGGCTGAAAGCGCTACACCGGGCGTTCCGGTTTCCCTTGCGGAAGAACCCCTTGCAACCACCGCGCGACGATACGACCGAGGCGCACGACCCGCGCAAGACCCTCCTGGCGTACCGGGTGCGCCCGTCGGAAAACGTCGGCCGACAGACCGTGCAAACCGTCCTCCCCGTCGGCCCGCCTCATTCTCGCAGAGGGCGCTGCAGGACGGGTCGGTTAGAAACCGCTCGGCGAACCCCTCCCCACGTCGTCGAGCAGGCGCATGCGGTTGGTGGGGAAGGAGATGTCGAAACAGGTCCATGCGCCCTCGACGCTCGACACGTTCACGGAGAGGCCCATTTTGCGGCACAGGTTGCGCACCAGATAGAGGCCGATTCCGGTCGACTTGGCATGGGTGCGGCCGTTGTCGCCGGTAAACCCTTTTTCAAAGACGCGCCCCACGTCGGCCGCCGAGATGCCGCAACCGTTGTCGCGCACGCTCAGCACCACGCGCTCGTCGGCCCCGCCCTCGTCGAGCGTGCGGCCGGAGAAGTCGATGCGTGCGCCCTCGACGCGGCGGTAGCGCACGGCGTTGTCGACGAGCTGACCGAGCACGAATCCCATCCACTTGGCATCGGCGAACACCGTGCGGTCGAGCCCCTCCATCCCCACGGCCACGCGTGCGCCGATGAGGGCGTGGGCGCGGGATTTTACGGCACCGCGCACCAGGGAGTCGAGCGTGCAGGCGCGCACAAGGTAGTCGTTCTCCACCGAAGAAGACCGCGCGAAGTAGAGCGCCTGCTCGACCAGGACGTCCACGCGGTCAAGCTCGCGGGAGACAGGGACAAGGCGGGGGTCGTCGAGGTTTTCGAGCATGAGGCCGATGGCGGCCAGGGGGGTCTTGACCTCGTGCACCCAGGTCTCGACGAACTCGCGGTGCTCGCGTTCGCGCAGTCGCAGGTCGGAGACGCGCGCGCCGTTCTGCACGAGCACGTTTTCAAGCGCCTCGTAGGCCACCCGTCCCTCGGGGGCGTCGGGCTCCTCGAGCGACCGGGCCAACTCGGGGGCGTCGCAGCGCGCCCGGCCCACCTCGGCAAACTGTCGGCACCAGTCGCGCGCACGCAGATAGTTGGCCATGCCCATCGCCGCCAGCATCGCCCCCATGCACAGCACGATAAGCGTCGCCAGGCTACCCTGCAGCCCCACGAGGCGCAGCATCAGCCACAGCAGCGCCAGCGTGAGCAACGACAGGGCGACGGTGGACGCATGCCCGCGCAGATAGGTTCCGACACCCATGGCGCGACCTCCTTCGCGTGGTTTCTCCATGACGGCCGACGCCGCGCCCCCAAAGGCCGCAGTACCGCGACCTACGCCGAATACCCCTGGCCGCGGTGGGTGGTGAGGTAGTCGTTCACGCCGATGCTCGCCAGCGTCTTGCGCAGGCGGTTCATGTTCACCGTGAGGGTGTTGTCGTCGATGAAGGCGTCGGAGTTCCACAGCTCCATCATGATGTCCTCGCGCGAGACGATCTCGCCGCCGCGGCGCATGAGCAGAGCCAGGATGCGCATCTCGTTTTTGGTGAGTTCCACGCTGCGGCCTTCGTAGGCGGCAAGCGACCGGGCAAGATCGAGCCTGACGCCGCGGTGCTCCAAGACGCGGCCTGCCGCCTGGCCTCCCTTGGTACGGCGCAGCAGCGCGTCGATGTGTGCGAGCAGCACCTGGCCGTTGTAGGGCTTGGGCACGAAGTCGTCCGCACCCAGCGACATGCTCATCAGCTCGTCGAGGTCGGTGGCGCGGCTCGTCACCACGACGATGGGCACGCTGGACGCCTGCCGCAGCTCGCGACACACGTACTGGCCGTCGGTCCCCGGCAGCCCCAGGTCGAGCAGCACCACGTCGGGGCCGCTCGCCAGCACGTCGGCGGCCAGGCGGTCGAACTGCTCGGCCCAGGCCACCTCGTGCCCCGCGCGCCGCAGCAGCGTCAGCAGCTCGCCGCGCACCGCCTCGTCGTCCTCGATAACATAGATGCGCGCCATAGCGGTGCGGCCTCCTTGTCTGTCCGGTTATTGCGCGGGGGTCGGCGATAAAAGCAGACTTTGGTTCCGAAACTCTCTTCCTGCCGCCCACAGATATAGGCGTGGTTGAACGCGATGGGCTCCATCATGTCGGCCAGGTCGCCCAAGGAGATGCGCCCGTTGCTGTTCGCCAACAGGCATACACCATCAGCAGTAAGCCACACTTTGGTTGCGCACGAATGCGTCGAGCTGGGCAAGCCTCTCGTCGGAGAAACCCTTCACGGCATCCCAGCGGTACGCCGGCAGCAGGCACTCCGCCGAGCCGAAGCCCATATCCGTCGGTCGCTCGACGCAGACCAGCACGGTCTGGTCCTCCTGCAGTTCGGAGTAGGTGAACTGGGTCTCGTCTTCGAGTTTTACGTACCCATACAGCATGGCACCTCCCGTCGCGAACCACCTTTCCCGATGAATAAGTATATGCCTGTCCGTATATGGAATACGTACTGAAAAAAACAGGAAGATTGATGAGAGAATCGTGGGGTGTCACGGAGAATCGTCGCAGGATTGTCGCAGGTAACGCGTCAGACGACAATTCCATACGGGACGCACCCTGTCTCGACCAGCCGCGCACTCGGCAGCGGCTTTTCTGACTGCCGAGTGCGCGGCTGAATTCCACGGCCTCCCTACGAAACCCCGGTTGCTCGGGGGCGCACAGTACACCCCTGCCCGACGCCTCTCGCCCGACCGGCTTCCGCTCGCAAGTTCACCACAATTTCGAGGTTCCCACGCAGCGGCGCAAGAGGGTACAATGCGCATGGCCGGCGCCAGCGGAGGTTGGGTGCCGCGTCTTCTATCGGGCTACGAGAAGGGTCATGTTTTGAAACCTCGACCGCACAGTACGTGCTGACCCTTTGCGCCGCTTCCCCGTTGGATGAGGCCGCGAGGGGTCCATCCGACCGCACGGCCGCCGCCGCAACGGCCCGCCTGCACCGACCATGCCCCGCCCGTCGCCCGCAGGCGCACGGGATGCCGCCCGGTCGGGTGCACGCACCCACGAGCCATCCCGACGGCGCGCCCGCAAGAGAAACGGGGGCGGCATGCCTTACCTGTCTCAAATCCTGGGAACCCAGGTCTATGACGCATCGGGCGAGAAGATCGGTGCGGTAAGCGACCTGGGGGCCGCCGTGGGCGAGGTTTTCCCGCGCGTCACGGCACTCGCCTTCAAGGGCCCCGCAAAGGTCCCCTTCATGATTTCATGGCGCAAGTACGTGCAGGAATACAGCGAGGACCGCATCGTCCTCAACGTCGACGCCACCGAGGTGCGCTTTTCGTACCTGCAGCAAAACGAGCTGCTGCTTCAACGCGACCTTATGAACAAGCAAATCGTGGACACGCAGGGCATGAAGGTCGTGCGCGTCAACGACCTCAAGCTCTCGCGCGCCGGCGACGGAGAGATGCGCCTGCTGGGTGCCGAGGTCGGCGTGCGCGGCATCCTGCGCGGCATCGCCCCGGGACTCGAGCGCGTCGTCTGCGCGAGCGCCAAAGCCCTAGGCAACCCCATCCCCGAGCGCATCATCGCGTGGAGCTACATGGATCTGCTCGACCGCGATCTGTCGCAGGTGAAGCTCTCGGTCACGCACAAATCGCTTGAGGACATGCACCCGGCCGACATCGCCGACATCATCGAACAGCTCGACCCCAAGCTGCGCGCGCAGGTGTTCAGCCAGCTCGACACCGCCAACGCCGCCCAGGCCATGTCCGAACTCGAAGGCGCGTACCAGGCCGACGTGATCGACGGCCTGTCCGAGCGGCAGGCTTCGGCGATGATCGCCCAGATGGACCCCGACGACGCGGCCGACCTCATCGGCGCGCTGTCGTACGACAAGGCCGAAAAGCTCCTCAACCTCATGGGCGTCAAGGAGGAGAAGGCCATCCGCCAGCTGCTCGGCTACCCGCGCGACACGGCGGGCGGCATCATGACCTCGGAGTTCGTGGCGATGCCGTCCACCGCCACCGTGGCAGACGCCAAGACGCGCATCGCCTCGCTCGACGACGACTACGAAAACGTCTTCTACGTCTACACGCTCGACGACGAGGGGCGCCTTGCGGGCGTGGTGTCGATGCGCGACCTCGTGGTCAGCCCCGACGACAGGCCCCTGGGCGAGGTCGCCTACTCCGACCAGCTCATCACGGCCTCGCCCGAAGACGACCAGGCAACCGTTGCCGACGAGATGAACAAGTACTCGCTGGTGGACATCCCGGTTGTCGACGAGGACGGCAGGCTGCTGGGCCTGGTGACCGTCGACGACGCACTCGACGTCATGGAGGACGAGCACGAGCGCAGCCTGGAACTGGCAAGCGGCACGCGCAGCGAAGGCGCCGGCGGCGACAAGGCCAGCAAGCTCGCGTGGTTTTTGCGCCGCGAGCTGTGGTTCGGCGTATGGGTGGCCCTGGGCGCGGTGCTGAGCCACCTGCTGCCCGCCGACCTGGCGACGGCCACGCTCGTGCTGCTGCCCATCGTGCTGCTCGTGGCCGACGACATGGCCGTCTTCGCCTCGGGCTACCTGATGGACGACGACGAGCCGCCGTCGCTGGCGGGTCTCGTCGTGCGCAGCCTCTTCACCGGCCTCGTCATGGGAACCCTGGGCTGGCTGCTTGTAAGCTGCGCGGTGTGGACCAACTCGGTGCCCGCCGGTTTTGACCACAACCTCGCCATCGCCGCGCTGTCCGCCGCGATGGTGACGGTCGTGCTGCTCGTGGCGCTCACGGCCCCCTACACCAAGCTCATCGAAAAGCTAATGGACGAGGGCAAGCCGACGCCCGGCACCGCCGCGGCGATCGGCTGTATGGTGGCGGGGACCGCGGTGTTCGTAGGGTTGACCTTTGCCTTTGCGGCCGGCATGGGGGTGCTGTGATGCTCGCGTTCGTGCGGGCAGGCCGGGGAGCCGCGGGCAGGCAGGAGGCCGCAGGGGGGCCGGCTGGCGAGGCGGACGGGCGCGGTAGGCTGGAAGGGACGGAAGACGGGACCGCCGCCCCCGACGCATCCGACAGGCCCAAGCCGCGCTGGCTGCTCTATCTGGGGGCCATCGGGCCGGGCATGGTGGCCGCCATGGCCGGCAACGACGCCGGCGGCATCGCCACCTACTCCAACGTGGGGGCGCTCTACGGCTACAAGATGCTCTGGATGATCCCCGTCATGGCGCTGCTGCTCATCGTGGTGCAGGAGTCGGCCGCACGCATGGGCCTGGTCACCCGGAAGGGCTTTTCGTCGCTCATCCGCGAGCGCTTCGGCATCCGCCTCACGGCGCTCGCGATGACGGCGCTGCTCGTCTCCAACACGGCGGTCACGCTGTCCGAGTTCGCCGGCATCGCAAGCGGCATGGAGCTGTTCGGCATCCCGTCGTTCGTGTCGGTGCCGCTGGCGGGGCTGGCGGTGTGGCTGCTGTGCACCAGCGGCAGCTACAAGCGGATCGAAAAGATCCTGCTGGCGGTGTCGTGCGTGTTCCTCACCTACGTGGTTGCGGCGTTCTTGGCCGGACCCGACTGGGGCAGCGCGCTCAAGAGCACCTTCGTGCCGCAGGTGGTGGGCGACGCGCAGTTCTTCTCGCTGCTCATCGCCACCATCGGCACCACGATCGCGCCCTGGATGATATTCCTGGCCCAGAACAACGTCGTCGACCGCGGAGAGGGCATCGAAAGCCTGCCGCTGCAGCGGGCCGACAGCGTCTCGGGCGCCGTCGTTGCCTGCCTCGTCGCCTGGTTCATCATCGTCACCACCGGCACGGTGCTCTTCCCCAACGGCATCGCCGTGGAGTCGGCCGAGGACGCCGCACGCGCCCTGGCCCCCATCGCCGGGCCCTACGCCGAGCGGCTCTTTGCAGCCGGGTTGGTGGCGGCGTCGTTCCTCGCCGCGTGCGTGCTGCCGGGCGTCACGTCGAGCGCCGTCTGCGAGGCGTTCGGCTGGGAGCGCGGAGCCGACCGCACCTGGGCCGAGGCTCCCGCCTACAGGGGCATCATCACCGGCATCCTGGCGCTGAGCTGCCTCGTCGTGATCCTGCCCGGCGTCGACCTCTTCGGCATCATGACGGCGTCGCAGGTCATCAGCGGCGTGCTGCTGCCCGTGCTGCTCGTGTTCCTCGTGCTCATCATCAACGACAGGCACACGATGGGGCGCTACGTGAACTCCAGGCTGTGGAACGTCCTGACCTGGGGGACCGTCGTGCTCGTGGCGGTGCTCACCGTGGTGATGTTCGTCATGCAGCTAATGGGGCTGTAAGGGTGCGGGGCAGGATGCCGGACGGCGCGGAGGGCCGGTCGGCGGCCAAGGCCGCCCTGCGGGCACGGATGCGGGGACTGCGCGACGCGCTGGCGGCCGACGAGCGCAGGCGCCAGGAGGCAGCCGCGTGCCGCAGGCTGCTTGCGCTGCCGGAGGTGCGCCGTGCGCGGGCCGTGGCGGTGTACCGGGCGCTCGGCAGCGAGCTGGCGCTGGACACGCTGGTCGAGGCGCTTGCGGCGCAGGGCGGCGTGCGACTGGCGGCACCCGTCGCGCTGCCGGGCCGCCGCATGGAGTTCGTCGAGGTGACGCCGGACGAGCTGCTGGCCGGAGGCCCGGAGGGGCCCGGTTTCCTGCGCTGCCCGTGGCGCACGCTCGACCGCCCTCCGTCCGGGCATGCCGTCCTGCCGCCCGAAGGGCTCGACGTCGCGGTCGTGCCCGGCCTGGCGTTCGACCGGAACCTGGTGCGCCTAGGCTACGGCGGCGGCTACTACGACGCCTGGCTGGCCCGCGCCGAAGATGCGGGAGCGGCGCCGTTTGCCTGCGGCGTCTGCTTTAGGTGCCAGCTGGCAGACGCCCCGTTGCCCCGCGAGGAACACGACCGGCGCCTCGACGCCGTGGTCGTGCCGGAGGCGGTGTTGCGGGCATAGGCGGCGAACAGGGTGGGACGGCGCGGGCTGGGGACGGCGCGCCCACATCGCCGACCCCGGCTTACCCCGAACCCAGCGGGTCGTAGGTCACCGGGTCGTAGTAGACGATCTCGGTCGCGTCGTCGGGTATCTCGGCGCCCTCGGGGCGCGTCGCGTAGCCCGAGGTCACCCACTCGGGGAACGTGCCGCACGATGCCAGCAGCTCGTTCATCGTCACCAGCTCGAAGCCGGCCCCTTGCAGGCGCTCGATGATGGTCGGCAACGCCTCGACGTTCTGGTCGCGGTTGCCGCCGGCATCGTGCATGAGGATGACGGCGCCGCTGAAGTCGTCGCTCGTGTAGCCGTAGGTGACGTTCTCGACAATCGTCGAGACGCCGGGGAGCTCCCAATCCTTGGAGTCGATGCCCCAGTAGGCCGAATAGGCGATGTCCCCGCCCGCCTTGAGGTAGCTGAGGAACGTGTTGCCGTAGAAGTTGCCGTACGGCGGGCGCATCACGTTGGTCGCGACGCCGGTGGCGTTGGAGATCGCCGCAAAGGCCTGGTCGAGGTCCTGCTTGACCTCCTCGGAAGTCGCATCGAGGAGGTTCTGGTGCGCGTAGGTGTGGCTCGCCACTTGATGGCCCTCGTCGACGCAGCGCTTGGAAAGCGCGGCGTACTCGGAGCCGATCTCGATCTGCGAACCCAGGTTGAAGAAGGTCGCCTTGGCCCCGTAGCGCGCCAAGATGTCGAGGTACTGGGGGGTGTAGGTAAGGTCGGGACCGTCGTCGAAGGTCAGGGCCACGAGCTTGCGGCCGTCGGTGGGGTTGATATGCTTGGCGCACGCGATGATGAAGTCCTGCGGCTCCTGGGTCACGCCGCGGTTGACGGTGCGCCCCGAGACCATACCCGTCTCCACCGTCGCGACGCCTTTCCTGCCCCACTGGGCCACGTAGCCGATTTTTACGAGAAACGCGCCGTCCTGTGGAATCTGCGCCTTGAAGGCGACCTCGGTGCTCTGCTGCACAGCGTCTTCGGTCACGTCGGGGCCGTCGGCGAACTCGAGGACGTCGCCTGCCGCGAGGCGGTAGGCGGCGGGGTCGACCTGCTGCCCGTTGACCGTGAGGACATAGGAATCGCCCGCGCCGTATTCAAGCACCTCGACGTTGCCGTCGGCATCAGGGATGGAGACGAGGTTGCCCGCCGAGGGGCTCGCGTAGCCGCGCCTGATGAGGTCGGCCGCCTTGGAGCCCCGCGGCGCCTCGCACGGCGAGCCGTTGACCGTGCAGGCGACGGCCCGGTTGAGGAACCAGGTGATGCCCACCGCGCCCAACAGCACCGCGGCCGCCGCCCCGCCCGCCGCGGCGACGAACGTGCGTCGGCTCATCTTGGGATTTCTGCGCCCCGGGCCGCCGGAACGCGGGCGGCATTCCTCCCTCGCGCAGTCCCGCTCCCCGGCCGAACGCACGTCTGAGGTCCGCGGCCGGCGCGACGACTCGTAGGTACGTCCCGCGCCGACCGGATAGGAGGAAGGCTGCCGGCGGGAACTGCGGCGCGGGCCGTCTCCACCATAGGGGGAACCGTCGCGACCGTCGGACGGCTCGTATGGCGATCCACAAGGATCCGAGCCGCCGTACAGCGAAGAATTGCCGCGCCGGACCATAGATGGGGCCTCCAATCCCGTCGGCCGGCACACCCCCTCGCACGCCGGTCACAAAAATCGACCTGCCGCCCGTGCGGCATAGCCTGAATGCAAATTCAGGTTTGTCGAGAGTCTAGCACCTCTATTGTGTCTAGAACGCAGAAATGGTCAAGATGATTTATCCGATGTCGTTCCAAAATAAGAAAAGCAGATTATTTTTTAGAGTCGCACTTTTTCTCCACCAAGCCCAAACATAGGGCAACGCAGGCCGACGGCACCAAAGCGGTGCGGGCACTAGGCGGACAATCCGCCTGCATGGGCATAGAAGACGGCAGAACGACAAAGGGCGCGCCAGGCATGATTCGCCTGAGGCGCGCCCTTTGATATGCAAACCATATCTACCTGCTATTTTCTTGCGTTGTCGAACTCCTTCTTAAAGTCCGAGAACATCGAGCCGGCAGCTTTCATGTGGTCGCTCACGGCCTTGCCGGCCGACTTGGCCGCCGTGCCCTTGGTCGTAGTCGAGCTTTTGGAAGACGACGACCCGCCGGCAGTCGCCTTGGCCTTGGCGCTCGAGGCAGAAGATGCGGTTGAAGAGCTTTTCTTGGCCGCACCCGCACCTCCCCCGGAAGCCTTGG
>CAZUFB010000017.1:17365-35471 GCA_964619775.1 uncultured Coriobacteriaceae bacterium
CCCCCGGAAGCCTTGGTGGTTGCCGCCGTGCCGCCCGCCTTCTTGGCGGCGGCGCGCTTGGCCGATCCGCTCTCCTGCCGGTAGCCGTCCACGGCGCCGGTCACCGAGCGCTTGGCGCGGCCGATCATCTTGCCGAGGCCGTAGCTGCCCTTGTCCACGGCCTTGCCGGCGGCCTGCCCGGCCTTCTTGGCACCCTCCATGGCCTCGATGCCGATCTTGGCGGTCGCCTCGCCCGCCTTGGCGGCCAGACCGCCGGTGGGCAGCAGGTCGGCGGCGTCGGGCTGCACGACGAGCACGCCCTTCTTATAGCCGACCATCAGCTCGACGGGAATCTCGACCGAGCCCACAAGCGCCCGAGAGGCGCTGCCGTCGTCGAGGAACAGGGAGTTCAGGTCACCGGTGGTTTCGTCGAACGAGATGTCGTCGACGCGCCCGAGGTCTCTGCCGATCGAGGTCTTGACCTCCATGCCTTCCCAGATGATGCAGGTCTCGTAGTCCACGTCGAGACGCTTGACGGCGCGGTCGTCCCACGAGTCCGCACCCTTGGTCGGCACGATAAGACCGTCCTGGATGTCCATCGCGTCGAGCGAGAGAAACCGCTCAGGGCGTTTGAACATCCACAGCAAGTCGGGCCGGCGCACGACGAAGCCCACCACTTTGAGGCCGTCGGGGGAAAAGACCGTCTTAAAGACCTTGCCGATTTTGCGACGGTGGCGCGGCAGGCCGTCTTTGGTGTACTCCTTGCCCGGCTTGTGGGCCCGACACACCTTGACGCCCTTGACCTCCTTGGTGGTGAGCATGACGCGTCCTTTCCCCGCCCGGCCGCAGCGCAGCCCTCGGTCACCGTTGCCGTTTGCGGCCGGAAGACGCCGGCCGTGCGCAGCCATTTTCCTACAGCAAGGCAGCCGCCGCCCCGCAGGGCCTGGCGGCTGCCCGAAAGTCTACCCCATTGAGCGTTGTTCGAAGCGCCTACGACACCGAAGGGACGACTTCACCCGCGGCAGGGCTCTCGTCCCGTGCGGTCTCGGCGGCACAGCCGGCCACCTCGGCCGCGCGCGCGACGCCCCCGGCCATGCTTTCGGAAAGCGTCGAGCGGATGCGGTCCATGCGGGCACGCGCCTGGTCGACCTTCTCACGCAGCTCGTCGGAGCGCATACCAAGGTCGGCCGTGGCCTCGTTTGCCTTCTCCATCACCTCGCGGGCGCCTTTTTGATAGGTGTCCACCACGTTGTCCCATACCTCGCTGGCGCCTTGAGACATCATGTCGCGTGTCTCGACCCCCGAACGCGGGGCCACCAAGATGCCTGCAATCAGACCGGCCGCGGCACCCACGACGGCACCCGCGATAAACCCGACAACACCGTTTCTTCTGCTCATGCATCCTCCTCGCCATTGCGGTTGCAGGACGATTATACCCGCGCCTTTGGACGAATCGCGCCCGTCGGGATTTCAGGGAACGTTCGCAGATTTACCACGGCGGCGATGCCATGCGGAAGTTCCCGGACAAGACGATCTGCGGAACCGCCGCGCTGCGAGCGCGCAAGGGCGATGCGTACAAGGGATACGTGAGCCCGAGTGCAACGAAGCTCGGCTTTTGCGGGTTGCCTTAGGCGCCCTGCGGGTCGGGCAGGTTCTTCACCAGCTCGCGTAGACCGGATACCGTGCTGTCGACGCCGGGCGCAGGGCCGTCGCCGCCGGAGTAGGACCATTCCATGATCCACGCGGCACTCGACAGGGCGCCCAGCACGAGCACGTCGTTGGGACATGACAGCGTGATCTCCCACACGCGGTCCTCGTCGGTCTCGACCGTGTTGCCGGCGCTCACGTCCTCCACGCCCAGACGCGCCATCAGCTCCACGGTGACGTGTTCGAGCAGGTGGGCCAGCTCGGTATCGCCCAGCGCATCGCGGAATGTGTCGCCCTGCGCGCTCACACAGGCGTGGTCCACGATGGGCGGCATGAGCTGATACACGCGGTTGGTGCCCTCGAGATCCTCGGAGGTCTTGACGGGCGCGTCGTTGGCCAGCCGCACGCGGGCGGTGAGGTTGCGGGGGCCGACCGTGACCTTTTGTATGTCGAAGAGGCTCATCGCGTCACAGACCTTTCGTTCGAACGATACGGGGCCCCGGTTGCCCGAGGGTTCCGTGCCGGCGCGCCCTGCGGTGCGCAGATGCGGCGGCGCTTGCCGCCGCCTATGGTAGCGCAAACGGGGCGCGGTTAGGGCAATCCACGGAATCGCTGCTTGGGGTCGTGCAGGACGATGCGTACAAGGGGCACGTGAGCCCGAGTGCAACGAAGCCCGGCATCTTTGCGGATTGCTCTAGAGAACTCGATAGCTGACCGTACGGACACCCCACGAGTCGGCGCTGTCGAACCCGAAGGCGTAGAACACGCCGGGCGACAGGTCGAGGTCCCGGCCGTCCACATAGGGGCCGCGGTCGGTGACCTGGGCCACGACCACCACGCCGTTGTACGAGATCTCGACGTAGCTGCCCAAGGGGAGCCAAGGCGAGGCGACCGTGGGCGTGGACCAGTCGAGAGGGATGCCCGACGCGGTGGCAACGCCGCCGTTGGAGTTGGGGTCGTAAGCCGACGCGGAGGCGGTGTACCACGTGACGGCCGACTCCTCGGAGACGGGGGCTTCTTCCGCGGCGGGAACCTCCTCAGCCGAGGCTTCGGCCTGTGAATCGGCCAAGGCCTCCGCAACGGTCGCCTCGGACGCGACGGGCTCTGACACCGGTTCTGTTGCGGACTCGTCCACGGCCTTCGTCTCGGAAGCTGCGGACGTCGCGGAATCCTGCTGGACCTCGGCGGTCGTCTCGGACTCCGCGGTCGCCTCGGTCGACGCGGAGGCCTCGGAAACCTCTTCCACGGCGGACACCCCGGAGAGGGAGGACGCACTGCGCGACGAGCCGGTGCTCTGCAACGTCTGGTCGCCCGTCACCGCGTCGTCGAGGCCGAATTTTTCGGCAACGAACGCCTCCGAGGACGCGTCGTAGCTGTACGCACCGACGCCCAGCGAGCCTTCGGCCGCGCGGACAAACGTCAAAGACAACACCACGGCCAAACATACGGCCGCCTCGACGACCGCAGCCAGCGCGATGACCCGGTTGCAGGTCGCGCTTGCAGCCAGGCCGCTTGCAAACGAACGTACCATGTTCCCACTCCTCACATACAACACGACATGGCGGCAACTCTGCGGGTCGGCCGCATCGAGATTGAGGGGTGTGTGGTTGGGTGGGTGTTCAAGTCTCGACTGCCCGCCAAACGATGCGCGGGCGATGCCTGTTGTCTAGGTTCGAGCCGGACCCCATGAGCCCGACTTGGCCGGAACTGCGGGCCTCAAGGACGTTTGCCTGCGTGCGCCGCACCGGCCGTGCGGCCCGCCCATGGACCCCGTGACGAGGTCGATTATACCGAGACGGCATATCAGTGCAAAATTCGCGTCGTTTGTGACATCGCGTCGATGAGCGCGGCCGGGATTGTCGAAAGGCCAAACTATCATCCAAAACGCTGACGACACCGTGCTTGGAAATGCATCGTCCATTGTCATATTAATCGGCATCGGGGCCGCCACGTTGCGGTTTGTCCAAAACGTCAGATATTTATCTTTCAAGTTATGCTTTAGGGTTTGTAACCTGCAGTTTTATCGACGACTCGGCCAAATGGAGCTCCGGAGTCGACGGTTTGGTGTTGACGAGGCACCGACGCTCCTCGCAACGTACGGCATCAAACGATGCGGAGGCTTGCGCAAACAAGTCAGTTTAAAAATCGTCGACCTTCGGTGAAGCCTCGGTTCGGACGAGGTTTCACCATGGTTTCATCATAATTAGAGCAATCCACAGAAGGCCGAACGTCGTTGCGCCCGAGCTCACGTACCCCGTACGCATCGCCCTTGCGCCGCCTTGCCCAGCATTCTGCGGATTGCCGCAGAGGCCGCCTGCGGGCAACGACGGTCGCAAGAAAGCGCGGACGGTGCCGCGATCTAGCGGTCGACGTCCTCGTCGCCCACGGCGTCCTTGCCGGCCGGGTCGTCACCCTGCCCGCCTTTGTCGACCGGGGCAGGCTCGGGGGCGGTCACGCGGACGCTGCCGATGCGCCGGCCGTCCATCGCGGTCACCTTGAACGTCCAGCCGTCGCGGTCGAACGTGTAGCCCACCTGGGGCAGCTGGTCGATCTCGTCGATGAGCCAACCGGCCACGGTCTCGTACTCCTCGGAGTCGTCGATGGGCCAACCCAGATCGATGGCGTCGTCGATGGAGAAGGTGCCTTCGACCTCCCACTCGCGCTCGTTCACGCGGGTGAGCTCCTCCTCGTCGGGGTCGTATTCGTCGGCGATGTCGCCCACGATCTCCTCGACGATGTCCTCGAGGGTCACCGCGCCTGCCGTGCCGCCGTACTCGTCGACCACGATGGCCATCTGGATGCGCTTGGCTTTCATCTCCTCGAGCAGGGGCAGCAGATCCTTGGTGTCGGGCACGAACATCGCGCGGCGCACGTACTGGGACACCGGCGTGTCGCCCTCGCCGCGCACTGCCGGGCCGATGAGGTCCTTGATGTTGACGATGCCGAGGATCTCGTCCATGTCCTCGTGGAACACGGGGAGCCGCGAGAAGCCAGTTTGCTGCATGAGCGCCAAAGTCTCGAGCACGGAGGCGTCGTCCTCGATGCCCGTCACGTCGACGCGCGGCACCATGACCTCGCGCACCACGGCGTCGCCCAAGTCGAACACGTCGTGGATCATGCGCTTCTCGTCGTCGGAAAGGTCCTCCTGCTCGGCGACCATGAACTTGATCTCCTCCTCGGAAACCTGGTCCTCGTCGGCGCTTTTGATACGGAAGACCTTGGAGATGAGGTTGGCCGAGGCCGAGGTGAGCCACACAAGCGGACGGGCGACCTTTTTGAAGAAGACGAGCGGGCCGGCAACCGACTTGGCCACGCTTTCGGGGCTGGCCAGCGCGATGCGTTTGGGGACGAGCTCGCCGATGACGATGCTCACGTAGGACACGACGAGCGTGATGATGATGGGCGAGATGGCCGGCGCGATGACCGAAAGCCAACCCAGTCCGAACGACGACATCCACTGCGCAAACGGGTCGGACAGCGTGGTGGACGCCACGGCCGACGAGAAGAAGCCTACCAGGGTGATGGCCACCTGGATGGTCGCCAAAAAAGAGCCCGAATCGCTTGCAAGGGCCGAAGCCTTCTTGGCTCTTCGGTCGCCTTCCTCAGCATCGTGGTCGAGCAAAGGCTTGCTGGCGTTGACCAGCGCCATTTCGGACATTGAGAAATAACCGTTGACTAGAATCAGGACGAACGCAAGCACGATGCTAAGACCAACGCCCATATAAGACGCAAACCTCCATTCGGTCGGGGTTGGATGCGCAGGCGCCGTGACGCAGGCGCCCCGCGCGCAGCCGGCATCCGGCCGGACTGCGCAGGCCGCGCCGCCCTGTCGGGCGGGCAGAAAGCGGCGCGGGCGGTGCTCCCTGACGGGGCACCGGCCGGCTGTCCCTCCCGTGACGGAGAACGCCGGCCCATCCGCCGTTCAAGCGGTCAGTAGACGAACAGCAACACCGCCAACACGTGGCACACGCTGCCGCCCAAAACGAACAGATGCCATACCATGTGGGCGAACGGAATCTTTTTGAGCAGGTAGAACACCACACCCACCGTGTATGCGATACCGCCTGCAAGGAGCAGCCACAGCCCGCCCGCCGGCAGCAGCGCAACCAGCACGGGCAGTCTGAGGATGATGAACCAGCCCATCAGCAGGTACACCGCCACGCTCACCCACTTGGGCTGCCGCTCGCGCGCGACGACCTCGAGCGCGATGCCGAGCAGCGCAACCGCCCACACCCCCACGCAGATCCATATGCCGCCCGCCTCGGCCAGCGTGACGAGCGTGAACGGCGCATACGTGCCCGCAATGAGCAGGTAGATGGCCGCATGGTCGAACACGCGCAGCACCGCCTTGGCGCGCGGCGGCTGGATGGCATGGTAGAGCGTCGAGAAAAGATATTCGAGCAGCAGGCTCACGCCGAACATGACGGCCGAGCACAGCTTGAGCCCGCCTCCGCCGACGACGGCGAACACGATGAGCAGCACGAGAGCCGCGATGGCAAGGCCCGCCCCGATGCCGTGCGAGATGGCGTTGCCGACCTCCTCGCCGATGGAGTACTGCCGCCCGCGCCGCTTAAGGCGGTCGAAGCGCTCAAGGGCGCCGTAGCGGCGGCGCGGGCGCGCGGGAGGCCGGTTCGGGCAAGAGGAGGCGGGTGCAGCCGAAAGTGAAGGCGCGCAGGCAGCGGGCGCCGCGTCGACCGACCGCAACGGGGGTGCGGCCTCGGCGGCGGTGTCGGTCTGGCGTTTGGAAGGATCGCCCTCCGATGAGCTGTTCATGCGCGGCTGCTCCTTGTAGGCAACGAATATCGCGCACTATACCCGAGTCGGGGCAGCGGCATACCCGCGGCGGCCCAAGGGAAAACGGAACCAGGGAACAAACATAGGGCTCAGGGAATGTCGGGCGGCGCTACACCACCTGGAAGATGAAGAACTTCAGGTAGCTCGTCTCGGGCAGGCCCCACACTATGGGGTGGTCGGGGGCCTGCTGACGCCGCTCCACCTGGCGCAGCTGCACGCCCGCGTCGTGGGCGGCCTCGCGCAGAACCTCGCTAAACAGCTGCTCGTCCATGAAATGCGAGCAGCTGCAGGTTGCCAGGTAGCCGCCGCGCGGCAGCATCTTGAGGGCGCGGTAGTTGATCTGGCGGTAGCCGCGCGACGCCTCGCGGACGGTCTTGCGGTTTTTGGTGAACGCCGGCGGGTCGAGCACGATCAGGTCGAAGGGGCCGCCCGCCTCGCGGCACGCGTCGCGGTCCTCCTCGAGGCGCGGAAGCAGATCGAACACGTTGGCGCAGGTAAAGCGACAGCGGTCGGCCACGCCGTTGAGCTCGGCGTTGGCACGGCACAGATCGACGGCGGTCTGGCTCACGTCCACGCCGTGCGCCAGCTCGGCCCCGGCCTTGGCGGCGTTGAGCGCAAAGGTGCCCACGTGGGTGAAACAGTCGAGCACGCGGCGCCCTTGGGCCAGGCGCGCCACCGCGCGGCGGTTGTACTTCTGGTCAAGGAAGAAGCCCGTTTTTTGGCTGTTCTCGAAGTCTATGTCGTAGCGTACGCCGTTTTCACCCACGATGCGGCGGGTCGACGTAGGAGCGGGCTCGCCTTCGAGGAGGTACCAGCCCTTGTAGAGGGGAAGTCCCTCCTTTTCGCGGATTTTGGCGTCGTTGCGCTCGTAGACGCCTCTGATATCCTGGCCGTCATCGCGCAGGACGCGCACAAGCAACGGAAGCAGCATGGGGCGCAGGCGCTCCATGCCGACGGTGAGGCTCTCGGTCACCAGAACGTCCCCGTAGCGGTCCACCACCAAACCTGGGAAGGAGTCCGCCTCGCTGAAGACGACGCGGCAGCAGTTGGTGTCGGGATCGGTGCCGGGCAACGCACGGCCGCCCATGACCGTGGTGCGATACTCCCATGCCCAACGGATTTTACGCTCCCAAAACGCCTCGTCAAACCGGTCGTTGGCGTTGCGCGATACGAGGCGCACGCGAATCTTGCTCTGCTGGGAGAGGGTGCCGGTGCCCAGGTAGGTCCCCTTCTCGTCAACCACGTCCACCAGATCGCCGTTTGACGCCTCGCGCCCGTCGAGCGGGGCGGGGCGCATCTCGAGAACCTCGGCGTCGTAGACCCATGCGTTGCCCGTCCCGAGGAACCGGGCGCCCTTTTTGGTGACGACGGTTTGGGGGAAGGGTCGCAACTGCTTCATGGCAGGCCTTTCGGGTAGTCGGGTCCCAAGGCAGGCGGCACAGAAAGACCCTCCGAGCCGAAACGTCTCGAAGGGCCGCAGGTCCGTCTGGCGGAGGAGGAGGGATTCGAACCCTCGGGACGGGGTTGCCGCCCGGCGGTTTTCAAGACCGCTGCAATCAACCGCTCTGCCACTCCTCCTTGCACCCCGCGGAGCACATGCCGCGCGGCATGCCGGCAAGTATACATCATAGCGCGTCGGCCGAACGGCGGGCAGAACTCCACAACCTCGGAGACCGACGGCGAAACCGCGTCGATTTTGCGACCGAGGGACCCCGGCCGGGGCTCCGCCGCGCTTGCAGCGCCTACATGTCGATCTCGACGCCACTGGGGCCGATGATGTCCAAGGTCAGCTGACGGGCGTAGGCGATGGGGTCGCTCTCGGCGCTCATCACGTCGTGGGCCCAGGCCAGCTCGTAGGTATAGTCCTTGAGCTTGAACACCTCGTGGTAGCTCCCGTCGATGTGGTTGATGAGCGGGGTCCACTTGAGGTTGGTGATGGTGACGGGACCCTGGTCGCCCAGACGTTCGAAAGTGCAGGTGAAACACCCTTCGACCTCGGCATACGAGTAGGGCTGGTTGCTTAGGAAGTTGCCGAGCGAGAACACCACGAGCGTCTGCGAACCGGTGGGGTTGCCCGCCTCGTCGAGGCCGGTATACCACTCGATAGGCTGGATGACGTGCGGCCCGAAGCCCACGACGAGGTCGACCCCCAGGTTGGCGAGCAGCTGGGCGTAGTGGCGCTGGCTGTCGCTGGGCACGAAGTCGTTCTCGTTGCCCCAGCTCATCGCCACGATAATCACGTCGGCCAGCTCCTTGGCGCGCGTGACGTCCGATACCATCGCCTCGTCGTCGGCCATCGCGACGGCGTACTCGTAACCCTCGGGGATGGGGATGCCGTTGGTGGAGTCGGTGTAGGCAAGGAACGCGAAGGTGATGCCCTCCTGCTCCACCACGCGGATACGGTCGCGGTCCTCCTGGCTCGTGAAGGTGCCCGTGACGGTGACCTGCGGGTAGTTGGCCCAGGTAGCGCTGGAGTTGTTGATACCTTCGATGCCCATGTCGAGCGAGTGGTTGGTGGCCGTGGTGGCCAGGTTCCAGCCGAAGTCGGCGACCTCGGCGGCGATGGCCTCGGGCGAGTTGAAGATGGGGTAGCCCGAGATGCCCAGGTAGTCGCCGCCCAGGATGGTCTCGATGTCGATGAAGTTGAGGTCCGAGCTCTGCACGATGTCCTGCACGCCGCTGTACATGGGCGTGAAGTCGTAGAGCCCGTCGCCCACCGTACCCAGGTTGGCGTCGGCAGCCTCGACCACGGGGTAGTTCATGAGGTTGTCGCCCACGGCCGAGAAGCTCACCGTGGTGTAGCACAGCTCCGCCAAGGTCGGCGTCTGGCTCTGCGTGTAGGTCGCCTGCGTGGCATAGGGCCAGCGCTCGGGGTCGGGAGCGCGGTTGCCGAGCAGCAGCACCCCTCCCAGAGCCCCCGCCAGGCCCACGCCGGCCACCGCGGCGGCCAAGCCGGTCGCGCGCGCCAGGCGGCTCGCATGGGAACCGCGCGGGACGCCCCCGACGCGGAAACGGCCGGAGGCGGCAACGGGCGCCCGGCCGGCGCGGGCATCGGAGCCCGACGCCGCCGACGGACTAGGGGCAGGCCGTACACCGTGTGCAGGCGCGGGACGACTGTGGCGGCCTGCAGGGGCGGCCTTGGACGCGTCGGGGACCTTGCGGCCGCCATAGCGGCTGCTGTAGCGGCTGTAGCGTTCGAACTGGCTGAACCGATCCCGCCGGTCGGGCCGCCAGTGCGCACCGTACGGATCGCGCGGACCGCGATGGCCGTACCCGCCGGGCACCGCAAAAGGGGAAGGGGCAGCATGGCGCGCCGGAAGAGCACCGCCCTGCAGGGATGTAGGCGCAAGCCCGTCGCCGTCGAGCGCACCGGGCGCCGGGCGCGCAAAATGCGCCCCGCCACCCGAGGCGGGATATGCTGCGGGCGGCGCTGAGGACGCGCCGTGTCGGCCGAGCGGGCGAACGGTCACGGGGCAGCCTTTCGGGCGGGGCGTAGGCGACCGGGCCGCCGCGCCGCGCGGTACAATCGGGGAAATGCGCAAAGTGTAAAGCGCGCTTCAAGGATACCACGCAGACCGGCGCGCAAGGCCGAGCCTCCCTTCGCACGCCGGCCGCGAATCGCAGAAAGGCAGACGCCCCATGCCATCTTGTGCACCGCCCGCCGCGCAGGGCCATCAGAAACCAAACCTTCTTGCCGAGGGCGCCGGCCTTGCGGCACCCGCGCAGGACGTCGTCGCGGATACGACGGCCGCCGACCCGCCGGCGTCCCCGGCCCTGCCGGACGCCTCCCCCGACGACGAACGCTTCATGCGGCTCGCCTTGGAGCAGGCACGTCGGGCCGAGGAGGCCGGCGAGGTGCCCATCGGGGCCGTCGTGGTCCATGCGGGCGAGGTGGTCGCGGCGGCCCACAACCGGCGCGAGACCGACGCCGACCCTTCGGCCCATGCGGAGTTCTCCGCGCTCGTGGAGGCGTCGCGCCGGCTGGGGCGCTGGCGGCTCACCGGCTGCACGGTCTACGTCACGCTCGAACCGTGCCTCATGTGCGCCGGCCTGATGGTCAACGCGCGCGTCGACCGCTGCGTCTACGGGGCGCCCGACCCCAAGGGCGGGGCGCTCGGCACGCTCTACGACGTAAGCTGCGACTCCCGGCTCAACCATGCCTTTGCGGTGACCGCAGGGGTGCTGCGGGATGCCTGCGCCGAGCAGCTGCGCGCGTTCTTCAAGCGCCGGCGGCAGGAGGCCAGGGCGCTCAGGGAAGCCCGCCGGAACGGCGGGGACGAGCAGGCTGCAACAGGCACAGGGTGCGGTGCCTAGAGCGGTTCCACACGCCGCGCTTCGTTGCGCTCGGACTCGCGCGCCTCGCTCGGCAATTCCGCGGACTGCTCTAGTAGTACACCGCGATGTTCGCCGAGACCACAGCCTTCTGGCCGGCGTTGTCGAACACCGCATAGTACAGGCCGCTGTCGACCCACGCCCAGTAGAGGTAGGTCTGTATAGTCTGACCGGGGGCGACGGCGCCCGAGTAGGCGGCCGCCGTGTCGGCGAACCAGGGAGCCGGGTCCTCAAGCCGGTAGAGCGCGGGCGCGTAGAGGCCGTACATGTCGGCGGTGAGGGCAGCCTCGGTCGAGCCGTTGTTGGCGATGGTCAGCCCCACGCCCACGCACTGGCGACCGTTCCAGGCAAGGTTGGTCTCGTCCCACGACTGGACCCAAAGGTAGGACGACTCGTCGGAGGTCAGGGTCAGCGTAAGGTCCCCCACTGCGAACGGCGTACCGTAGGGGACGGCCTCGGCGGCGTTGGAGGCGTTGAGGGAGCCGGGCGGAATCGGCCGCAAGTCCGTCGAAGCCGAGCTGGGCAGATCGATGGGCAGCGAGGCCTTGCGGCCCAGCAGGTTGTCGAACGAAAGGGTGTAGGTGCCCTCGCCGCGGTAGAGGATGTGGATGACGCCGCTCTCGGTGCTACCCGCATAGATGCTGCCGCGCTGCAGGATGTCGTCGGACGTGTAATAGGCCGAGATGTCCGATTGGGCGGAGCCGTCGGGTCCCAGCACGCGGCAGTACATGCTGTTGAGCACGCGACTCGACCCGCTGTTGTTGGTGGCTGTAATGGGAACGCCCACCACGATGGAGCCGTGGTTGGACGACGAGGGGTTGTTGATCTGGAGCCAGCTCCAGGTGGTTTGGTCGAGGTCGGCCGTGACGAGCAGCCCGTCGAAGTCCACCGAACCGGGGTCGGCGGCAGGCTCCTCCTCGGCGGCGTCCTCGTTCGGGTTCTCGATGCCGAGCAGCGAGCAGCCCGCCAACGGCGCGGTCAGGGCGAACGCCCCCAAAGCCAGGCCGCCCTTCATGAAACCCCTGCGGTCCAAAGCCCTTCCCGCGCGGCTCGGAGCTGCTATCCCGTCGGTGCGGTCCTTGTGCATAAAACGTCGGCTCCCCGCTTGTGTCGCCCTACCCGGCCGCACACGGCGCCGCGCATACCGCCGCGGTACCCCGCGTACCTCTGCACGCCCTGTTAGTATCCAGTTTGATGGGTCGGGGGCCAAACGTCAACGTCGCCGCATGCACGCGCTACGTGTGGCGGCCGAACCGCCCGCCGGCCGGTCCCCTGCCCCGCCCGCGGCCGCCGCTGAACAGGCTGCGCTGGCTGCGCGAGGTGGCGCGCTTGGCGTTGGGGACGATGCGGCCTTGGGCGAACTCGAAGCCCTCGGGCTCCCACACCGGCACGAGCTCCTTGGCGAAGTACTCGATCTCGCGCAGGGGGCTCACCTCGTCGGGCGCCATGAAGGTGAAGGCGACGCCCGTCTGGCCGGCGCGGCCCGTGCGGCCGATGCGGTGCACGTAGTCCTCGGGATCGAGCGGGACGTCGAAGTTCACAACCCAGTCGATACCGCTCACGTCGATGCCGCGGCTCATGACGTCGGTCGCCACAAGAGCCTCGAGCGCGCCGTTGCGAAAGGCCGCGAGAGCCTTCTCGCGGTCGCGCTGGCGGCGGTCGGCATGCATGACACCCACCTTGAGGCCTGCGCGCTCGAGAGCGGCGGCCACCGAGTCGACGCGCTGCTTGGTGCGGCAGAACACCAGGACGCGCTTGGGCTTCTCGCGGTCGATGAGCGCGGCGAGCAGCGCGACCTTTTGCCCCTGCACCACCGGCACGAGACGCTGCTCCACGGTGTCGGCCGCCTGACCGACGCGCGAGATCTCGACGTGCACGGGGTCGCGCAACATCGCGGGCACACTCGTCTCGATGTCGCCCGAGATGGTGGCCGAGAACAGCAGCGTCTGACGCTCGCGAGGCAAAGCCGCGATGATGCGGCGCACGCTAGGCCAAAAACCCATGTCGAGCATACGGTCGGCCTCGTCGAGCACCAAGACCTGCACGTGCGCGAGCTCCACGTCACGGCGCTCCATGAGGTCGAGCAGGCGGCCCGGTGTGGCGACAAGCATGTCGCAGCCCTGACGGATGGCCTTGATCTGGCGGTCGTAGCGCTCGCCGCCGATAACCGTGACGACCCGCTGGCCGGTTGCCTGCGCCACCGTGGCGGCCACCCGGTCGATCTGCTGGGCAAGCTCGCGCGTGGGAGTGACAACCAGCGCGTGCGGCCCGCAGTCGGCCTTGGGCTTGCGGCGGCGCCGGGAGGCTGCGGGCCGCGCGGGCGCGGCGGGGCCGTCGTCGGCATCGGTGCCGGAAGGCTGCACGGGCGCAGCGGGATCGGCGGCGGGCCGTGCGGAAGCCGCAATCAGCTGCAGCACCGGCAGCGTAAACGCAGCGGTCTTGCCGGTGCCGGTCTGGGCCGACGCCACCACGTCGCGTCCGGCCAAAACGACGGGTATCGCCTGCGCCTGGACGGGAGTTGGAGCGGTGAAGCCCAGCGCCTCGACGCCTTGCAGTATATGCTCGTTAAGCCCGAGCTCGGCAAATGTAATATCCATACGGCACAGTATGCAACATCGCGGCCCGCTCTGCACGGGGCAATTTGCCATACGCCTGCACCAACCCGTCCCCAGAAGGCACCCTGTCCTCGTAGGGAAGCCGTGCACCCGACACACCGTTGAGGCCGGCCTTTCACGACCCCGGAAGGCTTGCTGCAACCGCGAATTGACAGTATCGAAAAAGAAGGGGCCTTCCAAACGGAAGACCCCTCATCACGAACGCCCGGCTACAATACCAAAACCGCAATACACCGGATATGCCACCAGGTATTCGCGCAACTTGCATCTGGCGGAGGGCTGGGGATTCGAACCCCAGAAGGGACTTTATGGCCCCTTACTCGCTTAGCAGGCGAGCACCTTCGGCCTCTCGGTCAGCCCTCCGCGTGCTGTGGCAGCATAGCGCAAACGGCCGGACGAATTCAATGGAAATCAGCGACCGTTTTTATGCCGTGCGCAACAAAACCACGAGGCCGCCATCCTCCAACGCGCCCGCATCCCCAGAGGACCGACAGAAGTCGCGTGCATCCTGCTTGTGCCGGCGGCGAGATGCAGCCGCGGTCAGCAGAAGAAACCTCCCGGCACGGGGATGTCGTCCCGGTGCGCGCGCACCGCGTCCCAGGTGAAGGTCTCGGCGAGTTCGCGAGCGGTCACCGGTTCGTCGGTGGGGCGAAGGCCGCCCAGGCGGGCCAGCCGCCCCAGCAGCACCTCGGGCCGGCCAAAATGCATGCGCATGAACCCCAGGTCGCAGTCGCGCTCGCGCTTCGAAAGCCGGCGCCCGCCCGAAGCCGCCATCAACAGCGGCACATGCGCATAGGCCGGCCGGTCAAAGCCCAGCAGGTGTTGCAGGTAGATTTGGCGTGCGGCGGACGGCAGCAGGTCGCGCCCGCGCACCACGCGGCTCACGCCCATCAGCGCGTCGTCCACGGTCACGGCCAGCTGGTAGGCGTACACGCGGTCGCTGCGGCGCACGATGAAGTCGCCGCATTCGCGCGCCAGGCATTCGGACCGCGGGCCGTACACCTCGTCGGTAAACGCTATGGTCCCCGCAGGGTCGTCGACCGGGGGCACCTCGAGGCGCACCCCGGGATTGCGGCGCACCGCGCGCTCGGCCACCTGTTCGGGGGTCAGCCGGCGGCACGTCCCCGCATAGATGGGGGTCCCGTCGCTGGCATGGGGCGCCTCGGCCGCGTGCAGGTCGGCATGCGAGCAGAAGCAGGGGTAGGTGAGCCCCGTGGCGACGAGGCGCTCGAGCGCCGCGGCGTACAGGTCGGTGCGCTCGCTTTGGCGCACCGGCTCGCCGTCCCAGTCGAGGCCCAGCCAGCGCAGGTCGTCGAGCAGCGCCTCCTCGGCGCCGGCGGGCACCTTGCGACGGTCGAGGTCTTCGATGCGCAGCACGAGCTCGCCGCCCTGCGAGCGGATGTCGAGCCACGCGAGCAGCGCGCACCACACGTTGCCCAGATGCATGCGGCCCGAAGGCGTGGGGGCGAAGCGGCCGCGCACCGGGACGGGCGGCTGCGGGGTCTGGGAAGCTCGGGCGTCCGGGGCAAAGGTGGTTGGCGTCGTTGTATCCATAAGGGAACATGATACGTGGTGCAGACCCCGGCACCGAAGCTCGCATGCGGGTTTCTCCCTGTCTGCAGGAGGTCTGCACGCCAGCTGCGTGCGGCCGCAACGCGGGCGGTGGAGGTTTTGGCGGCAGCGCCGGAGCAAGGGACCGCCGTTTGGCAGGCAGGGTACAATCGTCCAACATTGCATAGTGGCGACAGCTGTCAACGACGCGCAACCGAGCCGGACGCGCCCCTCGCAGCACCCGGAGGACGCCCGTCACATAAGGAGACACCTATGGAATTCGCCATACGCCGTCCCGCCTCCGTTCTCCTCGCAACCCTTGCGCTCGCCTGCACCTGCTGCGGCGCCCCGGGATCTGCAGCGGCCGGCGAGACGGACACGGCGGACGGCGAATCCATCCTCGCGATCTCGGCGAACCTTGCAGGCGGCGCATCGGCCGGCGACGAAGCCGTGGCGGGCGAAGAGGCTGCCGCGGAAGGCTCCGGAGCGGGCGTCGAGACGGTGGATGCAGCCGTCGGAACGGAGACAGCCGCGGAAGCGGACGGCACCGCGACCTACTCCTTCGGAGGCGTGCAGTTTACCGTACCGGAGGACTTCGACGTCGTCGACCTGGGTAGCATGGCGATGGCCAGCAACGCCGACGGCAGCGTGCTTGTGAGCGTGGCCTCGGCAGACGACGGTGCGGCCGTTCCGGCGTCGGCCGACGCATGGGGCGCGTACTTTGCGACCGCCCCCCAGGCGGCCGCCGGCGAATCCGACGGAACCCTGCTGGACGAGGGCCTGTGCACGCTGGCAGATGGAACCCAGGCGTACGTCTACCGAATCAGCTGCAACACCGACGACAACAGCCCCGCGCTCATCGTGCAATGCTACGTGCCAGTCGACGGCGGGTCGTTCACCCTGGTTCAGGTTACCTGCAATTCCAGCAACGAGGCCGGCGAGACCGCCGATGCCGTTCTCGAGAGCATAGTCTTGGCAACCGACGCGGCAATCCAGCTCGGAAGTGCCGACGACACCGACGCGCAACCTGCGTCCGACGGCGAAGGGGCGGCCGTGATCATGGCCGGAGAGACCGTCGAAGCCGGAGGGGTCGCCTTTGTGATGCCCGTGAACTGCGTCGACGACGACACCGTGTCCGCCGACGAGTCCACCTGGTACAGCGAGGACCGCACCCTCATGCTCGGCATAATGCCCTCCCTCATCGACGGCTACTCCGCCGTGGGCGACGACCTGCTCGACCTCATCGCCGAGGGAATCGCGCAGGACCTTGGCGGCAGCATCGAAAGCACCGCTGTGTCCGAGCACGACGGAACGACAGTCAACATATACGTTTTCACGTTTGCATCCGAAGGCAGGGAGTTTGTGGGCGCCCTGGGCATGGCGGTCCTTTCCGACGACACGGTGACCGGCGTGATAGCCCTCACCTCCCTGGCCGCCGCCGCCGACAACGCAGCCGCCGTGGCATCCGTGTTCGAGAGCATCCGGATTACGGGGTAAGGGACGCTCCGACAAAGAAAGCGACGCGGGCCGCGCCAGACGGCAGAGTCTGCATGACCGACCCCGCCCGCGATATGGCAGTGCGGGTGCGAAGGAGAAGCATCGACATGCACAGCGAGAACACAGAAGGCGCAACCGCGCAAGACGTCCGCACCGACGCCGCAGGCACCGCGGGCGAACAGGATACCGCCTGCAACCCGCAGCTCTCCCACGACGGCGACTGCGTGGTGCGCGGAACGGCGGCAGGCGGAATGGTGCGCGGGTTTGCCGCCACCACGCGCCGCACGGTGCAGGAGGCGCGCAATCGCCACCAGACCAGCCCGGTCGTCACGGCGGCGCTGGGGCGCCTGCTCACGGTGGGGGCGATGATGGGCTCGGCGCTCAAAGACGACGGCGAGCTCGTCACGCTCTCGGTCCGCGGGGACGGCCCCATCGGCGGACTGACGGTCACCGTGGACGCGCACGGCCACGTGAAGGGCTACGCCGGGAACCCCGACGTGTGGCTGCCCCTCAACGCGGCCGGCAAGCTCGACGTGGCGGCCGCCGTGGGCCGGGGCAGTCTCACCGTGGTGCAGGACCAGCCGTGGGGCGAGCCGTACTCGAGCCAGCTCGAACTATTTAGCGGCGAGATCGGCGACGACATGGCTGCCTACTTCGCCGAAAGCGAACAGATTCCCACGTCGGTGGGCGTGGGCGTGCTGGTGGACACCGACCTCAGCGTGCGCCAGGCAGGCGGCTTCATCGTGCAGCTCATGCCCGACTGCCCCGAAGACGTCGTCACCCGGCTCGAGCACAACCTCGACGGCGTCGCCTCGGTGACCGACATGCTCGACGGAGGCATGGCCCCGCTCGACATCCTGCGGCGCGTGCTGTGCGGGCTCGACTTTAAACCGCTGGAGGCCCAACCGGTCGCATTTGCCTGCAACTGCAGCCGCGAGCGCACCGAGCGCGTGCTCGTGGCCATGGGCGCCGAGGAGCTCCAAAGCCTTATCGACGAAGGCAAGCCCGCCGAACTGGTGTGCAACTTCTGCAACAGCACGTACGAGTTCAGCGTGGCCGATATGCAGGAGCTGCTGGAGCAGGCGACCGAGCGGTAGAAACGGTCGACGGACGCCGCCGACCGTTGCCCGTCGGCCGCCTCACATTCCCGCAGCAATGGCCGCGAAGTCAACCTTGAATCCCGGAAAGCTCCCGCAGGTGCCGGCGAGGCGAAAGGGCAGACGGGAAGCACCGAGTTCGCCCCGAGACGGTGACGTGGGTACGCGCCTGCTCAGGGTCGCAAATTATACAGGTTGAGCTTGGTAACGTAGTCCATACCGGGGTTGCCCGCAAAAACGGTTTCCGCCGCGAGAGTCGGATGCCCGCAATATGCCCGGGAACTATCCAGGGCACCATATACCCCCAGAAACGCGGAAACGCCCTCCGTCGGATGGTGGTGCCCTACCCTCCCACGGAGCTGCCTCCGCAGTACTCTCGGCGCGAGCGGGCTTAACTTCCGGGTTCGGAACGGGACCGGGTGTACCCCCGCTGCCACTGCCACCAGCCGACGCAGGGCGTTCTCCTGCGCGGTGCGAGAAGGCACTATACCAGCCGCCGGGCGCGGGCGCAAGGGAGGGGGTTGCCTCCACAGAAAGACGACATACGCCCGGAGACCCCAATCGAAGACGGAGGTTTTACCGAACTCTACGACC
>CAZUFB010000018.1:0-34960 GCA_964619775.1 uncultured Coriobacteriaceae bacterium
TATCCGGGGAAGTATCGCAGAAACCACATAAACTGAATAAATCAAACATGATATTGAATAGACATGCGTCCGCCGGGAGCGACAGTGCCCCCGGCGGACGTGTGCCCATAGCGAAGCGTGTCGGAATGCGGTGCTACGGTTGGAGGTAGAAACGCTCCAGGTCGCCGCGCATTTCCATGAGCGTCGGCTCGTCGACATAGCACATGTGGCCGCACGAGTAGAGTTTGAAATCAATGCGCTCGCGCAGTTGGGGCGGCAGGTACAGTGCGGCGACGGTGCGCCGGATGTTCCACCACGGTGTTGCCGCGTCGTAGCGCCCGCCCACAATCAGTACCTTGGTCGTGGGGTTGCGCCGCAGGGCAACGGCCATGTCGTAGGCGAGGTTGGGGGCCGCGACCGCAGTGTTGTCGATGCCCGGCTCGTCGTGCACCCAGTTCCAGCCGATGCCGATCTCCCCCCACACGCTGTTGCGATAGGCCGCCGGGCCGCGGTAGCCCAGGCCGTTGCGCAAAAAGTCGCGGAAGGCCGCGTTCCATACCGATTCGACGGCATGGTTCGCCGGGTCCTCGCAGGCAAAGTAGAACGAGTCGAGCTGGACCGGCAGCAGGGAGGTCTCGGTGAAGCGCATATCGAGGCGACCGATGGCCAGGCCTTCGTCGGCGAGCAGGGAGCGGCGGAAGTCCTCGAGCTCGATGCGCCCGTTGCGCGCCGCGACATAGTCCTCGGGCAGGCCGATGAACGAGGAGACGAGCCGGCAAAGCTCTCGCTTGCGCTCGGGGTCTATCGTATCGCCCAGCAAAAGGCAGCTCGCGTACTCGGTCGCGGCGAACGCGCTCGCTTTTTCGAACCAGTCATGCTCGGATATGCCTGCGCCGGCACGCCCGAAGTAGCGTGCGGTCGCGGCATACGAGGGGAGAAGGCCGATGTAGTACAGGTCGGTGCCGGGCAGGTTCTGCGTCCAGTCGTAGTAAGCCGACAGCATCACGACGCCGGCCACCGGAACGCGCGCCTCGCCGAGGTAGCGCATGAGCACGGCGCTGCGCATCGTGCCGTACGACTCCCCGAAGATGTAGACGGGCGACCCCCAGCGGTCGTTTTCTTCGATCCATTGCATGATGGCGCGGCAGAAGGTTCGGGCGTCCTCCTCGAGCCCGTAGACGCGCTCGGTGCCGTACCCGTCTGCCACGAACGACCAGCCGGTGCCCAAGGCGTCGAGGAACACCAAGTCGGTGAAGGGCAGGATGGTTCCCGGGTTGTCTTCGACCTGCGGCGTGGGGCCGAGCGGCGCGGTCCCGTCGGTTTTGACGCGCCGCGGGCCGATGCCGCCGAAGTTGATGGGCACCGATGCGGAGCCGGGCCCGCCGTTGAAGGCGAAGGTCACGGGGCGGTCGCGGCAGTCGACTGCCTGGCCGTTGCGGGCCGTGACGGTGTAGGAGACGTTGAACATCCTGCCCTCGAGCACGCGGTGGGCGTCGATGACGTCGAGGTGTCCCGCTGCGGCCTCGTAGTCGAGCGTCTCTTCGCCGCAGCGCCAGGTGAAGCGTGCGCAGGCGCGTGGGGGGACGGCGTTGGGGTCGAGGACGGCGGGTGTCTGGTCGGAATCCATAGACGGCCTTTCTTGGTCAGGGGCTGCGGACCACGTCGGTGGGCTATGCGATGCCCAGCATGTCGCAGAGCGAGAGCATGTAAATCTCGGCGGCGTGAACCACGTCCTCGACGTCGACATCTTCGTTGTAGCCGTGTATGCCTGCGTTGTTGGCGGGACCGAACTGGATGGTGGGGCATCCGAGGTCGCGATAGTGCTTCGCGTCGCTCGATGCCCATTGATAGGCGGGGAGGCACTCTTCGCCCCACACGGTCTCGATGTTCTTCTTGAAGCTCGTCACCAGCAGGCAGTCGTAGTCGGTGTAGTTGCCCTCGGAGATCCATTCGTAGCAGGCCTCGACACCCGAGACGCCCGCCTTGGCTATCATGGCGTCGACGGCGGCCTCAAGCTCGCCGCGATCGCAACCGCAGGGCAGCCGCACGTCGATTTTGGCCTGTGCGCGGTCGGGCACCATGTTGATTTTCCCGCCGCCTTCGATGACGCCCACGTTGGCCGCCACGTGGTCAATGACGTCGCCTACGCCGGGGACGGGAATGGTACGCTCGGCGATGAGGCGCGAGTTGGCGAGCGCCTGCGCCTGCTCGGGCAGAAAACGGCCGGGAACCGCGGTGAGGTCGCCGATGTGCTCGAGCACGCGGCACAGTTTGAGAATGGCGTTGTCGCCCTTGTAGTTGCCGGTGCTGCCGTGGCCGGGGACGCCCTGCGCCGTGAGCGTCAGATGGAGGATTCCCTTTTGCCCGATCTCGATCGTGTCGTGGCCGGTGGGCTCGCCGACGACGACCGCGTTGGCGCCGTCTGCGTATCCGTTTTGACAGAACCACCGCGTTCCCGAGCCGGCGGTCTCCTCGTCGCTCACGACGTGCAGGCGCACGTCACCCCCCAGGTCGGCTTCGACACCCTTGAGCAGGGCCATCGTGAACATGAGCACCGCCAGGCCACACTTCATGTCGGAAGCGCCCCGTCCGCGGATTTTGCCGTCGACCACGTCGCCGCCGAACGGGTCGAAGTCCCAGCCCGTTTCGTCCCCCACGGGAACCACGTCCACATGGCCGTTCAAGACCACGCGGAACCCGTCGTCCGACCCGATGCGGGCATAAAGGCACGGGTAGTCGGGGCGGTCCCCCACCAGTTCCGAGGATATCCCGTGCGCCGTAAGCCAGTCGCCCACGAACTGCACGGCGGGACGCTGGTCGTCGGTCGGGTTCTGGTTCTTGATGCGGATGAGGCTCGAACACAGGTCGACCAGCTCGTCCCTGCGCTCGAGTACCAGATTGTGGAGTTGGGCCTTCGTTGCCGACATGCGATGCACTGCTCCTTTCGTATGCCTGTGCGCGGGGTGGCCGTCCCCGCGCATATGTGGAAAAGGATATAGCGGGGCAATGCCGCCGGCATCAGGGCGTCAAGACCCTGATGCCGGCGGCAGGCGGTGCGAAGCCGTGCGGGTGGCGCTAGGCGGTTTGCGCCGGCAAGGGCGTTGGGACGGCCTCGTCGTGGTACAGGAAGCAGGCGACCTGGTGGCCGGGTTCGTGTTCCTTGAGCGCGGGGCACTCGTGCAGGCAGCGGTCGGTGCGGTTGGGGCAGCGCCCTGCCAAGGGACAGCCGACCTGGTCTCCAACAGGGCTGGGGATTTCGCCTTCGAGACGCATCTCGGGGGTTTTTGCAAAGGGGCTTTCGGGTGGGATGGCCGACAGGAGGGCCTTGGTATAGGGGTGCAGCGGGTTGGCATAGATCTCGTTGGCAGGACACAGTTCCATGACGCGGCCGAGGTACATGATGGCCACGCGATCGGAGACGTGCTTGATGACCGAGAGGTCGTGCGAGATGAATAGGTAGGTGAGACCGCGCTCGCGCTGCAGTTTGCGGAAGAGGTTGAGCACCTGGGCCTGGACCGACACGTCGAGCGCCGAGACGGGCTCGTCGCATACGATGACTTTGGGGTCGAGCACCAGGGCGCGCGCCACGTTGATACGCTGGCGCTGGCCGCCCGAGAATTCGTGCGGATAGCGCTGGAGGTGCTGCACGTCTAGGCCGACCTCCTGCATGAGGGAAAGCACGGTTTCCTGGCGTTTGCGCTTGTCCTGCTCCATCCCATAGATCTTCATGGGCTCTTCAATCGCCGCAGCCGCGGTAAAACGTGGGTCGAGGGACGAGTAGGAGTCTTGGAAGACCATCTGGATGTCTTTATGAACGTTCTTGAGCTCGTCTCCCTTGAGCCAGGAGATGTCGCGTCCACCGTAGACGATTTGGCCCGAGGTCGGGCGGTGCAGGTGCACGATGCAGCGCCCCAGCGTTGATTTGCCGCAGCCCGATTCGCCGATGATGCCCAATGTCTCGCCGCGGTACACGTCGAGCGAGACGTCGCTAAGGGCGTGCAGGATGCGAGGCTTGCCGAACAGCCTGTTGCTGCGCAGGCGGAACTCTTTGCACAGATTTTTGATGCTCAGGATGACGTCTTGGGACGCCGGAGCGGCGGTCGTGCTATTCATGTGCGTTCACCTCGTCACGCTTCAGGCGCTGTGCGACATCCTGCCGCAGGCAGGCAACGAAATGGCCGGGCTCGATTTCCCTGAGCTCGGGGACGCGCTGGGAGCATTCGGGGACGGCGTAGGGGCAGCGGTTGCAGAAGTTGCAGCAAGAACCCGTTAAACGCAGGTCCGGCGGGACGCCAGGGATGGTCTTGAGGTCGCTCTTCGCCTCGTCGGAGAGCTTTGGCATCGAGTCGAGCAGGCCCCACGTGTAGGGGTGCAGCGGGTTGGAGTAGAGTTCCTCCATGGGGGCGTACTCGCAGGTGCGCCCGGCATACATGACCACCACCGAGTCGCACATTTTCCAGACGATGCCCAGGTTGTGGGTGATGAGCAGGATGGCTGTTCCGAAGCGGTTCTGCATGCTCGACAGCAGGTCGAGCACCTGCGACTGCACCGTCACGTCAAGGGCGGTGGTCGGCTCGTCGGCGATGATGAACTTGGGCCTGCAGCTCACGGCCATGGCGATCATGACGCGCTGGCACATGCCGCCCGACAGCTCAAAGGGGTAGGATTCCATACGGCTTTCGGGTTCGGGAATGCCCACGAGGCGCAGCGTCTCGACGGCGGTCTTGCGCGCTTCGGCTTTGCTTACGTTCTCGTGGGCGCAAATCTGCTCGATCATCTGGCTGCCGACCTTGAACACCGGGTCGAGCGAGGTCATGGGGTCTTGGAAGATCATCGAGATGTCCTTGCCGCGCATGGCGCGCAGCTGCTTCTTGCCGACGTTGACCATGTCGATGCCGTCAAACTCGATGGTGCCGTCCTCGATGCGTCCGTTCTTGGGCAGCAGGCGCATAATCGAGGAGGCGGTGACGCTCTTGCCCGACCCCGACTCGCCCACGATGCCGAGCGTCTTGCCTCGGTCGAGCGTGAAACTCACACCATCCACGGCGCGCGCGATGCCGCTGGCAGTGTGGAAGTGCGTCTTGAGGTCTTTGACGGTCAGCAGCGGTTTGTCCATGGAAGCCCCGGTTTCGTGCGGTGTCTTGGCGTTTGCGCTGGTCATGCGGAGCCTCCCGTCACTTCTTCTGCTTGGGGTCGAGCACGTCGCGGATGCCGTCGCCCAGCAGGTTGAAGCCCAAGACCGTCAGCAAGATGAACGCGCCCGAAATCGTGGCGATATGCGGCGCGAGCTGCAGCGTGGTCTTACCGTCTGCCAGGATGTTGCCCCACGAGGCCGTGGGCGGCGTGATACCCAGACCCAGGAACGACAGGGCAGCTTCGGAGATGATGGCGCTGGCGATGTTAAGCGTGAAGTACACGATGATGGGCGACAGCGCGTTGGGGAAGACGTGCCTGAACAGGATGCGCATGCTCGACGCCCCGAGGACGCGCTCGGCGTTGCAGTATTCCTCGTTCTTCACCACGTGGACCTGGCCGCGCACGACGCGGGCAAACGTGGGCACGTTTGCGATGCCGATGGCGAGTATCACGTTGAGCGCGCCCGAACCAAGGATGGTCATGAGGATAAGGGCCAGCAGGATGAACGGGAAGGCGAGCATGCCGTCCATGATGCGCATGATGACCGTGTCGACGATGCCGCCGAAGAAGCCGGCGACCAGGCCGAGCAGCGCGCCGATGCAAGCGCCCACGATGGTGCCGCCCACGGCGACGAAAATCGAGATGCGCGCTCCGTATACGATGCGGCTGAACAGGTCGCGGCCGTAACCGTCGGTGCCGAAGATGTGCCCCTCGGTTCCGGGTGTCGCATAGGAGTTCAGGATGTCGATCTCGTTGGGGTCGTAGGGCGCGATGAAATTGGCAAAGATGGCCACAATCACCATCGTCGCGACGATGACGAAGCCGACGACGGCCATCTTGTTGCGGCTCAGCTTGCGCCAGGCGCTGTTGACGCGGCGTTCGCGCCTGAGCATGTCGCGCGTCGCCGCCTCTCCCAGGACGCTGTGGGCGGTTGTGGTCGAATCTGCCATTATCGGGCACCTCCGCCCTCGTAGCTGACCTTGGGGTTGACGACCATGTACAGCAGGTCGACGATCAGGTTGATGAACACGAATATCACAGCCGAGAAGAGCACGACGCCCTGTATGAGCGAGTAGTCGCGGCTGTTCACGGCGTTTACAATCAACGTGCCCAGTCCGGGCCACGAGAAAATCGTCTCGGTGAGGATGGCGCCCGCGAAGCAGCCGGCGAGCTGCAGGCCGAGCACGGTGAGGATCGGCGGCAGGGCGTTTTTGAAGGCGTGCTTCCAGAGCACGACCGCGCCCCTGACCCCGCGGGCGCGTAGCGCCTTGATGTAGTCGCCGCTCAGCGAGTCGATCATGCTCGAGCGCGTGATGCGTGCGAACGTTGCCGCCGGGATGGTGGCGAGACACAGGCAAGGCAGGATCATGTGGCTGATGACATCCCATGCGCCGTTGCTGATGTCGCCCATGCCCATGGCGGGCAACCAGCCGAGCTGGACGCTGAAGAGCAGCACGAGCATCAAACCGAGCCAGAAGATGGGCATCGAGACGCCTACGAGCGCGACGACCATGAGGACGTAGTCGACGATCGTGTTCTGGCGTACGGCGGACAGCACGCCGATCGGGATGCCTACGATTAGGGCGAGGCACAGGCCGGTCAGCGTGATCATGAGCGTGGCGGGCAGCCGGTTTGCGATGAGCGGCATGACGTCGCTGGCATACGACGTCGAGTAGCCGAAGTCCCCGTGTAGGATGTCAACGATGTAGTTGACGTACTGTTCCCACAGGGGCAGGTTCAGTCCGAGCTTCTCCTGCAGTTCCGCGATGGAGTCGGGGGACGCCTGGGGACCGAGCATCATCGTTGCCGGGTCGCCCGGGATCATGCGCGTCAGGATGAACGTGAGCGTCACGACCACGAACAGGACAGGAATGACCTGCACGACTCTCTTCAAGACGGTTTTCAACATCTGAGTCACACCTCCGTGCTCGACCGCGAACGGGTCGCGGGTCCGCTCGATGCCCGGTGCGGCAACCGTCGGAAGGTGCGAGCGGTGCGGGCATGTCGCATAGAAAAAGCCTGCCGCCCGGCACGCTTGCTCCGGGACGGCAGGCGGTCTGCTAGATGTGCTACGACTGGGACTTCCAGACGTTGACCTCGGAGTTGACAATCTTGACCGTGCCGTCGGAGCGGTCGATGTAGCCCTGGACCGACGGGACGAGACCGGTGTTCACGTACTCGGAGGCGTACACGAGAATCGGGTCGTACTCGACGATCGCGCGCAGCGCCTGCTTGTAATATTCGGCGCGCTCATCCTGGTCGGTGGCCTGAAGGGCAAGGTCGAGCAGCTCGTCGACCTCCTCGTGGCTGAAGCCGGCGCCGTTGCCCAGGGCGCCGACCTCGCTGCTCGAGAACAGCTTGTTGAGGAAGAAGTAGGGGTCGGGATACCAGGTCCAGCTCATGCCGTACATGTCGGCCGCGCCCGATGCGGCGTCGGCGCTGAAGGTGCCCCAGTCCGAGGTGTGGATGTTGATGGTGATGTTGAGGTTGGCGAGAAGCTGCGCCTGCAAGATAGTGGCCATGCGGACGCGGGCCGTCGTGTTGTTGATGTAGAGCTCGAGCGTCAGGCCGTCAGGGTAGCCTGCCTCGGACAGGAGCTCTTTGGCGCCCTCTGGGTCGTACTCGGGTATGAGCTCCTCGACGCTCTCGTCGTAGCCCCAGCTGCCCTTGGGCAGCGGCAGGCAGGCATCGCTCGCCTCGTCGTACTGGTAGACGCCGTTCAGCAGCTCGTCGCGATTGATGGCCATGAGGATGGCCTTGCGGACGTTCTGGTCGGCGGTGGGGCCGTTCACCTGGTTGAAGTAGACGTAGGCGACGTGCAGCCCCTCGATCTGGCGCAGCTCCAGGGACTCGTTCTGGCGCACGATTTCGATGGCCTCGCCGGTCAGCGAGGTGGCAACGTCGATTTCGCCGGTCTGCAGGCCGTTGGCGGCCTGGTTGGTGTCGGTGACTACCTTGAAGTTCACACCGTCGAGGTAGGGGCGGTCCCCCCAGTACGTGTCGTTGCGCAGGAGCGTGGACTGCTGGTCCTGGACAAACTCTTCAAGGTAGAAGGGGCCGGTGCCGACGAGGTGGTTGCCGAAGGAGTCGCCCCAGCCGTCGACCTCCTCCTGCGGGACGATGGAGTTGCCGGCGTCGGTCAGCGCGGTGATGAACGAGGCGGCCGGGGAGGTCAGGACGCACTCGATCTCGGTGTCGCTCAAGACGTTGCAGTGGTCGAGCATGTCGAGGCGGTTCATCGCGGACTCGTTGGCGGAGCGCTCGAGGGAGTACTTGACGTCCTCGGCGGTCATGAGACGGCCGTCCTGATACTCGCCGGGCTGGAAGTACACGTCGTCGCGCAGCGTGAACGTGTAGGTTAGGCCGTCGTCGCTCACGGTCCAGTCGGTGGCGATGCTCGGCACAATCTCGGAGAGGTCCATCGCGTACTCGACGAGGGTATCGCAGACGCTCTTGATAATCTGCGACTCGTAGGTGCCCGTATAGCTGATGGGGTCAAGGTAGCGCGGCGACGAGGATAGCGAGATGCTGAGGGTACCGCCCTCGACGGGGTCGTCTGCCTCGTCCGCCCGTGCCGGCGTGTAGTCCATGCCGAGGATGCCTGCTGCGGAAGCCGTCAGGCCAATCAGGCCAACGCCCTTGAGGAGCGTACGGCGGGACACGTTGGCGGACACGGGTTCGGGTGCATGGCTCATGGTCTTGTCCCTTCTCTTCGAACGGCCGACGGAGAGTTCGACCGTATTCTCGCTGATTTTAGGGCAATGCAATTTCAATTGGGTAAAACAGAAACCCCTGCCGCCAATCGAGTCGCCGGATGATGGCATCCGGCTCGTGAACGGATTGACAGGCTCCGTCCGGTCAATCGGATCGTAAGGCCCGACTCCGCATGACGCGTCGCGACAGGGTTCTGCCTTCCCGTCCGTGGAAGAGCCGGATTTTTGCGGAAGCGGACCTGCCGGCGACGAAACCGCCTTGCCACCGCGTCCTGTATATTCCATGATGCACGAAAGTGTTTAATGGCATGCCGGCCGGCCTATTCGCGTCCGGCCGTGCGAAAGGAGGCGTGCGGCCATGCTGTTCAGGCAGCTGCTCGAAATCTTCGATCTGATTGACAAGCCGCAGGCAAGCGGCCAGGAAATCGTCGACCTGCTCTATGCGCGCGGCGCGTCCGAAGCCGCGAGCATCCGTGTGGAGGGCGACCGCGGCTCCACCGATTGCGTCAAGGTCCTCATCGCCGGATCGCGCGGCAAGACCGCCGGTGGCGACGCCCCCACCCTCGGTGTCGTGGGGCGTCTTGGCGGTTTGGGCGCGCGCCCCGAGATGGTCGGCGCGGTGTCCGATGGCGACGGTGCCCTGGCCGCCCTTGCCGTCGCGCTCAAGCTTGCCGAGATGCACGATGCGGGCGACGTGCTGCCCGGTGACGTAATCGTCGGGACTCACGTGTGTCCCGACGCGCCCACCGAGCCCCACGAGCCGGTTCCGTTCATGGGGTCGCCCATCGACATGCAGACGATGAACCGCATGGAGGTGGACGAGCGCATGGACGCCGTGCTGTCAATCGACACCACCAAGGGCAACCGTATCGTCAACTGCAACGGTTTCGCCATCTCGCCTACGGTCATGCAGGGCTACATCCTGCCCGTTTCCAACGACCTCATGGACGTCATGATGCGCACCACCGGCAAGATGCCGCAGGTGTTTGCCCTTTCGCAGCAGGATATCACCCCCTACGGCAACGACCTCTACCACCTGAACAGCATCCTGCAGCCTGCCATCGCCACAACGGCGCCCGTGGTGGGCGTGGCCATCACCACCGAGCAGATGGTTGCCGGCTGTGCAACGGGCGCGACGCACGGCGTCGATGTCGAGGAGGCCGCGCGCTTTGCCGTTGAGGTCGCCAAGGCGTATACGGCGGGCAAGTGCTCGTTCTACGACGAGGCCGAATTCCAGCATCTGACGGCGCTGTACGGCCGTATGGAGCGCTTTCAGACGCTCGGCGGCGCTGCAGAGTAGCGTTGCGCCCGGCGTGCGGGCGTTTGCGGGAGGAGGCCGGTCTCATGGACCGCACGGATGGGTCGACAAACGGGAGCCGGACGAAGGTCGCCTTGATAACCGTCGGACAGTCCCCGCGCACCGACATGTCCGACGATTTGGCAGCGAGTCTCTCCCCGACCCTGGAAGTCGTCGAGTACGGGGCGCTCGACGGCTATACGCGCGAGCGCGTCGTCGACGAGCTTGCCCCGGTCGGCGACGACGAGGTGCTCGTGTCGCGCATGCGCGACGGCGGGCAGGTGCTGTTCTCGGGCCGTCTCGTGAACGGGCTCGTGCAGCGCAAGATCTACGAGGCCGAACGTGACGGCGCCGCCTGCACGGTGCTGATGTGCACGGGAGAGTTTCCCGCGTTCGAGCACGACGGCCCCCTTGTCGTCCCCATGCCCCTGTTCCATGCGGCGGCACGGGAGCTGGCCGGCGGCCGCAGGGTTGCCGTCGTGGTTCCCGAGGAATCCCAAGCGGGCCAGGTGGAGGAGCGCTGGCGTGCGGACGGGCTCGACGTCGGCGTCGTGTGCGCCTCGCCGTACGGGGACCCCGCCCGCATCGCCGAAGTCGCCCGCTCTCTGCGCGGGGGCGGCTACCTGTTTGCGTGCCTCGACTGCATGGGATTTACGACGGGGATGCGCCGCATCGTGCGGCAGGAGTCTGGCCTGCCGGTGCTGCTGCCCCGCACCCTCGTGGCGTCGGTCGTCTCGGAGCTGCTGGGATGATGGACGTCCTGCCGGTGCCAAGGGGCGCGTCCATGCCGGCCCTGCGTGCGGGCCACGTTTAAAAACGACGTCCACAAGGAGCTGTTTGCAAATGATTGAGGCGGATGTAACGGAATCGGACGGGGTCGCGTGCTACAAGGGTGCGTGCGACGTCATCCTGAACCAGTGCCTGGGCTTGAAGCCCGGTGAAAAGGTCCTCGTCGTCACCGACGACGAGCGCCTCGCCATGGGACGGGCCGTCTACGAGGCGGCGCGGGGGTACGGCGCCGATGCAACTCTGGCGTGCATGCCCGTCGCCGGGGTTTCGGGCGAGGAGCCGCCGGAGCCCGTTGCGGCCGCCATGCGTGCGGCGGACGTTGTCGTGTGCCCGACGACCCGCTCCATCACGCACACCAAGGCGCGCATGGCGGCCGTCGAGGCCGGGGCGCGTATCGCGACGATGCCGGGCATCACGCCCCGCATGTTCCGCGAGGGGCCGATTACGGCGGACTACGCCGAAGTCGAGCGCACCACGCGCCGCTATGCGGACTTGCTCACGGGGGCATCGCTGTGCCGGATTGTGACGACCGATCCCCGGACGGGCGCGCGCCACGAGCTCGTCGTCCATCTCGAAGGGCGCACCGGTGTGGCGAGCACGGGCGTGTACCGCGAGCCGGGCATGGGCGGCAACCTGCCCTCGGGCGAGGCGTTCATCGCCCCGCTTGAGGCGCGGGCCGACGGCGAGTACCTGGTGACCGGCAGCATCGTAGGCGTCGGTCTGCTCGACGGGCCCATCCTGCTCACTCTCGAGGGAGGACGCCTCGTAGGTATCGAGGGGCCTCAGGCCGACGCCGTGTCGGCCGCCATTCCCGACAACCCGGCCTCGCGTACCATCGGCGAGCTGGGCATCGGCACCAACCCCGCGGCGCGCGTCACGGGCGTGATCCTCGAGGATGAGAAGATTTACGGATCGACCCACATTGCGTTCGGCACGAACAGCGACTTCGGCGGTACCGTCCAGGCGGTTTCGCACATCGACTGCGTAACCCTGTCGCCCGAGGTGTATCTCGACGGCGTGCTCGTTGCCAAAGAGGGAAGGCTTCTGGCGTAGCGACCGGGATGGGGCCCGATTCCGGAACCCTCCGGGGACGGGCCCCTTGGCCCGACCCGACCCCCTGCTCTATATTGTTGCAGGGAAAGCCGGCCGTGGGCGGTGGACTTGCGGGAAGGGCGACGCTATGGACTTGAACGAGTTTCGCAAGCTCTATCCGGTACAGACGGTCTCGTTAAGCAGTGGGAAAGAATTTACCTACCGCTATTATAAAAATGTGCAGGCGAAGGCGACCGTCGTTCTGCTCACGGGCGGTATCGGCCTGTCCGACCTGCTGTACAGGCACTTCGACCGGTTTGCCGGGGACTTCTCGGTGCTGACCTTCGACTACCAGGTGCAGTTTGCGGACAACGGGGAGTTTGCCGAGGCTGTTTCCGAACTCCTGCGACGGCTTGGGGAAAAGGCGTGGTTGGTGGGTCAGTCGTTGGGAGGAATCGTCGCGCAGATTATCGCGTCCCGCCATCCGGAGTCGGTGGATGGCCTGGTGCTCTCAAACACATGCTCCCTGTCTCAGAGCATGAGCCGGGACGCATACGACTACCTCCTGCACATGATTGAGAGTCAGAAAAGGTTCAGAAGGCTCCTTCCCGTTCTGCCCTTTGCCCTGTTCAAGCGTCTGATGAGACAGGCGGTGATGAAGAAGGCGGAGGTTTTCACCCCATCGGAACGGGCGGTGATGGGGGAGCTGTGCGACGCAATGGTGCAGCTGCTCGCCAAACCCTACGAACGCCACATGATAGATTTCCTTGTGGACGCGCAGAACTATTTCGGCATGACGCGGGAAGATTTCGCGAGGTGGGACGATCGCGTGCTGCTGATCCTCTCCGAGGACGATGCGACTTTCAGTCCGGATTGCAAGGCCTCGCTGGTCGACATCATGCCGAACCCCACCGTCGTCACCGACCTGGAAGGCGGCCACCTCGCCTTGCTCGTCCGTCTGGAACGGTACGCCGACCTCGTGACCGGTTATATCCGCCAGCGGATGTAGGAAAGACCTCCCCCTGCCGCCGGACCGGCGCGACCACCGGGCTGTTCTCGGCGGTCGCGCCGACGCCGTGCTCCGGACGCTACCCCCGGGCTCCTTGACGCGGCATCTTCTCTCGTCCTTGCTACTTGGTGGCGGCAGGCTCGTTGAGCAGCAGGTCGGCGCAGCTCGTGGTGGTCTCGCTCACCGCGTCGGGGGCGATTTCCTTGCACAGGCCGCAGCCCACGCACACGAGCGGCTCGACGTGCAGCGCGCCGTCCTCGGTCTTGTGGACGGCGCCCAGCGGGCAGGCCGCCACGAGCTCGTCGGGGTTCTCACATTTGGAGGCGTCGATCGTCACGCCCTTCAGCTCGACGCGCGGAGCGATCTCGGGGAAGCGCATCACGGCGTCGAGCAGTGTGGCGCGTGCGACGGTGAGGATGCCGGTCATGCCTTCGGCACCCTTGAAGCCCGGCGTCTCCTCGCCTTCGGCCACGGTGATCTCCTTGCGCACGCGGATGCGCATCTTCTTCATGTCCGAGTTGCAGCGTTCTTCCTCGGTCATGTCCTCCTCGCCTTGCGTGAAGTCGCGCACGATGTCGCCGAAGCCGCTGCCGATGTCGCCGAACAGCTCGTCGCCCTGCGAGGGGAGGTTGCCCTTGGAATCGGTGAACTCGAGTTCCTTGCGCAGCTCGACGAGTTGCAGGTCGCGGCCCACGACGTCTTGGGCCGCGCAGACCTCGTTGACGATGATCTCCTCGGCAGCCTTGGCCTTGCAGCGCGGGCACAGGTCGCCGGGCAGGTACACGGCGAGGTTGGGGAAGTCAAGCATGAGCGACGTCCAGACCTCGCGCGTAAGGGCCCCCAGGCAGGGTATCTCGATAACCGACGGGCTTTCTTTGGCCAGGCCGGTCTCGATGCAGGTGAGGTAGACGTGGTGGGCAGACCCGCCTGCTGCTGCCTGGGCGCGCTTGAGCAGGTGGCGCAGACGACGCGGCGTGGGCTCGAGCACGATCATGGAGCTGGTGGGGCAGGCCGAGCAGCACAGGCCGCAGTCGACGCAGAAGCCCTTGCTGACGGTAACCTTGACGCCGCCGGCCGTGTCGGTTGCCTTGGGAAGGCGAATGGCTTTGCCGGGGCAGATGTCCATACAGGCGCTGCAGGTCGACTTCTGGCTGGTCTCGCGCAGGCACAGGCTCGGGTCGTGGCCTAGGGCACGCACGGACGATGTGGCTTTTTCGCCCGCGGCGCGGAGTTTTGCTTGTTCAGCCATGGTGGGCCGTCCTTCCCTGTCCAAGGCCTGCGGAAGGCCTTTTGGTTCCTTGTCCTTCTCCTGGGCGCCCTGGGTGGTAAACCGTGCGGCAACGGGAGGGCGTGTCGGTACAACCGATTCATTGTGCGCACGGACGGCAATCTTTGCAAGGCTATGGATACCCAAAACCGCAGAGTTTGTGGCAGAAATATCGTGGAGTTCAAGGGGAGGCGGCGCCCGGGCGTTCTGGTACAAGCGGCCGTGGATGGTTGGTGTCGGCAGATCGGTCCTTCGGCGGGCAAATTGGCCTATTGTGAATGCACAGGATGAGCTTCGGATGCCCTGATAGTTGGATAATGGTTGGATAGGATTTGCAAAACACCTGCTTGCGACTTTGACGAGGCGGTGTTGGAATCGCTCGAACTCTTTATAAGCGCGTCGCGCTTGTTGGGTATATGATGCTCCGCAAAGCCGGGGCGGCGTGCGCCCGGTCCCCAAGGCCCGCGACCTTCTGGAGGTGCGCATGGAAGATACCCTGCCTGTTGACGGTGCCGACGGACCGGGTTGCAACCCGGTCCCCGCGCGTCTGCCGCTCGACCCCGCAGGCGCCGACCGGCCCGGAGCGCCGGGCACCCACCCCGACTTCGACGCGCTCGTGCGCACGATCTGGCGCCTGCGTCAACCCGACGGCTGCCCGTGGGATCGCGAGCAGACCCACGCCTCCATCGCCAAGAACATGATCGAGGAGGCCTACGAGGCGGTCGACGCCATCGAGGGCTCGCAGGTGCGCCACCTCGAGGAGGAGCTCGGCGACGTGCTCATGCAGGTCGTGCTGCAGGCGCAAATCGCCGCCGACGCGGGGGAGTTCACGCTCGACGACGTGTGCCGCGGCATCAACGAGAAGCTCGTGCGCCGCCATCCCCACGTGTTTGGGGAGGCGAGCGCCGAGAGCGCCGACGACGTCGTGGGCATCTGGGACCAGGTGAAGCTCGACGAGCACCGTACCGCCGCCCAAGAGGCCGACGGGGAGGGCTGCGCGCCCGCAGGGCTGCTCGATGGCGTGCCCACGGGACTGCCTGCACTCATGCAGGCGCAGAAGATCAGCCGCAAGGCCGTCGCCGCCGGTTTCGAGTGGCAGTCGACCGAGGACGTCTGGGCGCAGGTCGTCGGCGAAATCGATGAGTTCAGGGAAGCGCCGGCGGGCAGCGCGGCCGCCGAGATGGAGTTCGGTGATATCCTGTTCTCGTTGGTCAACGTTGCACGGCGCGAGCACATCGACGCGGAGTCCGCGCTGCGCGCGAGCTGCGCCAAGTTCCGCCGCCGTTGGGCGTACATGGAGCAGGCCGCGCGCGAGCAGGGTCGCGACATCGCCGACGTTTCCAACGAGGAGCAGGAGGCCCTGTGGGCCGCAGCGAAGCTGAAGGAGAACAACCTGTGAGCGACATCATCGATGTGTACGGCCGCGAGATACTCGATTCGCGCGGCAACCCCACGGTCGAGGTCGAGGTTCTGCTCGAGGACGGCGCCTTCGGTCGCGCCATGGTCCCCTCGGGCGCATCGACCGGCGCCTTCGAGGCGTGCGAGATGCGCGATGCCGACTGCGCCCGCTATCTGGGCAAAGGCGTGATGACCGCCGTCGACCACGTGAACGAGGAGATCGCCGAGGCCCTGGTGGGCTGCAACGCTCTCGACCAGCGCGCGGTCGACTCCATGCTCATCGACCTCGACGGCACCGAGAACAAGACCTGCCTGGGCGCCAACGCCATCCTGGGCACCTCGATGGCCGTGGCCCGCGCCGCCGCGAGCTCGGTGGGCCTGCCGCTCTACGCCTACCTGGGCGGCCCCAACGCCCATGCGCTGCCCGTCCCCATGATGAACATCCTCAACGGCGGCGTCCACGCCGACAACAACGTGGACTTCCAGGAGTTCATGATCATGCCCGTGGGCGCCGAGACGTTCGCCGAGGGCCTGCGCTGGTGCTCCGAGGTCTACCACACCCTCAAGAAGGTCCTGCACGAGGCCGGCCTCGGCGGCGGCGTGGGCGACGAGGGCGGCTTCGCCCCCAACCTCAAGACCAACGCCGAGCCCTTCGAGTGGATCGCCCGCGCCTGCGAGGCCGCCGGCTACACCCCCGGCGAGCAGATCCTCTTCGCGATGGACCCCGCGTCGACCGAGTTCTACGACGCGGAGCGCAAGGTGTACTGCCTCAAGGGCGAAGGGCGCGAGCTGACCCCCGACGAAATGGTGGACTACTGGGCCGACCTGGCGGAGCGGTTCCCCATCGTGAGCATCGAGGACGGCATGGCCGAGGAGGACTGGGACGGCTGGAAGAAGCTGACCGACCGCATCGGCGCGCATGTGCAGCTGGTGGGCGACGACCTGTTCGTCACCAACAAGAAGCGCCTGGCCAAAGGCGTCGAGCTGGGCGTGGCCAACGCCATCCTCGTGAAGGTCAACCAGATCGGCACCCTCACCGAGGCGATGGACACCATGGAGCTTGCAAAGCGCTCGAGCTACACCTGCGTGGTGTCGCACCGTTCGGGCGAGACCGAGGACAGCTTCATCGCCGACCTGGCCGTTGCCGTGAACGCCGGCCAGATCAAGACCGGTGCCCCCTGCCGCAGCGACCGCATCGCCAAGTACAACCAGCTCCTGCGCATCGAGGACGAGCTGGGCGTGGCCGCCGAGTACCCGGGCATGAGGGCGTTCTACAGCATCAAGCGTTAGGGCGGCCCTGACGCCGGGTCGCCTTTGCGGGTGCCCGGTGCACGCGCTGGCGAGGCAGGCCGCCGTCGGGACCGGTTCCGGCGGCGGCCTGCCGTTTCAGGCGGTTTTCTATGCTTCGCGCGACTCCGACGAGTCGGTCGGGCCTGCGGGGGCGGCCTTGTCCGACGGGGCCGGCCTGTGCAAAAACGGCATCGAGATCGCCTTGGCGGGGCAGGCGTCCACGCAGGAACGGCAGCGGGTGCAGTCGGCCAGGGTATGCTCTCCCATGGCCAGGTGCCGCAGGTTGATGTCGGACTCGCACACCTCGGCGCAGCGGCTGCACACGGCGTCGCGGGTGGTTTCGAGGCACTTCGCGTCGTCTATCACCGGGCGCCAGGTGCGGTTGAGGCGCGCCACCAGGTTCATGAGGCCGGCGATGGGGCAGAAGCTCGAGCACCACTTGTGCAGAAACACCAGCTCGATGACGAGCATGAGCGGGACGAGGACGACCAGCACGGTGGTGTCGCCGGCCGAAAAGAGGCGCCACAGCACGAGCACGGCGGCAAAGGTCAACCCCACCGGACAGACGAGGCAAAACACCGGAAAACCGAAGACCGCCGCAGAAAGAATCGCTCCTCCGAGCACGTAGTGGCGCGAGTCGAGCCGTTTGCGCCTCCGAGCGCACGCGTCTGCGCACGGGGGGCATCCGCCCGGGCAGAAGCGGTCGTCCTTGGCCGCCTGCACGATTTCCTGGCGCCTGGCTCGGGCGAGTTCCTTGCGTTTCTTGGCCGAGCGGAAAAACGCCCGTATGCGGCCTGCAAGCGGGACGGGGCACACCCACCCGCAGAAGGCGCGGCCAAGCAGCAACACGAACACGGCTGCAATGGCAAGCGAGACCATGGCCCGCGGGATGACGGTTTTGGCCGCGACCATGGTGGCGAGGGCCCCCAAGGGGCAGATCATCGAGATGGTCTCCCAGCCAAAACCAGAAAGCGTGCCGGTGCCGATGCCGACGACGAGCCCGACGGCCAGTGCGGCAAACACGACCGCGGCGACGACGACGCGCAGTTTGGAGGCTTTCATCAAGGTTCTCCTTTCGAGGCGTCGGCTAGGCGACGGTTCCGGGCGGTCGGACGACGACGGCGCGTTCGGTCGCCCCAGACGCCGCGGATCCGGCCTGCAGGCTGATGCACACGCTCTCGCAGGCCCCGCAGCCGTTGCAGTTTTCTGCGACGACGTAGACGAGGCGCCCTTCGCCGGACCCGCTGCCGCTGCGCAGCTCGATGGCCTTGGGGTCGAGCGGGCAGGCGTCATAGCACAGGCGGCATCCGGTACCGCGAAACGCCAGGCAGACGCGTTCGTCGATCACGGCGACACCGAGGTCGGGCACGGAGAGCGCGGTGCGGGACACCTCGTTGCCGTCGGCGTCGCGCACCACCAGCGTGCGGTCCTTGAGCTCGACGGCGTCAAGGGAAAGAGCGCCCGTGGGACATGCGGACGCGCACCGGGGCTCACCTTCGTTCTCCTCGGCGCAGAAATCGCAGTAGTCGTCCAGGGGCGACATCGCGGGGGTCCGCATGCCCATGACGCCGTCCTCGATGCGAGCGGGTGCGATGACCTTGCGCGGACACACCTCGTAGCAGCGTTGGCAACGTATGCAGCGGCCGGCGAGCCGGTCTTCGTCCTGGCCTCCCGGGGGACGGCACAGCGGGTTGCTGCCTGCAAAGCGCAGGGCGCCCAGGCCCATCAGGACGGCGGTGCTGCCGATGCCGATGCAAAGCGCACGGCGTGTGGCGCCGCGGGGCTCCCGGGGCGTGGAGGGCGCTTTTTCGCTGTGTTCCATGGCGGCTCCTTTGGCCAACGGTGCCGGGGCGTCCGTCTCCTTGCCGCCGCCCCGGTGCAGGGCGGCAAAGCCTTCTGTCGTCCGACCTTGTGCTTGCGGAAAAGGGCAAGGGCGGGCAGCGGGAGGCTCCGTGCGGTCTTCGATACCGGTGGACACGGCGTCGACGCGGGGGCGCCGTGTCCATACCGGTTTGATGGTGCCGCAGGGTCCGGCGAGCGGACCCCGCGGCGGGATTGTCGTGCGCCGCCCGATGGTTTCGGGCGGGCGCGGGTTCTGGCGAGTGCCCTATACCAGGCAGCGCCAGACGAGCGATCCTGCGACCGCGCACACCAGGGCTGCACCGGTGAGCAGCGCCCCCCGGGAGCCCTCGATACGGCGGACGAGGAAGGCGGCCGCTGCGGGGGCGACCAGGCCCACTGCCACCACGAGGCCCCAGAACAGCCCGGCCTGCGGGCCTTCCAGGATCGCGGTGCTTGCCGCCTCGCCTGCGGAGCTTACGGTGGGGCCGGTGGCCTCGAGGTAGCGCACGATCCCCGAGGTGTCGTTTTCGGCCATGAGCGCGTAGACCACCACGGCGGCAAGCGAGCCGGCGACGCCGACGAGGGCCGTCGTGCGGGCGGTTCCTGCCCCGGAGCCCTTCGTTGCAAGCCCTATCGCCAGCAACGTCAGCGCGCCGAGCAGCACGGCGTCGAACACGTAGTACGCGTCGAGCACCGGGACGCCCTGGGCGGGCATCGAGGCCGTCCTGAAGGCGTTGCCCAAAAACAGGGGCGTCGCCAAGCCGGCCACGATGCCGGCTACCCCGCACCAGCGCGGGGCCTCGCCCTCTTCGGAGCGCCTGATGAAGAGGGCGAACAGCACCAGCACCGCGGCGCACAGCACGCACAGCCACAGCGTGGCGCTCAGGCCCGAGACGGAACCCGACTTGAACACCGAGCTGAGCGTGTTGAAGACGCGCTCCCAGTGCTGCAGGCGCAGCACGAGCGCCGTAATGCCTGCGACCAGGGCGACCGCCGAAAGCGCAAGCGCAGGCACCTGCGTCTTCCTACCTTTGCCCAGCAGCGTGAGCAATCCCTGAACGGCCAGGACGCCGCCGGACAGGCACAGGAAGAATGTGAAGCAGACGAGCGACCACTGGGCGTTCATGGACTACTCTCTCCACTGGCGCGGTGCACGCAGCAGGTACATCAGTTTGGGAGCGTTGCCCATGTCCGCAAGGTGATGGATGTCGGACTCCTCGTAAGCCTCGACGTAGTCCTTGAGCTTGACGCGGGTCTTCTGCAGGTCGTCGTAGCCGACCGCGTGCGGGTCGCTCGGGGCGGCCGGCGCCTCGAAGTTGTCGACGCCTTCGTCGAGGTCGCCGAAAAAGCGGGCGCGCGCCGCGCACTGGGTGACGCACTGCGGCAGCTCGTCCTGCTCGAGCTTCTGCTCGCACATGGTGCACTTCTCCACGACGCCCTCCTCGGCGTTGAGGTAGCGCACGCCGTAGGGGCAGGCCGACTCGCAGAGCTGGCAGCCGATGCACAGTTCGCGGTCGACCTGGACGGTGCCGTCCTCTCGGATGTAGGACGCGCCCGTGGGGCAGACCGTGACGCACTCGGGGTTCGAGCAGTGCTGGCACTGGATGGGAAGGAAGTACATCTCGACGTCGGGGAACTGGCCGGAGCCGCCCTCGGTGGGGTTGGGGCCGACGCGCAGCGTCTTGATCCAGAACTCGCCGACCGGCACGCCGTTGATGACCTTGCACGCAACCGTGCAGGCCAGGCAGCCGACGCAGCGGTTGAGGTCGGTGATGATCGCGTAGTTGGCCATGCTTGGGGCCTCCTCTCTACTCTCGGTTCTAGCCGCGCACGACGCTGTTGGGCGTCAGGCCTGTGGCGGCGGCGCTGGCAAAGGTCAGCTCGGCGGTGGATTCGTTAATGCGCGGGTCGTTGGCGAGCCACATCTTCAGGCGCTCGTCGCCGGGGTCGGTGATGGCCTCCACGACGGTGCCGTCGGGCATCTCGACCGAGGGGACGATGGTGCCGTTGGGGGTGTTCTCCTCGGTGGCCTTGTAGACCAGCATCGGGATGCCGCGCATCTGCGCGGCTCCGCCGACGGGGTCCTGGGCGTACTTGTCGACGAGACAGTTGATGTTGACCTGGTCGAAGCCGTGGGAGGCGGTGTCGAATTCGGGGTACCACCAGCCGTGGTTGGCGTTGACCGTGCCGGGCGCGATGCCGTAGTACAGGTCGATGACCTCGCGCACGGCGCCCCACGGGCTGCGGATCCACACCCAGTCGCCTTCCTCGAGGCCCAGGCGTGCGGCGTCTTCGGGGTTCATCTCGAGGCGCGGGTAGGGCCACAGCTCGCGGCACCACGGCAGCTGACGGTGCTCGGAGTGGAAGTACACGGGCTGACGCGATCCGCTCGTGCCCCAGAACACGCTGTCGGGATGGTTGACCAGCTCCTCCTTGTAGCGCTCGATCAGGCTGTCCTCGCCGGAAGCGGTCAGGTCGCACTCGGGGTGGCCGCCGAAGCTCTTGTCGGCGTAGTCCTCGCTGGTGTTGTGGATCTGGTCGACGAGGGATGCGTCGTAGAGCTCGGGGTTGCTGATGCGCGAGTTCTTCGGCTCGAACCAGTGCGGGAACTTCTCGATGTCCGGGATGTGGCCGTCCCACGCGGCGCGCGAGGGCATGCACTGCTCGTAGAAGTTGGGTGCGTCGTCGCCGATGTAGCTCTCGCACACCGTGGACCAGATCTCGGTCTTGCCGGTGGGCGTGGAGAAGCCGGGCTTCTCGTCGAACAGCGGGCGCAGCTCGCGGTTCTTGCTGTGACGGCGGTAGCCCATCTCGGCGCGGCGGTAGGTGCCCCAGCGCTCGGGATAGTAGGTGCGGGCGTCGAACCAGCCCTCTTCCTGGAACTTCTCGCGGTAGCTCTCGAAGTCGATGCCGTCGGGGAACTCGGGCGAGGCCCAGTAGGACACGTTGGCGGTCAGGTAGTTGACCTCCTGCTGGTCGTAGTCGACGTCGCCTCCCATCTGGACGAAGTTGTTGTAGTCCATGTCGAACCAGGCGTCCAGGCCTTCGACGGTGTTGTTGTACTCGACGCCCATGGCCTTGTAGAGGCACACCGCGGACACGAAGTCGGCGGTCTGGTCGCCGATGGGGTACACGGCGCGCTGGGCGAGGCCGAACACGCCGCCGGCGCCCTGGGACGCGCGCGGGCAGTTCATCTCAAGCCAGTGCATGCAGGGGATGATGATGTCGGCGTTGCCGTTGTTGGGGCACGACCACAGGTTGAAGTCGAGGTAGAAGTCGAGGGACTTCTGAGCCTCCCACGCTTCGATGATGTTGGACGAGTGCATGAAGTCGCCGGACATGCACAGCTCGCCGTGCATCTGGTACATCGAGTTGATGTTGCGGCAGGCGTCGTAGATCGCGGTGGCGTCTGCCCAGTTGCCCCAGTACTTGGTGAGCGGGAAACGGTCGGAGCCGATCATCTTCTCATTCTGCTCGACGATGGTGGAGTCGACCGGCCACTGGCTGCTAGGCTGGTAGTCGCCGCCTTTGCGGTCGGCGATCCAGTAGGCCTCCTCGTCGGTGGGGACGTGGTTGCCGTAGCGTTCGGCCAGCGGGGAACCCTCTTCGACGAGTTTGGCGACCCACTCCTGGATCAGCGGGATCTGCTCTTCGATGGTGAGGTTGCGCGGCGTGTTGCCCAGCGCCACCGGGCCGACCACCGAGTCGTCGAGGCCCCAGGTCTTGGGGTTCTCGGGAACCTTGAGCATGAAGTTGTCCCAGCCGGGCTGCGTGGCCAGCTCGTGCTTGGTGGCGCCGCGGTTGCCGGCGGGGCCGTCGCCGTTGCCGGTGATGGTGGACAGGATCTGCAGCGCGCGGCTGTTCTGCACGCCGTGGCCGTTGTGGTCGATGGCGAGCTGGTAGTGGATGCCGCCGTTGCCGTAGAGCGGGTTGAGGCGCGTCGTGTAGGCGATGCACGCCTCCTCGATCTTTTCGGCGGGGACCTCGGTCACCTCGGCGGTGTACTCGAGGGTGTTCTCCTCGAGGCTGTCGATGAACGACTCCCACGCGGTGCGCGCCGTGATGGTCTTGCCGTTGGCGAGTTTGATCTCGACGCCGCCGGGGGTGAGGGCGGGCGACTTGGGCAGGCCCAGGGGGTTGGAGCGCTTGCCGCCCTCGTTGCCCGGGTGCCAGTACTCGTCGTACTCGGGGTCTTCGGGGTCGGCGAACTGAGAGGGGTCGGGAAGCCACGCGTCGGCGATGATCGGCTTGTAGGGGTGCTCGATCCAGGTGCCGGTGGTGGGGATGCGATGACGCTCGCCTTCCCAGACGCACTGCTCGGCGTCCCAGTAGGTGGGCTTGTCGTTGTTCTCGTCCCAGCAGATGAACCTCTGGTAGCGGCCCTCGTAATCCCAGTACTGGTTCACCCAGTCGGGGTCGCAGTCGGCCTCGGTGACAAGGCGGCTGGTAAAGTCGATGCCGCCAGTGCTGTCCCACAGCCAGCCTTTTTCGGTGCGGCCGTCTTCCTCGGGGTTCCACAGGAACGGCGCGTCGGTCCAGCGGCGGACGAACAGGTCGTCGTAGGCCTCGTTGTCGATGACCCAGCGCAGCATGCCGCACAGCAGCGCCATGTCGGTGCCGACGCGCAGCGGCAGCCAGATGTCGGCCTCCTTGCCCAGCGGGGTCATGCGCGGGTCGACGAGGATGTGCTTGTAGGCGCGCTGGGCGACGTCGACGACACCGCGGCAGGACGAGTCGTAGTTGGAGTACTCGACGGCGGTTCCCCACTGCACGTAGACGAGCGGTTGCTGCTCGACCTCCATCCACGACGCGGCGTTCTCGTCGGTCATGATGGTCGCAAAGTGGCGGGGTCCCTTGCAGATCTGCTGGGCCGTGATGGCGTTGGGGGTGCCGAAGAGGTTTTTGAAGGCCGCGTAGGGGGCCATGCACCAGATGCGCGAGGTGCCGCCGGCGGTGAAGATGGACTCTCCGCCGTACTTGGAGATGATTTCGTTGAACTTGGCCCCCGACTCGTCGAAGGCCTCGGCCAGTGAGATGCGCTGCCAGCCGGGGTCCTCCTCGCCCTTGGGGTTGCTGCGCTTCTGGCAGTAGCGCAGGCGGTCGGGATGGTAGAGCGCCTGCATGGAAGCCTGCGACTTGGAGCAGCAGTGGCCGCGGCTGTGGGCGCACTGCTCGTCGCCCTCGACGCGGGTCACCACGCCGTCGACGACGGTGATCCACACGCCGCACTCGTTTTTGCCGCATGCGCGGCAGCACGAGCGGATGTGCTGCACCTGCGCTTCGGTCTCGTCCACCTCGCCGTCGGCGAGGGCCTGGGAGGGTTTGGATGCAAAGGGGACCGCCGCGGCCGCGGCGGTGACGGCTGCTGCCTTCACGAAGCTGCGGCGCGTGAGCGTTAGGTTGTGCATGCCTTCCTTCCTTCCTGCTTGTAGTTCCCGTCTCTCTCCTCCAAACGGTTTGCGTGCGTTCTTCCGGGGCCTCTCACCTCCCGGGAAGTCCGACGGCCGCAAGACAAAACGCTCCTCGCGTGCGGGGTCCAGTCCCTGCCCCGCACACGGTGAGACCTCTTGCGTGTGAACCTTTGGATTGCCTGCATTGTAGGAACGGCCCCGTTGCGCGGGCTCGGTAAAAAGGGGGGAGCGGGAGGGGGATTCATATCATGCGAAACGAGGTATTTGGCCCTTCTAGCGTGCGGTATCGTCGTTTGCCGTACCGCAGGCAAGCGTGCTCCCGTGCGGCGCGGCGAGACGTTCCTTTTAGGGGCGCTGCCTGTGCCGCGCGAACAACCGACCGAAAGGCAGGCACCGTATGGCAATGAAGCCCTATCCGTCGAACCTCATCGTCTTTTACGTCGACGGGCGCATTCTCGACGAGGAGCTCAAGCTCGACATCAAGCGATCGTGGACTCATATCGGCGAGATTTTGGTTCGCCCGCGCCCCTCCGGCAAGGGGGACGAGCCCGTGTGCAGCTACGTGCACGTCATGGTGAAGTTCGGCACGCGCCGCTACCTGGAGGTGGACGGCGGGGAGTCGGACGACAACTGGGCGCAGCGCATGGAGCAGCACCTGCTGAGCACGATGCGCAAGGTGGGGAGCAACATGGTTGCCTTCAACCGGCGACGCCGCAAGTACGACCTTCCCGAGCTGGTGCTTGACTACATCGAGTTCGAGCTTGAAGGAGGCAGGCTCACGCTCGAGTACCGGCTCGACTCCAACGGCGCCCTGCCAACCGACTGCGCCCGGGTGGCCACCGACGTGCGTACGGCGCTGGGGGCCGGATTGCTGGGCGATCCGGTGCGCGTGCGCGTGCCCTCGACGCGTGCCTACCGCGAACAGGCCGAGCAGGCGGCGCGGGAAAAGGCTGCGGCTGCCGAGCGCGCGTCTGCCGAGGCAGCCGTGCGCGCCGAGGCTGAGGAGCGTGCGCGCGCCGAGGCTGAGGAGCGGGCCGAGGAGGAGTTCATGGAGTCGCCCGAGATGAGCGCCGAGGTCGCCCGCGAGGACGCCGAGGCCGAGGCGGCCGCCAAGGCGGACAGCCCGCTCGAGGTGGCCCCTCTGACTCCCGAGGAATGGGAGGCCGAGTACGGCGTGCGCGACGCCGACTTCGCGATCGACTACCGTGTGTGGGAGGCCGTCTATGCCGACGGCACGGCGCGCGAGTTCGACTCCGCCAGCGGCGCGTTCGTCGCGTAAGGGGGCGCCATGTGGGAGCTGGCAGACTACGAGGGCCGCATCGCCAAGGTGGACGGCCCCGCGCGCAGCGGAAAGACCGAGGTGCTCGTGAGGCGGTGCGTCCGTCTGCTTGAACAGGGTGTTGACGCTTCGTCAATCTTGGTGGTCGCCTCGACGGGGCTGGCATGCGCCGCGTTTCGGGAGCGCTTGCGACGTGCGGCGGGCGAACGCCTTCTCCCGTCGGCGGAGGGGGTCGTCGTGCGGCGGGCGCTCGACGTGTGCGCCGCGGTGCTCGACGACCCCGCCGCCCGTGCGCTCACCGGGCGGACGCCGCGCGTGCTCAACGACGGCGAGTACGCGTTTTTCCTCGAAGACCTCAAGACGATCGGCCAGAAGAGCCGGCGCCTGCGCAACATGCTCATGTTCTTCTACGCGCAGTGGAGCAAGTTCGAGGACGAAGCCGCGTGGCTGATTCCGGGCGAGGAGACGGTCGTTCTGGAGCGTGCCCGCTTTATCCTGCGCGGCAGCGGCGCGATGCTGCGCCACGAGCTGCCCTACGTGTGCGGCATGTTCTTGAAAAGCGAGCAGGGTCGGCCGTTCGCGCACCGCTACGCCTACGTGCTGTGCGACGATTTTCAGAACCTTTCCCGCGCCGAGCAGGTGTGCATGGCGCTGTGCGCCGGGAAGCAGCTGATCGTTACGGGCAACGCCGCCCACGCCACGAAGGCGAACACCGACTACCCCTGCCCCGAGGGGTTCGAGCGCTTCGAGCGCCTGCGCCGCAACGTCGACGTGTTCGAGCTGGACGGCGCATGGGGTGTCGAGGCCGCCCTGGGCGTCGAGGCCGCGATGGGGGACCCGGCCGCCCCGCGCCGCGCGGTGCGGGGAACGTCCGGCACGTCGGTCTTCGTCGAGTGGGAGACTCCCGAGGAGGAGCTGGCGCACCTGCCGCGCGTGGTCGAGGAGGTGCGGACGGCCCATCCCGACCTGGCGTTCTCCGACTTCGCGGTGGCCGTGCCCAACCGGCGCTGGGGCGCTTACGCGCGCAAGGCCCTGGAGCGCCGCGGCATCCCGACCTGCGGGACGGGCTTGGGCGTGCGACTGGGCGGCGACCTGCGCGAGCCCGGGCGCCACGACGCCTTGACGGCCTACGTTGCGCTGTGCCTGGCCGCCGACCCCTGCGACGTCGTTGCCTGGCGCGCCTGGACGGGCTTCGACAACGCCATCGCCAACAGCGAGACCTGGGGGAGCCTCTACCGCCTGGCCGAGGGGCGCGGCGCGGGTTTCTACGCGACGCTCAAGGAGGTCGCCGAGGGTTCCGGCCCGTGTCCCGAGGTTCTCAAGGTGGAGGCGCTGCGGCGCTCGTGGGCGGAGGGGCAGCGGGTCGTCGAGCGATGCCGGGGCCTGCACGGCGCCGAACTCTTCTGCGCCGCCGGGCTTGACGGATGTGCGCCGTTTGCGGGCGTCCTCGCCGCCCTGCGCGGCGACGAGGACGCCGCCGGGCTGCTCGGGCTCGTGCGCGCCGTGCTGTCGTCGCCCTGCCTGCCCGAGGCCGCCGACGCGGTGCGCGTGGCGCTTTACGAGAACCTCTGCGGTTTGGAGTGCGCCTGCCTGGTCGCCCCGGGCATGGTGGACGGCATGGTGCCGCACCGCGACGCCTACGAGCCTTCCGAGCCCGACTCCAAGCGTCGGCGCATCGTGGACGAGGACCGGACCCGCGTGCGCTCGTTCATCGCCCGCGCGACGCGCATCCTGGCGGTTTCGGCGTTCGAGCGGGCCGACATCGAGGTCGCCGAACGCTCCAAGATGCGCGTCGTGCGCGTGTGCTCGGTCGGGGGCAGACGCACCGCCCTGCTCGCCCCCGCTCCGTTCTTTGCCCAGGCGGGCGACGCCTTCCCCGGTTTCGAGAAGGGGTCGCAGGTCGACCTGGCCGCCGCGCTGGGACGGGGGTAGGCGTGCCGTGCGGGCAGATTTGTCCGATCGACGCGTCGAGCCGGCCTTGCAGAGTCGGACGTGCGCCGCGTCGGCGTACCGGGAGGGAAATCCGATGAAGTCGTTCAAAACCGAGTCCAAAAAGCTGCTTGACCTGATGGTCAACTCGATATACGCCAATCGCGAGGTCTTTCTGCGCGAGCTTGTCTCCAATGCCTCCGACGCCCTCGACAAGGTGCGCCTTGCCCGAATGCAGGGAGCACCGGGCTCCGGGGAAGGCGGCGACCTGGAGATCCGCGTGACGTTCGACCGGGCCCGCCGCCTGCTCACGGTGTCCGACACCGGCGTCGGCATGGACGACGCCGCGCTCGAGGAATGCCTGGGCACCATCGCGCATTCGGGCAGCCAGCAGGTGAAGGAGCGTCTCGCACGCGGTCAGGCCCCCTCGGACGTCGACATCATCGGCCAGTTCGGCGTGGGGTTCTACAGCTCGTTCATGGTGGCGGACCGCGTGACCGTGGTGTCGCGGTCCCTGGGCGACGAGCAGGCGTGGTGCTGGGAGAGCGACGGCGTGGAGGGATATTCGATCGAGCCGGCCGAGCGCCCGGCGCACGGCACCGACGTAACCCTGCACATCCGCGAGAGCACGGCCGACGAGAACCTCGAGCGCTTCCTCGACCAAAGCTCCCTGCAGAACCTTATCCGCCGCTACAGCAACTACATCCGCTATCCCATCGTGATGGACCTGGCTCGCGAGACGTTCGACGAGCAGAGCGGGGCGCTTCAGCGCGACGAGAGCGTCGTGACCCCCACGGTGGTCAACGCCATGACCCCCATCTGGACGCTCGACGAGCAGGATGTGACCGAGGAGGAGCTTGAGGAGTTCTACCGTTTCGAGTTTCGCGACCCCGAGCCTCCCCTGCGCACGATCCGCGCCCGTGCCCGCGGCGCAATCGAGTACGACGCGCTGCTGTTCGTCCCGAGCACGGCTCCCGAGGAACTCTATTCCAAGGACTACCGCTACGGTCCGCGGCTGTACAGCGCCGGCGTGCTCATCGACGAGGCGTGCAACGTGCTGCTCCCCGGCCATCTGCGCTTCGTCTGCGGCGTCGTGGAGACCACGAACATCCGGCTCAACGTGTCGCGCGAGGCGATCCAGCAGGACAGCCGCGTGCAGATCATCGGTCGCCAGCTCGAGCGCAGCGTCATGGAGAGCCTGAAGGCCATGGTGGACGACGACCGCCCGGCCCACGAGCGTTTTTTCGCCGCGTACGGGACCGGCGTCAAATTCTCGATCTGCACGAGCCGCGGAACCCTGGCCAACGTGCTTAACCCGCTGTTGCTTTACCCTTCGGCACGCGAGGGCCGGCTTGTCTCCCTGCAGGAGTATGTGGACGCCATCGGCGACGTCAAGAAGCACCCCGAGATCTTCTACGCGGTGGGAAGCGACGTTGAGCGCCTAAGGCGCACGCCTGCGGTGGAGGAGGTTCTCGAGCGCGGGCACGACGTGCTGTTGTGCCCCAACGGCGCCCAGGACGAGTTCTGCTTCATGGTGATGGGCTCTTACCGGGGCGCGCGCTTCCACAGCGTGACGAGCGCCAACCTCTCCGACGGCGACGAGGCGGAGCCGTCGCGACCCGCCGCCGACACGGAGCGCGTGCTTGAGGCCATCGCCGCGCATACCCGTTACCCGTTGGCGCGCGCTGCGGCGTCGGCTTATCTGGCGGGGCCCGCCAAAGCCGCCTCGCGCGTGGCCACCGAAGGCGTCATGACCATCGCGATGGCCAAGTACGTCACCTCGAGACTCGGCAAAGACGAAGTCCCGCCGCGGGTCTACGTGCTCGAAGTCAACACGGGCCATGCGCTGTTCGAGGTCGCGCGCGTCGCGTGCGACGCGGGCGACGACGCCCTTCTCGATGCCTGCGCCACGGTGCTGCTCGGTCAGGCGTTCCTGGTGGAGGACATCGCGCTGCCCGATCCTGTGGCGTTCAACGGTGCGGTGGACTTCCTTGTTGCACGTGCCGTTCGAGTTTCATAGGGGAACAAGGTTTTGGAGATGAAGGGACGGGTGGGCCGGATGCTACGATGTCCGGTCCATGCGTCCGGATAGCTGGGGAGGGGTTCTTGTGCCGCATGCCGATGCTGCACGTTCCAAGGGGAAGACGATTGCCATGCTGGTGGCGGGGTTCGGCCTGCACAACGTGTGGGTGTGCGCCGCCATGTATTCGAATGCGGTCCTTGGGGGAGGGACGAGCTTCCCGAGCGTGTTCGGCGAGGGGATCTCGCTGCGCTACCTTGCCTCGGTGGCTGTGGTCTCGATCGTGTCGTTCCTCGTCGCAGGGTTCGACCGCCGCTGCACGCGCTACGCGCGCTCGCGCCGCGCCATGGGGGCGGCAGCTGCTCTGACCTGCGTGGGCACCCTGTTGGCGTTGCTGCCCCTGAAAGGGGCTGCGGCCTCGGTGATCGACGTGCTGGCGGGCGCCGTCACCGGCGTCGGCTCCACGGTGCTGCTGCTGTACTGGGGCGTTACGTTTTCGCGTCAGCACGAGTCTGCGATCATGCTGGCCGGCCCGGTCGCGGTGGCGGCGGGCTATGCGTTTGATATCCTGGTGGTGCAGTCGTTGCCGAAGCCAGTGGGAGGGCTGCTGGTCGCCGCGATACCGTTTGTGGAGTTCGCCCTGCTCAACGCCGTCTCTCCTTCCGCCGAGAGTGCGGCGGGTCCCGTGTTCAACGAGTTCGACGACCGCCGTACGCGCTTCGGGGCGAACCTGTTCGAGTCGATGCTGTTTGCCGGCCTGGCGCTGGGCTTGCTGAAACAGGCGTCGCTCCAGTCCGCCTTCGAGCATGCGGCCGGGCCCGCCACGGTTGTCGTGCTTCTTATGGCGGGCGGCATCGCCGTCGTGCTGTTCATGCTTCTCGGTTATATCCAGAAGCAGGGGACGTGGGAGCGGTTCTTCAGGCTTATCGTGCCCTTCACGGTGTGCGGGGTGCTCGCGGCGGCGCTGTGCGTCTCCGAGTACGACATCTTCGCTGATCTCTTCTTGGTGCTCGCCTACTTCTTATGCGAGGCCCATCTGTGGACCTATGCCTCGTCGCTGGCCCACCGCTTCCGGATCTCGCCGCTGTTCGTGTTCGGCCTGACGCGCGGCGCGGTGACCTTGTCGATGTTCGCCGGCACGGTCATAGCGGCCCGGCTTTCGTCGATGTTCGACGAGCTGCCCTTCGAGGGCCTGGCGTTTGTTCCGGTCGCGTTGGTCCTGGTGCTGCTGACGCGTGCCACGCTGCCGCGCGAGTCCGACCTCATGCGGCTCGCCCTGCGCTGCCCCGGCATGCGTCTTGCGGTGTTCAGGCTCGACGAGCTCTACCCTGCCGTCCCCGCGGCGGGGGATGGCTCTGATGCAGGGACGGCAGGGTGCACTGGGCAGGGAGGGGTTGCGGCGTTGGGATGGGCTCAGCCTGCCGCCGGTGCGCAGACCTCGGTTTCTCTGCCGCCCGCCACCGACGGCGACGCGGGGGACGGACGCCCGTCCGAGGGGTTTTTCTCGCGCCGGGTCAAGAAGGTGGCGCGAACCTACCTGCTGACCGACCGCGAGACCGACATTCTCTTCGAGCTTGCCAAAGGTCACGGCATCCCCTACATCCAGGAGAAGTACTACATCTCTGCGGGCACTGCGAAGACCCATATCCGCAACATCTACCGCAAGCTTGACGTCCACAAGCGCGGCGATTTGCTTGCCCTTATCGAAAGCGCCGAGGACGATTCCGTGGACTGCTCTAGGCCACGGTGACTTCCACGGGAGGTTCGGGCGCCCCTTCGAGAAGCTCTGCAAGCAGCTTCTCGTCCTCTTCGCAGTAGCCCAGCGCGATGCGTGCGGCCCCGCGGTAGAACGCCGTGTCGGCGAACTTGAGCGCGTCGCCTGCCATCATGGGCAACCAGTTGTTGAGGTGGTTGCGCACGAAGTCGTGCTGGCAGCGGATGTCGTTGAGCGCCGCATCCTCGTCGCCTTCCTCAAACGCCCTGGCGGTGCGTCCGCTGAGGATCTGCATGAACTCGAGCTCGAGGGCCAGGTGGTCCTCCATGTCGTTCCACTGATCCTTGACCAGGCCGTTGTTTCGGTAGAACTGAAGCACCTCGCCGCGCGCCTCGCGGGCCAGGAGGCGTCGGTCGGAGGTGTAGACGCTTTCGTAGAGATAGGCCGCCGAGTAACCGGTCGTGCCGCTGCCGATAAACGTGCGCGAGTAGTCGACGGCCAGCTCGGTCACGCTGCCTTCCCAGGCGCTCTTGAGGTAGTCGTACAGGTCGCGGAAGCCCTGGTCGACCGTCTCGTTGCCGGTGCCGGTGGGGAACTTCATCCGCTTGAGCTCGTTGATCTGTCCAAGGTCGAGCTCTTTGCGGAACAGCCCGGCAAGCAGCCCGTACATGGCGGCGCGCGAGGTGAACAGATCGACGAGGTCGGCGTCGCCGACGGTCTCGTCGACGTCGATTGAGACGGGCGCGGTTTCGTGCTCGGCTGTCATGCTAGTCCTCCTTGGGGGTGACGGTGCTTGCCGCAGACGCGCCGGCGCAGTAGACGCCCAGCTCGTCGAGGAGCTGCCGTCCCAGGTCGGTGAGGGTCCATGCGGAGTTGGTCCAGCGGATCGCCGAAGTGGCCTCGAGGACGTCGATGAAGTATGTGCCGTACTTGCGCGGATGCTTCGTGACCTCAAACGACTCGGCCAGTTCGACGATTTCGCCGCGCGTGCGGTCCTGCTCGTCGAGGGCGCCCATCACGGCGAGGTAGACCTCGGCGTATACGCTGTCCTCCCCCAGCACCTTGTCGCGCCATTCGGTGCCCTGGGTCAACTCGTCGTAGGCGTGCAGACCGTCCTCGGTGGATCGCCAGAAGGGCTTGATGTCCCCATCGATGGTAAGATAGCCGACCTGCGGGTCCTCTTCACCGACCGTACCGGCGGTCTCGGGCATGTCCGGCTCGCCGTCGCCGGCCGATGGCGTCTCCATGCACAGGGCGCCGGCGCGTTCGAGCATACGGCAGTAGGACACGGGGTCGTACACCGAGAGGTTGTCGGTCTGTTCCTGCTCGATGAGGCTGAACAGCGTGTCGGCCGGCACCCCGTCGCGCGCCCAGTCGATGATCGAGAGCAGGATGTGGCGCCGGGCGGCGTTGGTGGTCACCAGGTTCCGCACGGCGTTCCCGACGCTTCCGGCGCGCTCGGGAGAGTATACCGACGGGCGGCAAACGTGTTCCTGGGCATCGGGCGGCAGGGCTTCCGGCAGCAGGCGTTCCTCGTCAGTTCCCCAGTCGTCGTCATCGCCTTCGATAAAATCCAGCGGGTTGTAGGCCTCGTCCGTGTCGATGTCCGATACAAGGTCGAGTTCGCGGTCAAGCTGGGCTGCGCCCATGTCGTACCTCCTTTTCGGTTTGGCCAAGCATACGACGGGGCGAAGGTCCCATCTCATCCTTTTGTGGGTATTTCCTTCGTCCGTATGTGACGATGCCGCTGGTCAAATCTACCGTTTTGCCGTAGGGGGAGCCTTCGTTGCGCCCCTACCATGGGACGCGTCACAGTGGATGGGCCAAAGGAAAGGACACGAAGAACATGGTTGAAGCAAGAAGGGTACAACGGGCAAAGAGGGCTGGCCTTGCCGCGGCCGGCATCGCCCTCCTTTGCTCTTTTGCGTTATCAGGGGCTCCGGCTTTCGCGATTCCCTACACGCACAGCGAGGCGGGTTCCGACTCGGCCGGCGGTCTCGTCCACGTTGCGGTGACGCTTGACTGCACCGCGATAGGAGGGTCGATCAAGGCCGTGTGGCTGCCTCTCAACGGCGACTACGCGTCGGTCGAAGCCGTGATGAACGAGTTTTTGACGGCAAGCGAGGACAAGGTCGACCCCTTTGCACACGACGACTACGAGCTGCAGTCGCTGGGCGAGTTCCTGGCCGACAAGACCTATACGGTCGATGTCTACAAGGCCGGTTCGCAGGCCCCCGGTGCCGGTTGCACCTATACGGGCGAAAGCGTCGGCGACGAGACTTACGACGGCCTGGAAACGGGCGACGGCGTTTACGTTACGGTCACCGAGTAACTCCTCTCCTTCTCGGCGTAACGGAAAGTAACGGTTGCCCATCCACTTCCTGACGGTGCCCTGGCCTCCAGTCCATCAGCCGAAAGGGCACATTTGCCGGGGGCTCGCGCATCGAGGCCCCCGGCTTCCCCGTCCCCTCGGGGCGGAGCACCGCCCGCCTTTTGTGGGACGCGCATTGCACGAACCGACGAGAGACCGAACGGGGAACGGCAACTATGAAGCACAGCGACAACTACTTCGACGTGTTCGAACGGCTCAAGGGTGCCGACGTCACCGTTTGGAGGGACCGGTGCGTGCTGGTGCGCAACCGGCACGCGGGGTGCAGAAGGTGCGTCGACGCATGCACGTCGGGTTGCATCTCGCTGAACGACGGCCGCGTGGAGGTTGCCCCGGAGAACTGCATCGGGTGCGGCACCTGCGCCAGCGTGTGCCCCACCGGCGCCCTGGAGGCGCGCGGGCCCGACGACCGCGAGCTGTACGAGGCGTGCGCGGAAGCGCTGCGGGCCTCGGGCGAAGAGGCGACCGTGGCGGTTGCGTGCGCCCAAGCGTGCGCGGGGGCCGGCATCCCCGGCGGCGCGCGCGTGGTCGAAGTGGCGTGCCTGGGGCGCGTGGAGGAAAGCCTGCTGGTGCTGTTGGCGCGCGCGGGCGCCCGTGACGTGGCGCTCGTGCACGGGGCGTGCGAGACGTGCCCCCATAGCCCAGGGTCTCTCGTGGCAAACGAGGTGTGCGCCACCGCAAACGTCCTGCTGCGGGCATGGGGACGCCCGGAGGTCGTGCGCGTGGTCGACGCGCTGCCCGAGATCCTGCCGTACGGGCAGGCGACGGGCGCGGTGGGCGAGGGCGGCGCTGCGGACGCCGAGGGCGCCTTGGACGCAGAAGCGGCAAACGATGTCGAACATGCCGGGGACGCCGGAGAGACAGAGATGCGGCCTGCGTTTGCCGTGCAGAGGGTTCAGGCCGACGGTACGCTGCCCCATCACCTGCCCCATCGCAGGAACCGCCTGCTCAAGGGTTTGGCGCATTTTGGGACGCCGCAAGACTCCGTGGTCGCAACGCGTCTGTGGGGACGCGTGTCCATCGACGCCGAAGCATGCACGTCGTGCCAGGCGTGCGCCGTGTTCTGCCCTACCGAGGCCATTCGAAAGTTCAAGGACGACGACGGCACGTTTGGCGTCTACCACTATCCTTACCGTTGTGTCAAATGCCGCTGCTGCGTCGACATTTGCCCTGCGGGGGCGATTAACTTGTCCGACGAAGTGGGCACCTCCGATTTGACCGGGCGGACGCGCGAGCGTTTTGAGATGGCGCCGCGCAAAGTCAAGCCCGGCCCTCATCAGATGAGGGACGCCTTGGCCAGCATTCTGGGCAGCGAATATATCTATGAACGGTAGCGAAAGCCGGGCAAAGACGGCCTGCGGGATGCCGTGGCGCCTGTGAACGCCGGCCAGATTAAGTAAATATTTATTATATGCGCCAGTTCGCGCAGGTGTGGCCCGACTTCGCAATTGGACAACAGCCTGTTG